>NZ_JACGVK010000133.1:0-150256 GCF_014077185.1 Colwellia sp. MB02u-10
ATAACTAATTGTTAAAGAAAGCTAGTTTATCTCCAAGGAGATAACTAACCGATACAGAATCTCATTCGCTCTATACCGTAAAGTAATTCGTTGCTGCAGGCCTTGCCTGAAGCGAGATGCGCATTTTACGCACCTGGGTTTTAATGTCAACGTTTTATTTAGT
This sequence comes from Colwellia sp. MB02u-10, assembly GCF_014077185.1. Lineage (NCBI taxonomy): Bacteria > Pseudomonadati > Pseudomonadota > Gammaproteobacteria > Alteromonadales > Colwelliaceae > Colwellia > Colwellia sp. MB02u-10. Next base: position 164 of record NZ_JACGVK010000133.1, read on the forward strand.
TTTTTTAAACTTTCTTTTCAGAAGATTCAAACTCACTTTTAAAACGTTAGGTTAACTTAATCAGCTTAGACTAGATTAGATAACTCATTAAAACCGTTCGTTTGGGTTACCCCTTGGAACTGGAGCGCATTCTAGAGATTTCTGGCTTCACGTCAACAGTTAATATCAATTAAATTGCAAATAAGTGTTTGTTTGCCTTTTAATTAAGCACCCCTTGCTGTGACTGACTATTAAAGCAACGTTATTGTTATTTTTTAATCGATAACATATATAACTACCAACTTAATTAAAAAGTTCCTTAGGGTAACTTTATCTTCATAGACATATTTTTCATCCATTTATCTTGTTTTAACCAACAAATAGTTCCAAACCACTATATTCATCTATTAAAAAGATGAAACGGCACTCTTATATATAGACCATTCAATGACAGGGACTAACAGCCCTACTAAATCCTACTGATATCTACAGTATCGTCAAACTCATGTTGCTAGATATAAATTTAGTTTATTAACTGTTGAATACTATAAAACATCAATGCATTGATAAAGAGCATATTTAAACCTGGCAGGTTTTAGCAATGAAGTGGTGTTTCCAAGCAAACTCATTTGAATGCGTCACTTCGGTTAATTTTTATTAGATTTATGGATCGTCTATGTTTACTTGGCTTAATTATCTTAATTCTACACCGCTGCCATAAACCTATAAAATTAGGTTCAACTCATTACCTGAATAGTAGGTATTCCTTCTATACCTAGTTAAAACATCTTACATATTGTTCACACTAACTTTTAATTATCGCCCTATTAAAAATTCATTCTTTATGGTGTCAGTAATCATGTAAAAATTAGACAACCATTAGCAAAAAATTACTCAGCGCTATAACAGCACCTTACAGTGGTGAGCTATGAATAAGAAATACATCGTAGGAAAACGCTAGGTTACTACTATGCTACTGAGAGTCACCTAGCCTTTTTTTGTAAAACAGCATACGTAATAAGAAATAAATGGCATATTATCCTGCGATAAAGTATGGCGTTTGTTTACTACTTAAGTGGTAAACATTTTCGCTAACAAGTAATGACCTAGTATCTATGAAATTGACAATCCAATTACAACGAGGCAAACGCTAAAGTGCTGTTTTCTGCACTTTGTTACGCATAGAAAAGATAAAATGGTTATTGGTTCATTTATGAGTGCTGATATTGAACAGTGTGATGTTAAGAAAAACAGGTATTAATATACAATTTCGTTTATCAGATCTACATCGAGTTATCACTAGAGTGTGTGAAAAAACTGAACTGCCCATTCTAGCCGACATATTTTATTCAATTATAACATTTGAAAATAGTGTAATTATAATTCAACTAATGACTAGACTAGGTCACGAAAAGATTAGCTCAACCATGATTTACTCAAGTATCTCAAACAATAAATTGCAGAGTATGAATAACAATTTACCATGACGGCTAAATTTATAGAGCTTTATTTATTTTGATAAAGGCAAGCTCAACGCATAAAACATTTAGCTTTGATGAAGTGGTAAGACAAGAAAACACTAAAATACAGCGTAATTTCATCAAATTTTAGGCACAAAAAAACCGACGTCTATTGTCGGTTTTTTGTGTTATAGCCCTTTAAGAAAAGGGAAGAATGGTACCAGCGGTCGGACTCGAACCGACACGTCTTTCGACAGGGGATTTTGAATCCCCCATGTATACCAATTTCATCACGCTGGCATTTCTTTTCTATAACTTCAATAATATAACCCCTTATTGAAGAGAACAGCATTATACGAAAAATAATCCTGTTAGCAATAGTTTTTCTTTCATTATTACTTAAGTGCTGATTATTTGTTCATCAAGCTACAATCTGTACCAATTTTAGCTGTTTTTCCAACCAAATTCTGGTCTCGAAGATATTATCAAAAAAAGTATGCTTGATACCTGCGGCTCGGTAAATTTTGTTAAATAGGTTTTCGCTTAACTGTGATCTTGTGCAATGTGCTAAATTTACCGCTACCGCTTTAGTTTTGCTCTAGCGAATAAAGTTTATATGATATTCAAGACCTGTTTCAAGACTAATCGCTTTGCTTTTAGGTGTGAGTAAAAACTAAAGTTACGCTGATCAAATTTTTTAACGGCCAGAGACAAACCTTGGTGTAAATTGTTTCAGTATTCTACTGTCCTTGGGTTGCAACCAATATCAAGTTGTCTGCTATCGTCAATTCCAACGCGCTATTGTGTACAAATAGTGGTTATTGTTAAACCTCCTGTTTTATATTTTAAGCACTTAATATTTCATCTGTTATTGTCTAAGTTCTGCTTGGAAATTAAAAATTTCGCTCTCTTACTTATACTTTTATGGGCCTTTTGTTAAACTAGCACAAATTTTTCTATTGATGTGGCTATGTCTTTAACTTCTAACTCACCTTTTCCTCGTGCAGGCTTTCGACGTCGTTTGGCTTCATGGTTGTATGATGCTTTAATTACCATCGCTGTTTACATGAGCGCTGGTGCAGCTTCTTTTTTAATTATTTCATTAATGGTTCATTTTAGCATTTTTGATTTACAAGGTTATCAGCACTTAAGCGATACAATCACAAATACTTATTGGTTGCTGTGGCCCAATGAACTTTGGAAGCTGAGCTGGGTGGCATTTTTCTTTATCTGGTTTTGGTCTAAAAGCGGCCAAACTTTAGGTATGAAGGCGTGGCGTTTAAAAGTTCAAAATCAAGATGGTAGCTTAATCACTAAAACCACCGCTTTAAAACGTTTATTGCCAACGTTATTAGGTTTGGGAAATTTTACGGTCTTGCTTGATAGAAAACATAAATTGAGTCTACAAGACCGTTTAACTGATACGGAAGTGGTGCTTTTAACGCTTGAGGCAAATAGAGGCAGGCTGTAATTATTTGAGGCTGTAACTAATATAAAAACCGAGGTGAATGCAGTAAAGCGTTCACCTCTGGTAACCAACCTAAGCTTTGCAATATCAAGTTTCAAGCATAAAATTTCAAAGCTTTTGTTGGGTTTTATCTTGCTAACTTGCGCGTTTATTCATTAAATACAAAGCAATACTGACAAAAATCAAGCTAGGCATAAAAGCACCAAAAATAGCGGGTAGCTGATAAACCAAACTCAGTGATCCCAGCACTTCATTGACGATAAAGAATAAAATCCCCGTGGCCACGCCCATCATAATTCTTGCCCCCATAGATACTGAACGTAATGGACCAAAGATAAAAGATAGTGCCACCAATAACATGACTGCCAAAGTAAAAGGTTGTGCTATTTTTCGCCAAAAAGCTAGCAAATACCGGCTGGGATCTTGTTTGTTGGCCTCCAGGTAATCTAAGTAATCACTTAAACCCCTTAGTGACAATGACTCAGGCTTAACGGTTACAACACCTAATTTATCGGGCGTTAATGTTGAACGCCAAGACATCACTGCTTGGCTTTCTTTACTAATTTCCGTTGCGCCAATTTTGGTTTCAATAACATCGCGTAATTGCCAAGCATCTTTTTGATAAACGGCGCTAGTGGCTGATACCCAACTCGACAGTTTAAGCTGCTCGTTAAAGCGATATATTTGGATGTTTTTTAGGGAACCCTTATCTTGTACTTCACCTATATGAACAAAGTAGTCACCATCTTTTGCCCACGTGCCACCGCTTGATGAAATTAAACTTCCCCCCGAAATGGCTTGAGCTCGCACTTGTCGAGCTGCGGCTTCGCCTTGAGGTGCTAGCCATTCACCAATCGCCATACTAACAATGATCAATAACAATGCTGATTTCATCACTGATTTAATAATATCAAGACGTGAAAGCCCTGCCGCCTGCATAACAATAAGTTCACTACTGCTTGCCATCATCCCCATGCCAATTAAGCCACCGATTAATGCAGACATAGGAAAAAATAACGAGACATCTTGTGGAATAGCATAAAGCACATAAAGCGCAGCGTGGGCCAAATCATAATTACCTCTGCCAACTGACTTCATTTGCTCAACAAATTTAATAATGCTGCTCAAACTGACAAATACCGCTAAGGTGGTGAAAGTTGTAGAGGTAATAACGCGACCTATGTACATATCTAAAATACGCATTAAGCAGCAACCTTGTTTTTAGCTTTCTTCACTTTAAATTTCCTACCACCTTTTCGGCCTTTAACCAATAAACTTAAGCCTAATACCAGCACCGTAAAGTGCACTGGCCACAAACCAATATATTGTGGAACTGAGCCTCTTTCTATCCCTGAACGAATCGCGGTTAGTAATAAAAAGTAACTTAAAAACAGTAACAATGCCGGTAGCATTTTACCAAATTTACCTTGGCGCGGATTAACGACACTTAATGGCACGGCCACCAAGGTCAAAATAATACAAGCCAATGGAAAGGCGATCCGCCATTGGCTTTCTGCACTTGTTTCTGGCGTTTGTGTTTGATAAAGCTCTGCGGTTGGTATTGCACTGAGCTTGCGGCGTTTATGCGCCACCTTTTGATCTTGAATTTGAATATAATATTTATCAAAGGAAACTTGTCGAAACTCTTTATTTTTGATGTCGTTTTGATAACGGGTACCGGCTGATAGTATTAAACGCTGCGAGCCAGTTTCTTCTTCAACAACTTGGCCGGTTGCAGCATAAACTAGGCTAGAGTCGATAACACTCGCGGTTGGTGTGCTTTCATTAGGCAACTGCGCGACAAAAACCTTTTCAAAAGTATTGTCATTACGATTTTTATCATGAATAAAGATGACCGCTTTGTTATTGCCTGTGGTTTGAAAGCGTCCAGCAATAAGCGAACTTAAACCTGAATCAGACGCAATTTTATCTTTAACTTGATATTCATACTCTGCTGCCATGGGCGACAAATAAAGCGTAAATATACCTGTAATAATCGCGGTAACAAAACCTAGAATTAAGGTAACGCGCACTACATACCACTCACTGACACCACAGGCATGCAATACCGTCATTTCATTTTCAGCGTAAATACGACCATAAGCCAATAAAACGCCAAGAAAAAAACTTAAGGGTAAAATCATGCCAGCAAGATCAGGGATTTTGAGGCCAATAAATGTCATCACTAAATGACCTGGAATGCCACCTTCTGAAGCATCATCAAGCACACGAACGAATTTATTGCTGATAAATATTGTCATAATGACAAGAAATACCGCAAGTTGGGTTTTGGCAACTTCTTTGAGCAAATAACGCAATATAATCACAAAGTGATCCTATAAAAACTTAGTTTTTTCTGACATACAGCCATTTTTTCAGTAAACTTGTTATTTTTAGCATTAAACTAAATTTAAGCTTGCTAGGTAACGCTGTGCAATACGGCTATAATTATAGCCTTTAGGCGAATACATTTAAAAGCAAGCTTAGCGATTATTTACTGTTTTTAGCAAGATAAATAGTATATTTTCAATAAAATATACGCATTTGAGTCAAATTAGGAGACATCATGGAGTTCAGTGTAAAGAGTGGCAGTCCGGAAAAACAACGTAGCGCCTGTATTGTTGTCGGTGTTTTCGAACCTCGTCGTTTGTCAGCTATCGCAGAACAACTAGATGAAATTAGTGAAGGCTATATTAGCAATCTATTGCGCCGTGGCGATCTAGAGGGAAAATCAGGGCAAATGTTGTTATTACATCATGTGCCAAATATTCTTAGTGAACGCGTGTTATTAGTGGGCTGTGGTAAAGAACGTGAGTTAGACGAACGTCAGTATCGCCAAATTATCAGCAAAACGATCAGTACCTTAAATGAAACCGGTTCAATGGAAGCAGTGTGCTTTTTGTCTGAATTACATGTTAAAGGCCGCGATACCTACTGGAAAGTACGTCAAGCGATTGAAGCAACACAAGATTGCCTCTACAGCTTTAACAGTTTGAAAACCCGTAAAGAAGAGCCTCGCCGCCCTTTACGTAAAATAGTATTTAACGTCCCCACTCGCCGTGAGTTACCGATTGGTGAACGTGCTATTAACCATGCTTTGGCTATTGCAAAAGGTATAACAAGCTGTAAAAACGTGGCTAACATGCCACCTAACATTTGTAATCCTGCCTACTTGGCTGAACAAGCTCAAATGTTGGATAGCAACTATGACAATGTCAGTACTAAAATAGTTAACGAAGAAGAGATGGCTGAATTGGGCATGGGCTCATATTTAGCCGTAGGTCGTGGTTCGGTTAATGAGTCACTGATGAGCATTATTAAATATGATGGCGCTGGTGATGATTCAAAGCCGCTAGTGTTAGTCGGTAAAGGTTTGACCTTTGACAGTGGTGGTATTTCATTAAAACCAGGCGCAGGCATGGATGAAATGAAATATGATATGGGCGGTGCAGCCGGTGTTTTAGGTGCTATGCATGCACTGGCAGAACTTGCTCTACCGATCAACGTGATTGGTGTTTTAGCGGGTTGTGAAAACATGCCAAGCAGTAACGCTTATCGCCCAGGCGACATCTTAACCACTATGTCGGGTCAAACCGTTGAAGTATTAAACACTGATGCTGAAGGTCGTTTAGTTTTATGTGATGCCTTGACCTATGTTGAGCGCTTTGATCCCGAACTGGTTATTGATGTTGCCACCTTAACAGGTGCTTGTGTTGTGGCTTTAGGTGCTCATGCAACCGCCTTATTCAGTAGTCACAATCCACTCGCGCATGAGTTATTAAACGCTTCTGAGCAAAGTGGTGACAGAGCATGGCGCATGCCTTTATGGGACGACTATCAAGATCAACTTGAAAGCCCATTTGCTGATTTTACCAATTTAGGTGGTAAAGAAGCTGGCGCAATCACCGCCGCCTGTTTCTTATCACGCTTTACCAAAAAATATAATTGGGCGCATTTAGACATTGCCGGTACAGCATGGCGCGGTGGTAAAAACAAAGGTTCAACCGGCCGGCCAGTAAGCATGCTAACGCAGTTCATATTAAATCGTTCTGGCGCTGAGCAAGGCGAATAGTTTTCACTGAATTTATAGCCGGAATGAAGTCATGCTAACCCAAGCAATGTTCTACAGTATTGAAGAACAAAGTAGTATTGTAGGTGTCACTGAAGCACAGTTGCACCTGCATTATGCCTGCCTGCAAGCGGCTCACTTTTACCGGCAAAATCAGCGAGTATTTATTTATACTCAAGATCAACAAAGTGCTCATGATATTGATGAAATGTTATGGGCCTTTGATCCAACAAGTTTTGTACCACATAATTTAATTGGTGAAGGTCCAAGACAAGGTGCTGCCGTCGAAATTAGCTGGCAGCCCCCAACAAACCGGCGTGCGGTTTTAATCAATTTAACCAGCAAAGTGCCTAACTTTGCTCACCAATTTTCGCATTTGATAGATTTTGTACCCCGTGATGAAACACTTAAACAACAAGCTCGAGATCGTTTTCGAACTTGTCGCCAATGGGGTTTTCAGGTCGCTCACCAAGTGGCAAGCGCACCGCAAACTATCGATACAACAAGTTAAAATTCTTCTGACGGAAACTCTGATGGAAAAAACATTTACCCCCGCTGATATTGAACAATCCCTTTATAAAAGTTGGGAAGAACAAGGTTACTTTAGCCCGACAGGTGAAGGCGATAGCTACAGCATTGCCATTCCACCACCCAATGTGACGGGTAGTTTGCATATGGGCCATGCTTTTCAGCAAACCATTATGGATACCTTAATTCGTTATCAGCGCATGCAAGGTAAAAATACCTTATGGCAAACAGGCTGTGACCATGCCGGTATTGCAACACAAATGGTGGTCGAGCGTAAAATTGCCGCAGAAGAAGACAAAACCCGTCATGACTATGGCCGCGAAGCCTTCATTGATAAAATTTGGCAATGGAAAGAAGAATCTGGCGGCACTATCGGTAAGCAAATGCGCCGTTTAGGCAACTCTATTGACTGGTCTCGTGAACGATTCACCATGGATGAGGGCATGTCTGAAGCTGTACAAGAAGTATTTGTTCGCTTATATGAAGACAACTTAATTTATCGCGGTAAACGCCTCGTTAATTGGGATCCAAAATTCCACACGGCAATCTCTGATTTAGAAGTCGAAAATAAAGACAAAAAAGGCCACATGTGGCATTTACGCTACCCGTTAGCTAATGGAGCAAAAACAGCAGAAGGTCTTGATTATTTAGTGGTTGCCACCACACGACCTGAAACTATGTTGGGCGATACCGGTATTGCGGTAAACCCAGAAGATCCTCGTTATAAAGATTTAATTGGTCAACAGGTTTTATTACCCTTAGTTAATCGTTTAATTCCCATTGTTGGTGATGACCATGCCGATATGGACAAAGGCACAGGTTGTGTAAAAATCACTCCTGCTCATGACTTCAATGATAATGAAGTCGGTAAGCGTCATCAATTACCACAAATCAATATTTTTGATAAAGACGCCGCGATATTAGCCACTGCTGAAGTTTATGATACTAAAGGTGAAGTGTGTGACGTATATGATGCACAATTACCCACTGAATTTGCCGGTATGGACCGTTTTGTCGCCCGTAAAGCTATCGTGGCTAAGTTTGACGAATTAGGTTTGTTAGTTGAAGTAAAAGAGCATGATTTAGTTGCCCCTTACGGTGATAGATCTGGCGTTATTATTGAGCCATTACTTACCGACCAGTGGTACGTACGTGTAGAAAAACTTGTGGGTCCTGCTGTTGACGCGGTAAAAGATGGCCAAATAGAGTTTGTCCCTAAGCAATATGAAAACATGTACTTTGCTTGGATGAACAATATTCAAGACTGGTGTATTTCGCGCCAACTGTGGTGGGGACATCGAATTCCCGCTTGGTATGATGAAAATGGCAAAGTTTATGTCGGTCGTACAGAAGCAGAAGTACGTGCTAATAACCCGATTGGCGACGACATGAAACTAAACCAAGATGATGATGTACTGGATACCTGGTTCTCATCAGCTTTATGGACTTTCTCAACCCTAGGTTGGCCAAAAGAAACCGAAGACTTAAAAACCTTCCATCCTACTGATGTTTTAGTTACTGGTTTTGATATTATTTTCTTCTGGGTTGCTCGTATGATCATGATGACCATGCATTTCAACAAAGATGAAAAGGGTACAGCCCAAATACCGTTTAAAAAAATCTACATGACCGGCCTTATTCGTGATGAAAATGGCGATAAAATGAGTAAATCAAAAGGCAATGTTATTGATCCCCTAGACATGATCGATGGCGTTTCACTTGAAGACTTACTTCAAAAGCGTACCGGTAATATGATGCAGCCTAAAATGGCCGCTAAGATTGAAAAGCTGACCAAAAAAGAATTTCCTAATGGCATAGAAGCCCACGGTACTGATGCTTTACGCTTTACCTTGACGTCTGTGGCAACCACTGGCCGTGATATTAGCTGGGATATGAAACGTCTTGAGGGTTACCGTAACTTTACCAACAAGCTATGGAATGCTAGCCGTTATGTACTGATGAATACGGAAGAATTTGATTGCGGCCGCTCTACACCTGACAAGCCTAGTGGTGCGATGGAGTTTTCACTGGCTGACCGTTGGATTATCGGCCAATTACAACAAACAGTTAAAACTGTACATGAAGCCTTTGATGCTTTTCGTTTTGACTTGGCTTCACAAGCATTATACGAATTTACTTGGCATCAATTTTGTGACTGGTATTTAGAATTAACGAAACCCATATTATTTAAAGGCAGCGAAGCACAGCAACGTGGCACTCGTCATACCTTAGTTAATGTCTTAGAAAGCTTGCTGCGTTTAATGCACCCCATAATGCCATTTATCACTGAGACTATTTGGCAACGCGTTGTACCCTTAACTAACTTTGAAAAAACTGGCGATAGCATTATGATACAAAGCTTTCCACAGTTTGACCAAAGCCAATGTGACCAAACCGCCATTGATGATTTAGAGTGGGTTAAACAGTTTGTCGTTGCCATTCGTAATATTCGGGGTGAAATGGATATCACGCCAAGTAAGCCATTACCGGTACTACTTAAACATGTTAATGCTGATGACCAACGTCGCCTGACTGAAAATGAACAATTTATCAGTGCCTTAGCAAAATTAGAAAGTATTACGTTATTGTCTGACGACGATAAAGGTCCAGCGTCTGCCACCGCCGTTGTTGGTGACTTATCAATATTAATACCTATGGCCGGTTTAATCGATAAAGACGCTGAATTAGCTCGCTTAGACAAAGCCATTGATAAGTTATCAAAAGACGCAGACCGTGTTCGTGCTAAGTTAAACAATGAAAGTTTTGTTGGCAAAGCACCCGAAGCTGTGATCAATAAAGAAAAAGCAAAGTTAGCTGATGCTGAGTCTACCCTGGCCAAAATGGTTGACCAGAAAGCCCAAATAGCAGAAATTTAATCGCTGATTCAAAATAAAGCATAAAAGCCAGCCTCTTAGCTGGCTTTTTTTTGTGCTAAAAAAGTAAAATAATCTTGGTATTATTTAGAGATTCCTTAATTCTTATGTGTTAATATGTATTCGCGTTGAGTTTTTGCGTTTCGGGATAAGGAGAGATCCATTGGTCAAAAGACCTATGATCAGCCTAGACGCTTTAATATGTGTTACTGGAAACCTTTCTCTATCTTCATTTTAGATAGAGGGCATTTACTCCGTATATGGCCATTTTGGCTAAACTTTAATTTTTGACCTGCGAGAAATGTTGGTATGTCTGATACAGTAACTGGTAAAGTAAAATTTTTTAACGAATCTAAAGGATTTGGTTTCATCGAGCAAGAAAACGGCGCTGACGTTTTTGTTCATTTTAGTGCAATCTCTGGCGACGGTTTCCGTACATTGACTGATGGTCAATCGGTAACTTTCAGCGTAAAACAAGGCCAAAAAGGTCCTGAAGCTGAAAACGTAGTTGCATCTTAGTCTACAGTGCATAATAAGCTTTAGTATTAACTAGCGCTTAAATAAAAACGAAACTTATGTTTCGTTTTTTTGTTTTTATCACTTGAAAAACCTGATTAATACGACTTATAACTTGACGAGATCTAGCCATTGAAATAAGTAAATGAGCAGATATAATCAATAGCACATGGTTGTTGTTCGAAACTAAACATAAGTCCCTACATCTATGTAGGCAAGATACACGATTAATTCTTACATGGCCGTTACTCGCTATCCATGGCTTCATAGATCGCTTCACAGATCGCTTCACAGATCGCTTCACAGATCGCTTCACAGCATGAGTAAATCCTTGCCGATGGATTTAGCAATAGCTAACGTGTGTTATTGAGAGCACAACAGCCGTAGTGTATTTTAACCAGCACAGCTAAGTAATAACATAATGAAATGGGTGCAAGCGAGTAGAATAATGCAAGCGCATATTGACCAGCGATATTAATTAATTATTGGGATTGGAGATAACGCGAGCATGGACGGCTTAAGCCATCTCAGAATAATGGATTATTTATTTTAATGACGACTGTAATCAAGAATTTAAATAATTGCCGAAAAGTAAACGACAACTATTTAAGTTCAATAGCTAAATTGAATAATTAAGCTCAATAAGCGAAGCGACTTAAGCACAGCTGACTAGCTGAGCAATAAATCACCCATATGATTTTAGCAAGATAAGGCTTATTATCTATATTCTTTAAAGCAGAGTACTTAATTAATATGTGGTTCTATTAATTCAAGCATAACGTCAATGTGGGCATCATCATCATTTAGTGCTGGAATATAATGATATTTTTCACCACCCGCATCAATAAATACGTCTTTGTTTTCGTGTACTAATTCTTCTAAAGTTTCTAAACAGTCGGCACTAAATGCCGGGCTAATAATCGCTACATGCTTATTGCCATCTTCAGCAAGTTTTGCCAAGGTTTCATCTGTATAAGGTTTAAGCCACTCGGCTTTACCAAAACGCGATTGAAAGGTCATAACATAATCATCTTTACTTAAGCCAAGTTCTTCAACCACTAAACGGGTGGTTTTATGGCTAAAACAATAATATGGGTCGCCCTGCTCTAAAAAATACTTTGGCATACCATGATAAGAAAAAACTAACTTATCAGGCTTACCATGTTCAGCTATATAGTTATTAATGCTGGCAGCTAATGCCTTAATGTATAAAGGTTTGTCGTGATAACCACTTTGAAAATGGATACTGGGGATCCAGCGCCATTTTTTAATTTTATTGAACACAGCATCAAAGGTTGCCCCTATGGTTGGACCCGCATATTGTGGATACAAAGGGAGAACAATAATATTGTTAACACCGTTTTTTTGAAAATTTTCTAAAGCGTCAGCAATCGATGGATTACCATAACGCATAGCCACATCAACCATCACGTTATCGCCATACTTTGCTGTGAGTACTTTCTCAACTTTAGCTTTTTGTTGCTTACTAATCACTAATAAAGGCGAACCTTCCTCAGTCCAAACCGTTTCATATAACTTAGCTGATTTCTTTGGCCGCACTCGAAGAATAATACCATGTAAAATCACAAACCAAATCAAACGAGGAATTTCCACTACTCGTGGATCAGATAAAAACTCGCCCAAATAACGCCTAAGTGCCTTTGGTGTTGGGCTATCGGGTGTGCCTAAATTAGTTAGTAATACGCCCGTTTTTGTCGTGCAATCATGAATTTTTTTACTTTGGCCTGCATATCTTGACATAATTCTCTCTATAATATTTCGTTAATGGCATTGATAAAAATGTCTGAATCAGGCTTTACACGGCTGTTAAAGTGCTTAACCGTTTTACCATCCGCGCTAACTAAATACTTATAAAAATTCCATTTAGGTGCAGTGGTTTGTTCCGCTAATGCTTTAAAAATAGGATGAGTCTCACTGCCGTATACATGCACAGGCGATAACATAGTAAAAGTTACGCCATAGTTTACAAAACAGATATCAGCGGTATCTTTTTCGTCATCTTCTTCTTGAAAAAAGTCATCTGAAGGAAAGCCAATAACCACTAAGCCTTGCTCTTGGTATTCTTTATGCAAAGCTTCGAGCGCTGTAAATTGTGGAGTAAAACCACAATGACTAGCCGTATTGACAATTAACATTGCCTTACCCGCCGTTAACTGACAAAGATCAAGCAGTTCTTTAGCATGCAATTTTTTTTCACTGTGTTGCATAAATGCTAAACATTGTGATGAAGGGTCGATGTTAATGTTTTTAGTGATATCGACTTCAGCCTGCGCTTTGACGGTAAAGGTTGTTAAAGCAATGATGGTAATCAAGAATAAATTTTTCATGAGCTTCCTTTTTAGGGCTATATCTGCCGACATATTATCGTAATTATCCCAGCAAAGGAATTATCCGTGCTGATGATAATGTGCTATGTATTGTATTCGCTATTATACGAATTGGATCAATAAATTGATCACTTATTAAAAATTAATAGCCTTATTAACAAAGCTGTGCGGAAAACCTGTTACTCAGCTTTATTGAACGATATAGTAGCCTGCGATGTATTTGCAGCGATTCAAGTAAAACCTGAAACACGCATTACAACCTAGTGGCATAAATCAAAAGCTAGTCGGTTAATTAGGTTATTATCATCTCAATAGTGACATGAACCCGTGCCTACACGTAACAATTAAGTGAAAAATTTTGTCCAGATTACACAGCGAAAACACAGTATTTACACCGAACACCGATAGCTTACTAAGTGCTAGTAACTTAGCTTGTATACGTGGCGATCGCTTGTTGTTTGAAGCGCTTGATATTAACATTGCCGCAGGCGATATTGTGCAAGTTGAAGGGCCAAATGGCGCGGGAAAAACCAGTTTATTGCGCATTCTTTCTGGTCTTTCTCAGCCCTATGACGGTACGGTTTATTTTCAAGATGAAAGTATTACGCAACAACGTGAAGCATTCCATCAAGATTTACTTTATTTAGGTCACTTACCCGGTGTTAAAGACGAGATGACCGCACAAGAAAATCTCGAGTTTAATCTGGCTTTACATGGCTTAAATAGTGCCACAGCCGAGGCGACATTAACAGAAGTTAACTTACTTGGCTTTGAGGATGCGCTTGCTGCTCACTTAAGTGCAGGACAGCACCGTCGAATATCTTTAGCTCGCTTATGGCAAAGCCAAGCTAAAATTTGGATTTTAGATGAACCCTTCACCGCTATTGATAAGTTAGGCGTTGAAAAATTAGAACAATTATTTTTACAACATGCTGACAACGGTGGCTGTGTGATATTAACCACTCATCAAGATATCTCCTTACCCGCAGAGCGAGTAAAGAAAGTCACTTTAGCTTATCGTTTTTATTAAGGTCATCAGTTATGACACAAGTTTCTTACCGCGCGGCCTTTGGTTTGATTGTTAAAAGAGATCTGATGATCGCTTTTCGTCATCGCGACGACATTATTAATCCTTTGTTATTCTTTGTTATTGTCGTCACGCTATTTCCGTTAGGTGTTGGCCCAGAAAGTTCGACGTTATCACGCATTGCCCCAGGCATTATTTGGGTTGCGGCTTTACTCGCCACTTTGCTATCACTGGACAGATTGTTTAAGTCTGATTACGCAGACGGCTCATTAGAACAAATGTTACTAAGTCCGCAGCCAATATTTATATTAGTGCTGGCTAAAATTGTTGCACATTGGTTACTTACTGGCTTACCATTAATACTGATTGCGCCACTGCTCGCAGTATTACTGCATTTAAATGAGCACAGTTACGGTGCGTTAATGCTAACACTGTTACTGGGCACGCCAGTATTGAGCTTGCTTGGCGCTATTGGTGTTGCTTTAACCGTTGGCATTAAAAAAGGGGGGGTATTACTCAGCTTGTTAGTACTGCCGCTGTACATTCCCGTACTTATTTTTGCCACTAGCGCAATTGATACTGCGGCAATGAACTTACCTTATAACGGACAACTTGCTATAATCGCGGCAATATTTTTTGCCTCGTTAACCTTGGCCCCATTTGCTGTAAGTGCAGCGCTGAAAGTGAGTACAAATTAATATGATGTGGAAGTGGCTTCACCCTTACGCAAATCCTGAGATTAGCTATCATTTTGCGGGTAAAATATTACCTTGGTGCGCGCGCCTAGCCTTTGTTTTTTTAACCATTGGTATTACTTGGGCCTTACTATTTGCCCCTGCTGATTATCAACAAGGTGATACCTTTAGAATATTCTATTTACATGTACCTGCGGCGATGTTGTCTATGGGCATATACTTAGGCATGGCTATTGCCGCGTTATCTAGCTTAGTGTGGCAATTAAGACTTGCTGATGCCACAGCGGCTGCCATGGCACCTATCGGCGCGACTTTTACTTTTATCGCTCTCATTACCGGTGCAGCCTGGGGCAAACCTATGTGGGGTACGTGGTGGATTTGGGATGCACGACTGACTTCTGAGCTGATATTATTATTTTTATACTTGGGCGTTATCGCTTTACATAATGCTTTTGAAGATAAAAATTTAGCAGGTAAAGCAGCCGGCATTCTTGCCTTAGTGGGCGTGATTAATTTACCGATTATTAAATATTCTGTCGAGTGGTGGAACACCCTGCATCAAGGTGCAACCGTGAGTAAGCTAGGCCAACCTTCGATGACTGCAGATATGTTTTGGCCATTTTTGGTTTGTTTTATTGGTTTTGCTTTTTTAGTCACAGCGTTAATCTGCTTGCGTTTTCGCAGCGAAATACTCAGTCGCAACAGTATGCGCCCTTGGGTACGTGAATTAGTGGCTACTGAGGAGGAAGCGCATGCAATTTGATAGTTTCAGTGCTTTTATCGCTATGGGCGGCTATGGCTTTTATGTCTGGTTATCCTATGGCGTTAGTATTTTGGCTTTAGCCTTATTAGTTTTTTCGAGTATCACAGATCATAAAAAAATTAAGCAACAAATAGCTCAGCGTCAAAAACGCGAAGCAAAATTACGTCAAGCGGCCGAGCTACAAAACACACAAACCCGTGCTGACATTAGTCATAAAACTTAAGAGGTAACAGTATGAATCCCCGTCGTAAGAAGCGATTAACGATAGTCACGTCAATAATCATCGGCTTAGGTGTTGTTGCCGGGCTTGTTTTGTACGCGTTAAGTCAAAATATTGATTTATTCTATAAGCCTTCTGAAATATATAATGGCAAACAAGATACCGGTCTTAAAGCCATTAACGGCCAACGCTTGCGTATTGGTGGTTTAGTGGTGCCGGGTAGTGTGCATCGCAATAGCGAAAGCTTAAAAGTAAGCTTTAAACTCGCTGATATGAGAATGCCTATTAGCTTCTCTGAGACTGATCCAACCGTTACCGTTAGCTATGACGGTATTTTGCCTGATTTGTTTCGTGAAGGACAAGGTATTGTCGCTAATGGTATTTTAGTCAATGGTAATGTTATTGAAGCGAGCGAAGTATTAGCAAAGCATGATGAAAATTATATGCCTAGAGAGCTGCTTGACGATGCGACTGAAAAGCCGGTTAACTCCAGTTATAGCAAGAATCTATTAGAAACAACTTACTAGCCCAAACAAACGCATAACGACAAAGAAAGCGAACTCATCCTAAGTTCGCTTTCTTTTTTGATAAATACTGCTATTTTTTTCTACTTACTTTCGCTACTAGCTTTGCCAACCATATTAGCCGTGTAAATACCTAAACGATAAATTACGCATGAATCCTTAAAAACTAAAGCGAATAGCCTTTAGTGAACATGGCAATACTCGATTTTAAATAGCGATTAATTTCTGCTTCAGATATTTGTTTTTTGGTATTAAATTCCACACGCATCCAACATTCTCCTTTCACCATATTTAAAAACTGTAGTGCCGCAAATTTAGGTGTTGGAATAGTTAATTGTTGCTTGCTGTCGAAATCGGCCATCAGTGTTGCCACGTCATTAACAATACGTTCTGGACCTTCTTGATAAAATAGCTCTGACAACTGAGGGTATGATTTTGACTCATAAGCACAAATTTTATGAATGGCCAGTGCTTCCTTTGAGGTCAACATAGCCAAAAAACGCTTCGCCAAAACAAATAAAATTTCTGCTGGCTCATTGGCGGTATTTAGGCCAATTTCAGTCATATGATATGAATCACACTTTTGCTTTATTGACGCGGCAAACAATTCATCTTTATTACCAAAATGGCTATAGACAGTTTGTTTTGAAACCCCGGCATGTTGGGCAATTTCAGCCATGCTAGTTGAGCTATAGCCTTGCTCAGTAAACAACATGGTAGCGGCATCAAGAATTTTTTTTCTTTTACTTTCACTTTTACTTCGAATATTTGCCATACACCCCTATCACTCATATTAACTTTATACATTTACTTTATACTTAGCTCACGAGATCAATACTTAGTAATGAAAATTACATAAAACGTATACAGTTCGTTTCACTATTATAACAGTTCCATTAGGCTTGTGATCTTGTTATGCACAGGCCATCTCAAGATATTCGTTTCAGTGGCCGTAAAACTATTGCTATATCACATAACATACCTCAAATTAGACTAGACAGTCTAGTTTGACTAAACTAGACTAACCGGTCTAGTTTATATGTTATACGTTTAAGGTGCATTCCGTGTTTATAGATCAGCGTACTACAAGGTTTTTTCGCGTTTATGGCTTAGTTTTTTTCTTCGCCTTACTCAGTGCTTGCTCTGAACCTAGTCAAGAAACTCAGCCGACAAGGACACAAGCAAACAAACAAAGTGCTAATTACCACCAAAGCGCCGACATTCGCACCATATCACCCAGTATGTCTTACGACATTGAACGCGCCTATATTGGCAAAGTGGTCAGTAAACAGCTGACGTCATTAAGTTTTGAATATGCCGGTAAGGTTGCTAAAGTTTATGTCGATAGTGGTGACCTTGTTAGTCAAGGCCAATTGCTAGCAGAATTTGATACTGAACTCCTCAGCATTCAACGCCAAGCAATAGTGGCAACCATTGAGCAGTTTCGTGCACGGGCCGAACTCAATCGTCTCAACTTATCTCGTATCAATAATTTAAGGACTAAAGGTTACAGTTCTAAACAAGCCGTAGATGAGCTAGAAGCTGAAAAAAAAATCATCAATGCTGATATTTCCCGTCAACAAGCAAATATAGCCAGTATTGAATATCAAATATCACACGCGAAACTCCATGCTCCTTTCGCGGCAGTGATCAGCAGCCGTACCGTAGCCGAAGGAGAAAATTTCAGCCCCAACCAAAACGCATTTAACCTTATCCAACAGGCTGATCACGAAGTATCTGTTGGCGTACCTATTAAGGTAGCTAGCCAATTAGTGGTAGGGCAAATACTCTCTGTTACTTTAAATAAACAAACGCTCACCGGACAAATATTAGCGATTGGTAAACAGGTGCATCAAGTTAGCCGCACCATTGAACTGCGCCTTAGCCTTAAGCAAACATCAACTTTCTATAATGGCCAGTTAGCACAAGTCAATATTGAACAACGTGTTGAACAAGCCGGTTTCTGGCTACCTTTGTCGGCTTTAACTGACGGTATTCGTGGCCAATGGAATGTTTATCAGGTCACGGCAACCCCTCATGATTTATTGACCATATCAGCGACTACAGTTGAGGTGAAATACACCACACTAGATGCCGCCTATATTACTGGTTTACCCTTAGTAACACACGAAGTCATTGCTAGTGGTGTGCATCGCTATGTGCCAAGACAAGTAGTGAAACGGGCCAGCGAAGCTATCAAGCAAGTGGTTAGCACAGGACAAATTTTATGATACGTTCATTTGTTAAAAATGGTCGTTTAATGTCGTTGATGATCACGCTTTTAGTGGTGGCGGGTTTAGGGGCGTTAAGTAATTTACCCCGTACCGAAGATCCAAGAATAACCAATAGAATCGCTAGCGTTATTACGCAATTACCAGGTGCTAGTGCTGAGCGAGTTGAAGTACTGATCAGCGAGAAAATAGAACAAAGTCTTAGAAAACTACCAGAAATAAATCTACTCAAGTCAAATTCTCGTGCGGGTATTTCAATTGTCCAAGTGCAATTACAAGATGAAATTACCGATCCCAAACCAATATGGTCACGGGTTAGAGATTTACTCAACGATCTCAGGCCGAGCTTGCCAAACGGCACACTAACGCCGGTACTAGAAGACGACAGAGGTTATGCTTACACGCAAATAATTGCCCTAAATTGGCAAGGCAGCGAGACACCCAACATTGCTATTTTAGGTCGCTATGCTAATGAATTACAAAATCAGCTAAAACTGGTTTATGGTACAGATTTAGTCACTATATTCGGCCAAGGCTCAGAGGAAGTGCTGGTCGAGATAGACCCCGTTATTAGCAGCCAATTAAACCTTTCGATCAATGATATTTCAGAAAAAATTCTTAATGCCGATGCTAAAGTATCGGCAGGAAAGCTCACCAACGCATTTAATCAAATGCAAATAGAGTTGGTTGGTGCATTACAGGACACCAACCGAATTAGTAACATCTCGATAAAAGCTGATGATAATGGCAACTTAGTACGCTTGGGAGACATTGCTGATATTCGAAAAACAGTCAATTACCCGCCAACCGAAATAGCCATGGTCAACAATCAACAAGCGGTAGTTGTTGCTACCCGCATGTTGCCAAACTTGCGTATCGACCAGTGGAGTGGGTCGGTGCAAAAAGCGTTAACCGCATTTACACAAACGCTACCTAATAATGTCACTTTGGAGGTGATATTCGATCAAAGCAGCTATACCGAAGCGCGTTTAAGCGACTTAGTCGGCAATATCGCACTAGGATTTGCCATTATTGCCGCAGTATTACTGATTACCTTAGGCTGGCAAGCCGCTTTGATTGTCACCTTATCGCTGCCATTAACCGTGTTGTTTACCTTATCCGTGATGAATTTTTATGGCCTCCCTATACACCAGATGTCGGTGACGGGTCTAGTGGTTGCTTTGGGTATTATGGTGGACAATGCCATTGTGATGGCTGATACCGTAAAAACCAATATCGAAAAGGGCCAACGTAGACTTGACGCGATAGCCAATGCAGTCAATCACTTATGGTTACCTTTGCTGGGTTCAACATTAACCACCATTTTAGCCTTTATGCCGATTGTGCTTATGCCAGGGCCTGCCGGTGAGTTTGTTGGCGGTATTGCGCTCAGTGTTATATTTTCTTTAGTCGGCTCTTATATTATATCTCACACTATTGTTGCTGGCTTATCAGGTCGTTTTATTAGCCGACACAGGCATAAAAATTCGACTCGTTGGTATCAAAGTGGGATTAGTTTACCGGCGTTAAATCGTGGTTTTGTGCGCTTGCTTAACTGGTCACTACTACATAGAAAACTGGTGATCACCTTGGTAGTTTGTTTGCCTTTATTAGGTTTTATTGCCGCTAAACAGCTGCAAGAGCAATTTTTCCCCTCATCAGATCGTGACATGTTTCAGGTTGAACTTTTTTTACCCGCACAAAGCAGCATAATCAATACTGAGCGGGTTAGTAAGGTACTTACCAACTACCTTGAAGCACTCGATGGCATTGAATCGGTGCGCTGGTTTATCGGTAAAAATGCACCTTCTTTTTACTATAATTTAATGCCAACCAAAGACGGTGCGCAGTATTACGGTCAAGGCATGGTAACCGCAACAAATTTTTCGGCAGCGAATCGTTTAATTCCCCAAATTCAACAAACACTTGATGATATGTTGCCTGAAGCGCAAATATTAGTCAGAAAACTTGAACAAGGCCCGCCCTTTAACGCACCGGTAGAATTGCGTATTTTTGGCCCAAACCTTGATCGTTTAAAAACAATTGGTGATGATATTCGCGCTTTTATGTCAGCAACCCAAGACATTACCCATAGCCGTTCAACACTACAACCTGGCACGCCAAAAGTTTGGGTTAATATTGACGAAGCAAAAGCTAACTTAGCTGGCTTGTCGTTAGTACAGGTCGCCAAGCAACTTAATACCACACTGTCAGGTCAAACCAACGGCTCGGTTATTGAGGCAACCGAATCAATTCCTGTCAGGGTTAGAATTGGTAACGAACAACGAGATGACTTAGCGGCATTAGCCAACATTAACATTATTAATCCCAGCTCAAAGCAGTCCATTGCCTTAACTGCCATCGCAGATTTAGAGATTAAACCCAGTCGCGGCGCCATTCCGCATCGCAATGGCGTACGAGTGAATGTTATTGAGGGCTATATCCGTGCCGACGTTTTACCGTCTATCGTACTTAACCGAATTAAAGAAAGTATGGCTAAGGCTGACTACCAATTACCTAATGGTTATCAAATAGAATTCGGCGGTGAGTCGGCAGAGCGCAATAAAGCGGTGGGTAAACTCATGGCCAGTGTTGGCTTGATATTAACCCTGCTACTTACAGTTGTGGTGCTGTCGTTTAATTCTTTTAGACTCAGTGCGATTATATTTTTATCGGCATTTCAATCAATTGGCTTAGGCTTACTGAGCGTTTATATTTTTGATTATCCCTTTGGCTTTACCGTCATCATTGCTTTATTAGGGTTAATGGGGCTGGCTATTAATGCGGCTATTGTGATCATAGCTGAATTAAAAATGGATGAGCAAGCGATACAAGGTGACCGTGCAGCTATTATTCGCTGCGTACAAAGTTGCGCACGTCATATTAGTTCAACGACCATAACTACTGTTGGTGGCTTTCTGCCGTTAATTCTTGCAGGTGGTGGCTTCTGGCCACCTTTTGCTGTCGCGGTTGCCGGTGGCACAGTGTTAACCACACTGTTATCCTTTATCTTTGTCCCGGCAGCGTTTTCACTATTAAGTCAACGTAATGCCTTTGAATTAACAAAACAGCCGGTATTAGCTTAATGCGCTCTGATAAAATGCACTTTAAAAAATGGCTAGCGTTATCGTTAATAAAGCCTTATTGGCCATAAATATCAGTAATAAAAAAACGCAAAGTGTGACACTTTGCGTTTTTTATTAATCAGGATTAAAGCCGTTTTTAATATTCTCTATGCGCTCTTGATGCCGATGATGCGCCTTGCGTGTGGCAACTACAAACACAGCAACAATCGCTACAATTGCAATTAATAGCGCTAAAATTTCAGGTCGTAATAACGTGTTTAACCATTCCATTGGATAACCTTTTTATCGTGAGTTACTTATTTCTACTTGTAGCTCGTTCCTTGCTGATCCTTCCTGCTGATCGATATTGGCTTATTCTTCGAAGTATGTACCCCAGCCATCATAATCTACGTTACATTTTTTTGCTAATTCGAACATCGTTTTTGTTTCATCAAAAATAATATCAAAATCTAAAGCTTGTTCGGTCACAATATCGAAAGCAAAAACTTTATCTCCGTTTTCTAATTCGGCCTCTTCTGGCTCTTCAATTTCAAAGCCGCTTTTAAATGCTGTAATCGCCGCTTTTTCTAGAATATCAAAGTCTCCACTAGAAAAATGATGTTCAATTGTATGGTGAACTTCTTCATTTGTGCCATCTTCAACTAGTGTAGCGATCAATTGCTCGGTATGTTCTTGCCATTGTTGCAATGCTTCATCAATCATTATTTTATCTCACTTGTTTGCTTATCTGGCGAATTTTGGTCATCTACTTGTGGTAGCTGACGGTCTGTTTCAATATTCAATTGTTCAATTTTCGCTAGCATGTCACTGCGGGTTTTATTGGTTATGTTGCGAATTTTATCTTTATCTTCGCTAGATAAATATACCGGTGGTAAAAATTCGATAATCATTTTACCGTTATCCCAACGATTTAAGTCTATGGTTTTATGAGTGTTGCTTGCACAAACCGGAATGATAGGTACATTAGCTTTTGCCGCCGTGCGAAATGCGCCTGATTTAAAAGGTAATAAACCACGGCCATAACTGCGTGTGCCTTCTGGAAAGAGCCAAACAGACAACTTTTTTTCACGAATTTTTCTAGCGGTAGTATCGATAGTATTCATGGCTTTATTTTTATTTTTTCTATCAATTAAAATATTACCCGTTAGCCAATACATTTGACCAAAAAAGGGGATCCATTTTAAACTTTTTTTGCCAACACTAACCGTTGCGGGTTGAACAGCATTACTGACGGTAAAAATATCATAGCTATTTTGATGATTACAAATATAGACAACAGGGCCCATATTTTTTGTCGACTCAGGTATTCTAACCTCAACCTCTAAACCTAAAATTTTTGCAACTTTACCAAGATAATTAGCTGTATGATGGACATTGTCGCGATGAAATGGCCTAATCAAACAGAATAAAATTGAACAAACACAGATGATAACTAAAGAAAAAGTCATCAATATGACACGAATAACTGCTAACAAAAGACATTCCTATAAAATTTACCAGGCGTGATTATACCTGTAATTAATAAAATAGCTAAATCTACCATTAATTGTTATCGCTAAGCTACATTAAGATACCTAACACTGGGTAAATTCAGCTGAATTTGGTCACTGCAGTTTATGTAAACTGGGTTAACGAGCAACCTGAATTTCACGATACTTCTTATAAAGTAATTTTAAGTAGTCATATTCAAATGCTGAACCCGAGCCGTAGTAGCGAAAAGGTAATCTAGCTCTCGCATCAATACTGTTCAGTAGTGAGAGATAAAGTTCCTCTTCAGATTTCATTCTCAGCTCATCCATCACTTGTTGATCTGCTAAGCCATCAAAGACAAAACCGCTAGCATCACGCAGTGACGAAGGTCCCAACAGAGGTAAAACGAGATATGGTCCAGCCTTAACGCCCCAAAACCCTAGTGTTTGACCAAAATCTTCATCTTGCGCGGCTAAACCCATGGGTGTTGCAACGTCGATTAATCCTGCTAAACCTAAGGTTGTATTAACCGCGAAACGACCTAATGTTTCGCCAGCCACTGATAATTTAAACTGCAATAACGAATTGATAAACGTTGATATTTCAGCCATATTATTAAAAAAATTACTCAGCCCGGTTTCAA
The DNA here is from genome assembly GCF_014077185.1 of Colwellia sp. MB02u-10. NCBI lineage: Bacteria > Pseudomonadati > Pseudomonadota > Gammaproteobacteria > Alteromonadales > Colwelliaceae > Colwellia > Colwellia sp. MB02u-10. The sequence continues at coordinate 24,064 of NZ_JACGVK010000133.1, forward strand.
CAACATCAGGGGTGATTTGCTTATAGCGCCTCGCTATGGGTAATAAAACGTATTCATCGGCTTTAGCATTAAAATAATACATACGGCGATTAAACCCCTCCCAAGGGTCGCTATACGCACTCATTACACCAAGTTCTGCCAAGTTATCTGGTACCGCAATGATCGGCGTTATGGCCGTACTCTCTAATCTTGGCTGTGAGGAACAGGCTAACAATAAAAAACACAGGGCGATAAGGAATAACCTAGAACACTTATTGGCAAGCATTGACATTAATTTAGCCCTCCTTGAAATGTAGTCTGCAGATGCTCAACAAAACTGAGTCTATCGAAGTTGCCACAGTGTCCACCACGAGGAAAAATTTTTGCCCTATCGGTAAAAATGCTCTGTAAATACTCCACCTCACCGGCCTGTAAAATAATATCGTCTTGATTGGTGACCAAATAAATTTTATCAGATGCAGTTAAATAATCTTCAATGGCATGTAAGCTGTAACGTTCGATCAAATCGGCTTTGGTGATACTGGCATCTTCTCGCTGGGCTCTGGGTAACATGGCACGGTCAAAATAATCACCAAAGGTGATGTCGCTGGCACGTTGCAGTGAATGCGTTAAACTCTCAAGTTTGCTTATCCTGTGATTTTTATAGGTGATTGCGCCCGTGTTAAAACTAACATCGATGGCAAATATCATATCTGATGACGATATTCTAAACGAGGCGCCAATTAACAATTTTAATTCAGCTTCAGTTAACGAGACATTTTTAAATAAACTAAATATTGAGCCTTGATCAAATTTTGAAGACCGTTGTGCTGCGTAAGCAATGGAAAAGCGAGAAAAAATATCATCAAACATAGCAACCGCCGCTGGTCTATTTTCACCTAGATCAAAGTATTTATCTAAAATACTGACTGAGTTATATAAACTAACCGGTGGGTTAATCAGAAGCACTTTTTCAAAGTTAAACTCCTGTTTTTCTTCATCAAGTAGCGATATAAATGCTGAATGCGCGCCACCTAAGCTGTAACCCGTAAGAGAAAATGACAATGCCTCTACTGCGTCTTGAGCTTGAACTTGTGTCCAGACTAAATTCATCACCTGATATAAATATTCTGCGTCATGCGCTAAATCACCCGGCATGTACCGAGTGTTAGGTGAGTTAACAATAAAATTAGCAAAGGTGGGCGATGACAATGAGATGACATGATAACCCTGCTGAAAAAAACTTTTTTGCAGACTGAGCATTTTCACACTATCGTAGCTCGCTCCAGTACCGGCAATAATAAAAATCAATGGCGCACTCGCTTCTTGCTTTATTAACGAGTATTTCATTTTTTTGTTAAACCAAAACACCTCAGAAATTTCATCTAACGGTTTAATCGTTATACTTTTATTAATAATGTCTAATGACTCTGGTAGGTCAGCAGCCGCTTCTTGGCAGTAGCCGGTAACGGTGGCTTGATAAGACGAATAGGCTAAATCACATACCGGTTTACTAACAACAACTTCGTCTTGTTTACTGCTACATGCTGCTAACATTATGATGAGTAAAACACTCAAAATACGCACTGGTTTCTCCCTAATCCTGTGTGTTTAAAATTTGATATCTACCAAACACCTATAACCTACCCATGAACCTAGCCATGAACCTAGCCATGCCAATCAGTTTTCTAAGTGGCTACTAACATAATGAATGGGCTATAAAGTCGAGCATTCGCTGTGAAATGTCTTATCATTTTTTCAGTGAACTTTTCAGTAAACTCTTCAGTGAAATTTGGTGCAGACTGATCAATAGTTAATTCACTCATTGAATGCTACTGAATATCTTACATGATAGATATCCCAAATAGCGATAAAGTCGGTTATTGTCTCACATTACTGATGCGGATTTGAACTACTGATGGTTAATCTAAGCCATCAAAAATTAAAAGCCAATTCAAGGTGATTGAATTGGCTTTTTCATTAGGTATTTAATGGCGAGTAAAGCGGGTCTTTAAAAAAGCTCTTCTGCGATATCAAACATCGCACTTTGGCCAGATTTCGCTGAGGCGATTAACGACTGAGTGCGAGGTAATAATCGGGCAAAGTAGTAACGAGCGGTACGGACTTTACTTTCATGGAAAGTTTTATCATCGCTAGCAGCCAGTGAAACTTCTGCCATTCTAGCCCAAACATAAGCCATCGCCGTATAACCAAATATGTGTAAATAGTCATTGGCCGCACAACCCAGTTCTTCTGGCGAAGACTGTGCTGCGGTTAATAAGTATTGCGTTAATTCCTCAAGTTCATCTGTGGCCTTAGCCAAAGGTTGAGTAAACTCTTGCATAGCATCAACTTTATCCGCTTGCATATAATCACGTACTTCTTCAAGAAAGACGGCCACAAATTTGCCTTTACTACCGGCCACTTTGCGGGCTAACAAATCCATCGCTTGAATACCGTTAGTGCCTTCATAAATTTGTGCAATACGGGTATCTCGCACTAACTGCTCTTGTCCCCATTCTCTAACGTAACCATGACCACCGAAAACTTGTTGACCAGCAACGGTATTTTCAAAGCCAAGATCAGTAAAAAACGCTTTAGCAATCGGGGTCATTATAGCAACAAGTTGATCCGCTTTGACTTGCGCTTCACCCGTACCATAAGTCGCAATGTCTAATTGCATAGCCGTATAAGTTGATAAGGCACGTGAACCTTCATTTAACGCCTTCATGTTTAACAACATGCGACGAACATCACCATGTACTAATAACGAATCAGCTTGGGCATCAGGTGACTTAACACCAGATAAAGAACGCCCTTGAATTCTATCTTTGGCATATTCTAAAGCATTTTGATACGAGCGTTCTGCTGCACCTAAACCTTGGATACCTACACCAACTCGCTCAAAGTTCATCATAGTAAACATGCAAGCTAAGCCTTTATTGAGCTCACCGACTAAATAACCTTTAGCACCATCAAAATTCATCACACAAGTAGCTGAAGCATGGATACCCATTTTATGTTCGATAGAACCACAGCTGACATTGTTTTGTTCACCGATGGACTCATCATCATTAACATTAAATTTTGGTACCAAGAATAATGAAATTCCACGAGGTCCGGCGGGAGCATCAGGTAATTTAGCTAACACTAAATGGATAATATTCTCCGTCAGATCATGCTCACCGGCGGTAATAAATATTTTTGTCCCTGACACTAAATAACTGTCATCCGCTTGTGGCACCGCTTTCGTTCTGATCATGCCTAGGTCGGTGCCGGCATGTGCTTCAGTTAAGCACATGCTTGCACACCAGTCGCCGGCATAAATACGGGTTAAATAGCGACTCTTTAATGCTTCACTACCATGTTTTGCTAACGACAAGCCAGCGCCAGCAGTTAAGCCGGGGTAAAGTGAGAATGAAATATCAGCCGAACATAACATTTCTTCATGAAATGCGGTCAACATTTTAGGCATGCCCATGCCGCCAAAGTCAGGATCTCCGCCTAATGAGGTCCAACCACCTTCAGCATAAGTCTTAAATGCTTCTTTATAGCCGGGTGCTGTGGTGACTTTACCCGCATCGAAACTAACCCCTACTTCATCGCCATTGCGCGACAATGGTGCTATTTCTTGCTCTGCAATTTTTGCACAACCTTCCAAAATTGCTTCGGCAGTATCTCGGTCAACCCGATCAGCTAATGCCGGTAATGACTGCCATAATTTATCAGCATTAAATACGTCATATAACAAAAAATTCATATCTTTTAAAGGTACTTGATAGTCAGCCATCACATTCTCCAAACAGGTAATTTAAACAATTAATTAAAACACTCGTTTGAATATATAGCAAAGACAGTAAAAGTAAAAGTAAAATGATAAATTTGCCTGTCATTAAAAATCAACCTCATAGCCTTTTCATTGATTATATCAACGACTTTATAGCCAGTCACAATGACTAAATACCAAGATTTTTTTAATAACTGCTTGTTATAATTATTAAATAAACAACAAAATAGTGGCTTATTTTAACCAGCAAAAATACTCACAAAGTTAGTGAAATTGGTATAAGCTTGAGGCGTTAATATTTAGCGATAAAGGTGAATGGTGAGATTTTTTGGCGCAGTGGTTATTTTAATATTATGCTTTACGACTATGACGTCGGCGAAGCAGCTTGATTTTAATAAAACAACAACCGATGAGCATGTGCAATTTAACTACCAATGGTTAGACCAAGCCCAGCAACCACAAGCGTTGAGTTTTTCTATTAATAAAATATCTTTATTTGATCGCTTTAGAAACTTTAAAAGTTATAAAGCCAACCACGCTAGAAAATACGTTGATCAGCAGATGAGAAAACAATTAACACAACACCCTATCACTGATGTCAAAGTTACATTTTTAGGTCGTGGTAATAATTTACAAATGGAACTAAAAAGTGAAAATAAAACAGCACTTGACCAAGCGTATCTAAGCATAGCGCAACTTGAAAAAGACTTTATGAATGAGCATTTAACCCGTAATTATTATACTCAATTTGTTGCTTATGATAACAGCGTAGCCATTAAGCCCGACCATGTTCGCTTCGCACAAGAGTCATTTAATGACCTTTCCGTACTAAAAAGCCTTATTTTAGAACGTGTTGGTGAGGAAAATGTCAGAAAAGTCAGTAATTATGTGCTCGGATTTATCCAAAGCATTCCTTATGCTACGTTAGAATCTAGGGTCACATCAACCGGCGCGGGGTTTAATCCGCCGCTACAAATACTTTGGCAAAACCAAGGTGATTGTGACAGTAAAGTAACCCTAACCGCTGCTATTTTTAGAGCGCTAATGCCGCGTATGAAAATGATGTTGGTTTTTATCGATAATCATGCCTTACTCGCGATAAATATCCCAAGCGAAGGCGATGAACTAACCATCACTATTGATGGCCTAGACTACATTTTAGCTGAGCCCACTGGCCCAGCAATGATGCGCATTGGAGAATTATCAGCAAGTGCTGAGTTTGCCATACGCAATGGCCGCTATTATGCCGAAGCTTTTTTTGCCGACCCTAGCACTTAATATAAACTCAATTACTTTAGTGTTTTGACCAGTTGCGACAAAATACTATCGCGTAATACCGTTAGGCTAATCGGCTTAGCAATATGCAAGTTCATACCCGCCGCTAAGCATTGCTGCTTGTCTTCTTCACGGGCATGAGCTGTCATGGCGATAATAGGTAAGCGGTTATATTGTGGTTGAGCGCGAATATGCTTAGTAGCGGTTAATCCGTCCATAATGGGCATTTGAATGTCCATTAAAACAATATCAATATTTTCCAGTGGTAATTTTTCTAACGCCTCTTGACCATTTTGTGCAACAGTCACTTGCGCCTGCAAAGACTGCAATAATTTAACCGCCACCAATTGATTAACCAGATTATCTTCAACTAACAATACGTTCAATCCAGCTAGGCTGCTTACTGTGGGTTGCAGAGCATCGAGATCATGACGGTTAGTCGTCATTTGATTATCCATTATGGCGCTATTTGATGAGACCCGATTAAGCTCCTTGGCTAACTTTGCAATAACATTTCGGTATAACGGCATTTCAAGCAACAAGTAATTAATACTATTGCGGTTTAATTGCTCAAGTAACTCAGCTGAAATAACACTGGCTATGGGCTGACATAACGCCAGTACAGCGACCTCTTGCTTTATTATATCCAAGTCTTTTTTCAATAAATCTTGCGGATACTTACTACTATCGATAAGTAATATTTTATCTGCTTTAGCATTAACCGTTTTTAGCGCTGAAAAACTTGAGATATCTATCACAGCTTGCGCAATATCAGTAAAGTTCTCTCGTAATTTTTCAGGTATATTGACCGCTAAATTCAGCACAGTACTGGTCGAGAATTGTGGTCGAAATTTAGATAAGCAACATTCAGAGTAACCGGTATCGCAAGCCAGTATATTGGCTGCATTCATAGGTAAAGCTAAGGTAAATTCAGCGCCCTGGCCTAAAACACTATCAATGGTAATTTTACCTCCCAATAAATGCGCAATATGTTGGCATATTGATAACCCTAACCCTGTGCCACCATAAACTCGGGTCATCGACTCATCGGCTTGTTTAAATGCTTTAAATAAGCCAATTTGTTTTGATTTTTCTATACCAATGCCGGTATCTTTCACGGTAAATAATACGGCGATATTTTTTGCGTCAGCCGGTTCACTAATAGGGCAAGATAATGACACGCTAAGAGCAACTTTGCCCCGCTCTGTAAATTTAATCGCATTATTAAGTAAATTACTCAGCACTTGCACTAAACGCATAGTGTCAGTATGAATATCTAATGGTACTTGGCTATCAATGGCAACACTTAAACGTAAATCTTTGCCAACTAGTGCACCAATATTAAGGTTAAGTGCTTGCGATACAATACTTTCCAGTCCAGTCAGTTCTTTATGTACAGACATATTTCCTGACTCTACCTTGGCCGAATCAAGCAATTCGTTCACTAAATAAAGCAAAGTGTTTGAAGCGGTTTGAGCATTACCTAAATATTGCTCCTGAGCCTTATTTAAACACGTTTGCTGTAAGAGAAAAAACATCCCTTGCATGGCATTTATTGGCGTGCGAATTTCATGACTCATATTCGCCAAAAATTGGCTTTTAATTTGGTTAGCTTCTTCGGCTTGATTTTTTGCGCGCTGCAGGGCTTGGTTAATCTTGAATTGCTCAGTCACATCACGAATTAGAATGATACTGCCAAGTAATTCATTAAACTGACTATAAAACGGCGCTTGATAAATTTCATAGGTATTATGCTCAGTCGACACCGTTTGATGATGCGCCAAAAATGAATGACCTCGCTGGATTTGACTAAGACTCTGCGCCACTTTTTTACTGATATCAGCCGCAATAAAATCATTAATTTGGCCACCTAAAATATCAACTTCTTTTCGTAAGACCAGTTGTTCAATTGCCTGGTTACAGCCAATTAAAGCGCCTTGTTGATCGTTAAATAGAATGTAGTCTGGAATCGCATCCATCACTGATCGTAACAACGCATAGTCACGCTGATGTTGCTCACTTTTGTGCAATAACGCTTGAGTTTTTTCTTTTACCCTCAAATCTAGCTCAATGTTTTGATCCTTTAAACGCTGCATTAAACTGCGATTTTGGCCAAATAAATCTTCAACAATTTTAAACCAGTGGCGCCACTCGGCAGAGGGTTTTATTTTACCGGGATCACCCGCTGAACAATATTCAATATGTCTGATGAATTTTTTAGAGGGCCCGATGAATAAGCGATAGGTAACGTAATAAACCACAACTAATAGACTGAAAAAGCCAAAAGAAATACTGATCAGTATCGACAAAAAACGCTGATTAATCGTAGTATAAAAATTTCCTTTGCGCTGATACTCCAATAAAACCCAGTCATTAATAACCAACTTCTGCTGCTGTACAATCCAATCACCAATTTCAGCACTTGGCATAATATTGAGTAACGATTGATAACTGAACTGGTTTAATTGCGACGGTGCAGTGTCACTAAAAGCGGTTTGTGCATTTAGCGGAAGATTGCTGTTATTTTTATGCAACAAAACATGACTTTGCTTATCAACAATAATATAGCCGTGATCTACTTCGGTTACCTCAGGCAAATAGTTATATAAGCCCGCGGTATTCATATCAATGAGCACCGCCCCTTTCATCTCATGGTCTAAATACACCCCCATACCTAGCATGGTATTTAAACTTTTACTCGCCGAGTCAAGATAAGGCCGCGCCCAAAGCTTTTCATCCTTGTGCTTTGACGTTTTTATCTTCAGCATGAACTCATTACTTAAGCTTTGATCATTGTATTGCCAGATACTTCTGGTTACCCAAGGATATAAATTAACGAAGCGTTGCATTGAAATGTAATACAGCCAGTTAGCTTCTTTAATTGACTTTTTTGCGGTAACAAATGCCGGCGTTAAAGCATTGGCCATCGTTAGCTCATACAGCAAGGATTGGCTAAAAGTGTCAATACGACCAACGCCGGTAATATTACCGCTCATCATATGATTATTAGTGTTTAAATTTTGTCGATTTTTATCAAGGTAAAAGTACTGACCTTCTTGTCGCAAAGACGGCGTCTGACTAGGTAATTCTGCTGGAAAACGCAAATAATATTCGGCTAAATCACGTATGCCCGCGAGGGTTTCTACCGTACCGGTCAGTTTATTATTAAGCTGCACACTATATTGACTCAGCTTAGCTAATTTATAGTCTCGATAATCTTGGCGGGCGAGATAATAATTATAAGAGATAATAATAAAAGTCAGCAACATAATGCAGGAAAAAACCACAATGACTGATTTATTGTAGCGTTGAAGAAGCTGCTCTTTTGAATTTTCTGCTAACACTAACAAGTCCTAATAATGATATAAAAGCAAGTGCGCTAAAATTTAGCTCATCGGCAAGTTACCTTTAACTTTATGACATAATATTAAATCAAAGTACTGACTGAGGACAGCACTGAAAAGGTTAACGGTGATATTGTAACAAATAGATAATATCACCGCCGCGCTAAATATTTATAAGTTTTCTTCGGCAAATGACGCTAAACGACTACGCACAACGCCATTTAAGTTGATGTTACTGCTACCCGGAAAATTTTTAAAACGCTCAACAATGTATGTCAAACCGGATGTTACTGCGGTTAAATAGTTACTATCTATTTGCGCTAAGTTGCCTGAACACACTATTTTTGTGCCTTCACCACAACGGGTAATAATGGTTTTCAATTGTGAAGCCGTGAGGTTTTGACATTCATCAAGTAGCACCAGAGTATTTTGAATGCTGCGACCGCGCATAAAATTGACTGACTTAAACTGAATGTTCGCTTTATCAATAATATAGTTAAGACTACCATTCATATTCTCATCTTGTTTGTGCAACACTTCTAACGAGTCTGTGATGGCGGCTAACCAAGGTGCCATTTTTTCTTCTTCCGTACCCGGTAAAAAGCCGATTGACTCTGCTATTTCGGGGGTGCTACGGGTGACAATGATTTTATCATAGAGCCCGCGCTCAACCACTTGCTCTAGCGCGGTTGCCAAGGCAAGTAAAGTTTTACCACAGCCGGCTGGGCCGGTCAGAATGACTAAATCTATCATGGGATCAAGCAAGGCATCCATTGCCATACCCTGATAGATGTTTTTTGGATGAATGCCCCACGCTTGTTTTGCCATTAAACGTTCACGACTCAAATCGGTTATCGCTAAGTTTTCATCGTCCAACCCGGTAATTTTACCCGCGAAGTGTTCGCCTTCGTCAATCAGGTATTCATTGATATAGCCATTAGGCAGTAAATCACGCTTGATGTAGTGCGTGGTATTACGGCCCTCTGTTTCACTTTCACAGTCATGGACCTGTTGCCAGAAATCACCCGGAAATTGATGATAACCTTTGGTTAAAAACTTAATATCATCAATGAGCTGATCCGTGCGGTAATCTTCAACAAAAGCAAGTCCAGCGCCTTTTGCCTTTAAGCGCATGTTAATATCTTTGGTGACTAGCACCACTTTATTATCTGGGTTTTTGGCTTGTAAATAAATCGCGCTACTGATAATACGATTATCATTTTCGTTAAAAGACAATTTCACCTTACTCTCGTCTAAGGCATAATCGTTGAAAATGGATAAACAGCCACTGGGGTGTAGGTCATCGTTTTGCGGTAATTTAACGCCTGCTAGCACTTGTTCTGGCGTGGCATTAACTAAGGTATCTTCCAACGCTCTAATCGCTACTCGCGCATCACGACTAACATCTTTGTGGCGGTCTTTGATAGAATCTAATTCTTCTAGTACCGTCATCGGTACCACCACATCATGTTCTTTAAAAGAGAGGAAAGCGAAGGGTTCGTGTAATAATATATTGGTGTCTAAAACATAAATAATTTTATTTTCTGTCATATGAAAGTCCTTTCACAAGTTGAAGGCTGCACAGTATTATTGCTTAAAACTGCTGCTAGAAACCAAAAAATTGATAATTCATCTAACCAAAACAATGTCATTACTTGCTCTTTTTACCATAGCTTTCCCGGTAAAAAAGCTATTATAAAAAGCCACTATAAAAATAATTCTAATAAAGCTCATGCTATTAAGCTTACAACCACTTTGACAGCTTACTTGCCCGCAAGCAAGCGGCTTGTTGCAGGCTAAGCGCTAAGTCATATCAATCATTATTGGACTGAAAAGGCCCTATTACTAAAGACAAAACTCAATTCTATAAATTTAAAGCAATAAAAATCCCCTTTTACCGATTTATTTAATGATCACTTCTATGATTAACGGTACTATAGCGCCCTTTTTTTGGCGTGCATTTTTTGCGCGAGTTATTGAGTTGGAGTTTTTTTCTATGTCATTTTACCCTGGACAACGCTGGATTAGTGATAGTGAGTCAGATCAAGGACTAGGTACGGTTACCGCTGTCGAAGGTCGTTTTGTTACTATCGTGTTTACGGCTACAGGGGATGCAAGACAATACGCCATAGATAATGCCCCTCTAACGCGAGTAATTTTTAATACTGGCGATAGTATTCCAAGCCATGAAGGCTGGTCACTTAATGTCGAGTCTTCTCAAGAAGACAAAAACTTACTGACTTATTTTGGTACGCGACAAGACACAGGTGAAGCCTGCTCGTTAAAAGAAATGATGATTGATCATTTCATTAAATTCAATAAACCTCATGACCGTCTGCTCAACGGCCAAATTGATCGCCTAGATTGGTTTCGCTTACGCAAAGATTGCTTACAACATCAATTTAACCAACAACAATCTGATTTAACCGGCCTTAGCGGTGGTCGTGTGAGCTTGATCCCACACCAATTATATATTGCCGAAGAAGTTGGTAGCCGTTTTGCGCCACGGGTTTTATTAGCCGATGAAGTCGGCTTAGGTAAAACCATCGAAGCGGGCTTGATTATTCATCAACAATTGGTCACAGGGCGCGCTAAACGTGTGCTGATCATAGTACCAGAGTCATTGATGCATCAATGGTTGGTTGAAATGTTACGCCGCTTTAATTTGTCGTTTAGTATTTTTGATGAAAGTCGCTGTGAAGAAATCACCGCTAACAGTGAAGATGAAAATCCCTTTAGTTCTGAACAACTAGTGCTGGTCAATCTGGGCTTTATTACCAAAAACCCTCGTTGGTATGAAGCTATTATGGATGAAGAATGGGACTTGATGGTGGTTGATGAGGCGCACCATTTAAACTGGCAACAAGATAATGTCAGCATCGAATACCAATGTATTGAACAGTTAGCGCAAACTATTCCTGGGGTGTTATTGTTAACAGCAACACCTGATCAATTAGGCCATGAAGGTCACTTTGCCCGTCTGCGTTTACTGGATCCTGATCGCTTTTTCGACTATCAAACATTCACCGAAGAAGAGCTGCATTACACCGAAGTCGCCAATGCGGCCAATACCTTGGTTACCGATGAGCCATTAGTGACTGAACAAATAACTACCTTGACCAACTTATTGCACGAAGCTGACGTTAGCACACATATCGCAGCGATAAATCATCTGGAAGAAGCCGCTAAAAAAAATGCTCGCCAGCACATTCTTGACCAGCTTTTAGACCGTCATGGCACTGGCCGTATATTATTTCGTAATAGTCGCAACACCATTAAAGGTTTTCCGGGTCGTGAATTACATGCCACGCCACTGGTGATGCCAGAAGCCTATCAAGACTCGATCAATGAACTATTATTGTCGGGCGCGACTGAAGATTTAAAGTCGCAAGCACAAGCAAAACTCTTGTTTACTCCCGAAATATTGTTCAGCTTAGATAGCCATGAAGACTGGGTTGATATTGACCCACGTGTTGACTATTTAATCGCACTATTACAGTCGTTGAAAAAAGAAAAAGTGGTGGTGATTTGTGCACATGCGCAAACAGCAATCGACTTGGAAAACGCCTTACGTGTTAAAGAAGGTATGCGTGCGGCCGTATTTCATCAAGGCTTAAGTATTTTTGAGCGCGATCGTGCGGCCGCTTATTTTGCCCAAGATGAAGATAGCGCCCAAGTGCTACTGTGTTCTGAAATTGGTAGTGAAGGACGTAACTTCCAATTTGCTCATCATTTAGTGTTATTTGATTTACCGCGTAACCCTGATTTGCTTGAGCAACGTATCGGGCGTTTAGACCGTATCGGTCAAACAGAAATTATTCGTATCCATGTGCCATACTTTGAAGAGTCAGCGCAGAGCTTATTGTTTAATTGGTATACACAAGCGTTGAACGCCTTTGAACAGACCTGTATTACCGGTCACTCGGTGTTTAAAGCCTTTGGTGAAAGCTTATTTGAGCTTGCGCTTTGTGCTAGTTGGGACTCTAACGAGGCACAACGCTTGATTGAGCAAAGCCATGAACAGCATCTGACCATCAAACAAGATTTAGAAACCGGTCGTGATAAGCTACTTGAGTTACATTCTTCTGGCCAAGGTAAAGCGCATGCTTTAGTGAAGAAAATAGCACAACTAGATCAGCAAATTCATTTGCCACAATTTATGTTTCAGGTCCTAGACGTTTTTGGTATTCAACAAGATGATAAAGCCGATAACGCCATTGCCCTACAGCCTTCTGAACATATGTTATGTGCCAACTTTCCGTGCTTACCTGAAGATGGCACCACCATTACCTTTAATCGTGACACCGCCTTAGCGGTTGAAAATTATCAGCTGATCACTTGGGATCATCCTATGGTGCGCGGCGCGATGGAACTGGTACTTTGTGATGAAATTGGTAACGCTAGTATTGGTGTTTTAAAAAATCCAGCACTACCTACCGGCACATTTTTCTTAGAGTGCATATTTACCTTAGCCGCCATCGCACCGAGCAATTTACAACTAGGGCGTTATTTACCCACTACGCCTATTCGTATATTAGTCGACAAAAACGGCAATAACCTTGCTGATAAAGTTAGCGAAACCGTATTGGATCAACAATTATCGCCTGTTAAAAAGCAAGTGGCATTACAGTTAGTTAAAGCACTTAGAAGCCAAGTGGCTCCGTTAGTCGCCAAAGCAGAAGACCATGCCGAGCAGCAAGTTGATTCGATTCAACAAAAAGCGCTGAAAGCTATGCACCTAGCTATGGATGAAGAGCATCAACGCTTAACCGCGCTAAAAGCGATCAACCCAAGTGTGCGTCAGCAAGAAATTGACTTTATTCTGATGCAAAAAAAGGCCTTGGCTGAATATATTGAAAAAGCCAAAATTCAATTTGAAGCAGTGCGTTTAATTGTGGTCAGCAACTAGGTCATTACAGACTAAAAGCTAAACACTAAAAGCTCTTGAAAAAAGCCATCAGGCTGGGCATATTTTGTCGTCTGATGGCTAGCTTACCAACACCAAAAAGTACAACGTTCAAAAGTACAACAGTTTAAAAGGAAGAAAATAAAATGGCTGCTAACCCTGACTTTATTTATCAGCCTCAAATGCGCCCCTACCTTGATATTATTTATCACGACAATGATATTGTGGTCGTCAATAAATCCAGCGGTTTATTGACTGTATCTGGCCGTTTACCTGAGCATCAAGACTGTTTAGAAAGTAGAGTGCACAAAGTATTGCCCACGGCAACCATAGTGCATAGATTAGACATGGCGACATCAGGCATTATGGTGATGGCACTTAATAAACATGCGCATGTGGCTATTAGTCGCCAGTTTGAACAACGCTTAACGCAAAAAAGCTATATTGCTCGGGTCTTTGGTAAGATTGAAAAAGCGCAAGGCTCTGTTGAGCAACCCCTAATGGGTGATTGGCCTAATAGACCAAAACAAAAAATAGATCATCAACAAGGTAAAGCGGCATTAACGCATTATAAGGTCTTAAGTTATCGCAAAGATATTGATGGTCAAACTAGCACCTTAGTTGAGCTGACACCCATAACAGGACGCTCTCACCAGTTGCGCGTGCATATGCTGTGGCTTGGCCACCCAATACTCGGTGATCGACTTTATGCCCACGAGCAAGCATTGGCGATGAGTAGCCGTTTACAATTGCATGCCCAAATGCTACAAATAAGCCACCCAGTGACAGCGCAAACCTTAACATTTTCAAAAGCCTGTCCGTTTGATTAACACCAAGAGCGGCGAGAGCTAATTAAAAGTTAGTTAAAAGTTAGTTAAAAGTTAATTAAAGAAAGCCCCACTAGCGTCGATAATATCACTAGAGCTGATTTTGTCGCGCTTAATGATCAGTTATCGATCATCAGTTACTGATACTAAATGTGCAGTTATTGCTCAGTCACCCATTTGAGGAAGTTTGCTTTTGATGTGCTTAAACATACGCCCAATATTTTTATTTATCGCGTTAACGACCTTAAGTCTATTAGTTAACAGCGCGCACTCATGGGCAATGGAGACTGCTCCGCCTGAAAAGCAAACGGATAACACGAGCTCAACAACGCCAAAAAGTACTGAAGCTGAGACTGAGACTAGCACTGCGCCAACAAAGTCCACAGAAGATAGCCAGCCAAATAAAGTGATGATCAACGCACCTGTTGATGCTTTTGAGCAGCAGCAGCAAGATATTAAACACTACTTAGCACAAGAAAAAATAATGCCATTACTGGTAGGTACTGACAGCTACCTTACGGTCATTAATGAACACACCACAGCAATTAATAAAGGCGTGATGGTGTTAATTCCGGATTGGCAACAAAGCATAGCAACACCTAATGCACTCAATCAGCTAAGTAACAATATGCCACAACATGGCTGGACCACCATTACCTTGCATCCCCCGCATAAACCGCAAAGCTACCCTTCACAAGCCTTCACCGCGCAAGAGCGTAGCACTGAAGATATTGAGACCTTAACAAATTATGAGAAAAAATTTGCTGAGGTTATGCAAGCAGTCATTACAAAAGCGAAAAGCTACCCTGGTGTCATTATTGTGGTAGTAGAGGGCAATCATAGCGCCGTTTTACTGAATATCTATCAACAAGCATTGGTGGCCGCACCCAGTGCTTTAGTGATGCTCAGTAGTTATATGCCGACCTTACCCGAAAACGATAAAATTGCTCAACAACTCGCGCTGAGCGATTATCCTATACTCGATTTATATTTGCAGCGCGATCACCGTTTAGTACTGGCAAGCGCAAAAATGAGAAAAGATTTTGCCCAAAGAGCCATGAAAATATATTACCGACAAAGGCAATTAAGTAATCAAGCTACGGGTTACTATCCGAAACAAACCTTAACCAAAGCTATTATCAGTTGGCTTAGTGCGATGGGTTGGTAAATAAAAGAAGCTATCAGTTTGAAGTTATAAGCTGTCAGTAAAAATAAGCCATTAGTAAAAAATAACACCACCTGCATGTTGGCATTATCTGACAGCTGACAGTTTTAAACTTAGCACTAAAAAAAGCTGTCCGTAGAAATAAACGCCTCCTGCAAGTTAGCAGTATCTGACAGCTGACAGCTTTAAACTTAAAACTAAAGAAAGCTGTCAGTAAAAATAAACACCAACTACAAGTTAGCAGTATCTGACAGCTGAGAGCCTTAAACTTATCGCTAAAAACTATTAATTCGGTGTTTTTTCAACCCCGATCTCTGGCTGCTTGCTAAAGAGATTAGCGATATCTTCTTTAATCAAATAAAGCGCCGGGATCAAAAATAGTGTGATCACAGTCGCAAAAACAATACCAAAACCTAATGAAATCGCCATCGGTATAATAAACTGGGCTTGTAAGCTTTGTTCAAAATATAGCGGAAAAACACCAAAAAAAGTGGTCAGTGAGGTGAGTAATATCGCCCTAAATCGTTGAGTACCCGCTTGACTCACAATGTCGAACATTCGCATACCCGAGCCTTTCGCTTTATTGATAAAGTCGACCATGATTAAACTGTCGTTAACCACAACCCCAGTTAAAGCAATAAAGCCAAACATCGACATCATATTGATCGTACGACCCAGCAGCCAATGGCCGATAATGGCACCGATAATACCAAAAGGGATCACCGACATAATCACCAAGGGTTGGCTATATGATTTAGTTGGAATAGCGATTAAACCATAAATCAAAAACATCGCACCAATGGCAGCAAAGCCGAGTTGAGATAAAAAATCAGCTTGATCTTTACTCGCCCCTTCAACACCGTATTCCACACTGGGATAGTCCGCTAAAATTTCAGGAATATAATCATCATTCATTTCACTGACCACTTTTCTTGATTCAACCTTATCGCTGTCAATATCTGCTGAAATGGTGATTGAACGCTTCTGGTTAATACGTGTAATCGTGGAAAAACCTTGGCCTATTTCAATATCAGCCACTTGATAAAATGGCACTTTTTCACCTTGAGGTGTCCTAATCCACATCTCTTCTAGATCAGATACCGATAAACGGCTAGCTTCAGGATAACGCACCATGACTTTCAACTCATCACGGCCACGTTGAATACGCTGTGCTTCATCACCATAAAATGCTTGCCTGACTTGTTTGGCTAAGTTCGACAAGGTTAAGCCCAGTACTTCTGCTTCTGGCTTGATACTAAGTTTAATTTCTTGGCTGCCCCGGCTAAAAGAATGTCGGACATCGTAAACACCATCATAACTATTCAGTTGCGCCTGAATAGCCTCAGCTGCCGCTTCAAGTTCAGTATCATTTTGACCGGTTAGCTGAAACTCAATCGCGGCACCACCGCCAGCATTAGTGCCAGCAAAAAAGCGTAACTCTTTAGCGCCTGGAATTTCACCAATTTCATCTCGCCAAAGTTTCTCTATTTGATAAGCGTCGAGCTCACGTTGATCGGGTTTGACTAATTCTAACAATACATTGGCAACGGTATTACCGTTAGTGAAGATCATTTTATGCTTAATAAAACTGATGCCATTATACTTATTTTGTTTCGATATGGTCTTAACCGCTTTCTCTATTTGTGCTATCGCTTTATTACGTTGATGCGCAGGAGAGCCGTCCACCATAATAAGATTGCCTTGAATAAAGTCGCTTGGAATATTAGGGAACACTTCTAATTTAACAAACGCTCCGGTAATAAGGCTAATGGACAAGATTAAAGTCGCCACAAATATTGCCATGGTGTTGTAACGGGCAATTAAGGCCTTTTCAAGAAAAGGCTGGTAAACAGTATGAATAAAGTTTTCAAGTTTTTCCTTAAAACGCATTTGAAAACGCTCAAGAAAATTTGAATTTTCAGCGCTTAACGGGACATATTTCATGTGCGATAAATGGGCTGGCAATATCCACTTTGATTCAATCAGTGAAAATATTAAGCAAAAACTCACCACAATAGAAATAGAACGGAAAAAGGCGGCAAAAGTGGCATCAATAAACAATAACGGTGTAAATGCCGCTATGGTGGTAAGCACACCAAAAGTTGCTGGCATGGCTACACGCATGGTGCCGCGAATAATATTATCGCGAGAATGGCCATATTTCTCAATTTCGGCATAAGCACTTTCACCAATCACAATGGCATCGTCTACCACAATCCCCAGTACCATGATAAAGGCGAATAAGCTCAGCATGTTAATTGATACCGACCATTCACCTAATAATGGCATCATTAACAAGGCACCAAAAAAGCTAATGGGAATGCCTAACATCACCCAAAAAGCGATTTTTATTCTTAAAAACAGTGTTAACACGATAAAGACTAAAAACGCCCCAATCAACATATTGTCAATCATCATGTCTAAGCGCTCAGACAGATAATATGAGCTATCTCCCCAAACGGTTAATCTCGCGCCTTTAGGTAATTGCTGATTTTTTTCATCAACGTAGCCTCGCACTTGGGCAGCAATCTCTAAATCATTTTGATCACCGGTTGACTGCACCATAATGCTTGACGTGTTTTCATCATCAAAGGTGGCAAAGTCTGCTTGCTCAACAAAGCCATCGTTAATGTTAGCAATGTCTGACAGCACTAAGCGCGTACCATCAACATCGGTACGCAACACTAAGTCGCCATATTCATCTCCTGTGTAGGCTTGACCTTCTGTGCGCAGCAAAATATCACCACCGCGCGCTTTAATTGTGCCACCGGGCATGTCTAACGATGAAAGACGCACCGCCTGAGTAATGTCGTCAAAGGTCAGTTGGTACTCTTGTAGTTTTTCTTCAGACACTTCAATGCTAATTTCATAGTCACGGTTGCCAACAATTTCAGCACTGTTCACACTGGGCAATGCCATGATTTCATCACGAATATTTTGCGCCATCACTTGTCGGGCGCGTCGCTCCATTGAGCCGCTAACCGACAACCACATCACCTGACCTTTAAACTCTTGTTTAGTCACTATCGGTTTTTCAGCTTGCTCGGGGAAAGTGGTAATGGCGTCAACTTGCATTTGCACTTCATCAAGTTTTTCTGACATTGAATAGCCTGATTGCAATTCAATAGTGACAATACCCACACCTTCTCTAGCCGTTGCTGTAATACGCTTTATACCTTCAATATCTTCTAATGCTTCTTCAACTTTTAAAATGACTGATTGTTCAACTTCTTCTGGTGCGGCACCTAAATGAGGCACCATGACCTGAATACTATTAGCGTTAAACTCAGGAAACATTTTTTTATTAATGCCCTGATAAGAAAAGTAGCCTGCCACTAAAATAAACACCATCAAGAGATTAGCCGCGACACTATTGTGCGCAAACCAAGCAATAATACCTGTGTGTGTTTCGTCGTTATGGGCTTGAGTCAACTCGCTCATTCGTCGTCACCTTCCACCTTGGTAACGCTATCTTCGCTTGGGGCTTTTGGGGTATCTTTTAGCTCTCCTAATACACGTAGCGCCATGCCCTCGACAGGCGCTTGCATTTGAGTGGTGACCAATCGAAAGCCGGCGCCAAAGCTGTCATGGCTATAAACATAAGTAGCATCGTTGCGTAAGATATTAATTTCTTGAATATGCAGTTTATTGTCTTCGTCTACTAAGTAAATTCTATTGGCGCCATGTAAGGCATCACGGGGAATAGTGACAATATCTTTCACTTCTTTGCCTGCAATGTTGGCATTAACAAAGCTGCCAATGCGCAGTTCTTGGTGTTTACTCGATGATAAAACACTATAGGGGTCATCAATTTGAGCAATGACATAATGCACCCGACTTCGGCTATCCACCTCGCCTTCATAACGCGTTAAGTTTGACGCCCAACGATGCTCAGTGCCATTAACTTTAGTGTAAATATCAACGGTTGAGCGACTGCTTTGCTTGGCATTAATTTTTGGTAAATTCAAAAAGCCGACATCACGCGGCTTGATAGGTAACCTAACTTCAGCATAATCAACGGCAAATATGGTTGTTAAGGCCGAACCCATAGAGACATATTGACCTATATCTACTTGTTTTTCTTTTACTATTGCATCATAAGGTATGATTATTTTAGTACGCGCTAGCTTGACTTCTGCACTAATAACATTGGCTTTTGCTGCTTTAATATCAGCTTTCGCTTTTTGTAATTGTGGTAAGCGTAAAGCAAGTACTGGCGCTTCAGACAAAGCTCTTTTGGTTAACAACCATTGCTCTTCTGCCTGATCTTTTTTCGCTTGCTCTTCAATCAACAGCGCTTTAGCGGCATCTAATTGCGACTGTGCTTGTAATAATGCCACTTGATAATTAATGTCATCAATACTCAATAACACTTCACCTTGAGTAAAAAACCCACCGATATTAAACTTCTCGTTGACGAAGGTTATTTGTCCAGAAACCTCTGAAATTAGCTGGGTTTGTGTGCTAGGTAAAACACTACCTTGGCTAGCAATAACAAAACCAACATCTTGTCTGGCAATATTTTTAACTTCCACCAGCGGCGCTTTGATAATGACAGGTTTTTTCGCCGGTTTAGGTGACAAGACGGTAAAAATAATTAAGCCGATAACAGCGACTAAAATGATAGCGATGGGGGCTAATACGAAGCGCAGTGGGATCATGCGTTGGTTTTTTTTGTGGTTATTTTCAAGCGCAGAGTTCATCATCAATTCTCAATTAAAGCTTAATAAAGACTATGCCAAGGACGTTTATATCTTTATTATTACTATCTTAATAAGATAGTAATAATAATAACTCAGCCTGATAAGTCAACCAGGCTATACGTTATAACTATTTATTAAGAAACTTTGCCCAAGACAATAATATATCCCGAAAATCTTCAAGCCCACAAGACGATGAGTCATGTTGATCAAAATCAATGTCTTCTTCCATTAGATCCTCTGGCAACACCTCAACCCCATTCATGCTGGCATTGGTTTGCACTGTGACATCGCCACGATTAAAAACCACGGTATATTCACTACCGGCTATGGTGACCTCCAATTTTTTCTCTTGTTCAATGTCGGCAATGACAGATAATAAATTTGCCAACTTTACCGGGTCAGCACCCACTTCAACCTCTAACCAAGGTCCGATGACTTCATGCTCAAGTGAAAACTTAGCCATGGCGCCACCGGTTATTGGATCCTTTATAAATTGATATTCCATACATACCTCATTTTGAAAAATCTTTGGGAAAGCCCTATTTATAACAAACGGATTATATCACTGGCCACTTAGCAAGAATGATTAAAGCCAATTTAGTATTAAGACGGGTAATGGTTATTTTGCGCCAGCAGCAGTGCTTTAAGTTAGGCTTAAAAACACCAGAGCTATTAATATAATAGTCACCATATTTTCAAGAAAATCTACACCTTAACTTTACGATGTTTAGCCAATAACTGTCGCAGCTTAATTGTAGCAAAATCATAGTTTTTAACACGAGATTACGCGCACTTGTTTACTATTTTTTGTCATCACATTAAAAATGGCAATTCAACCAACCTCAACTCAGTATAATTAGTACCTATGAGTGCTATAGACGACTATATCTCGTTGGTAAAGCCGCCATGAGCTAAAACACATGTGCTAGCAATGATATTTTTTATCATCTATGGTTCAATCGGATACACCTAGCCCCTATATTAGAAACCAGTCACTAGGGTAAATGACCATTGAACTTAAATTGGGTTACAACGTCTATAAATTACCCGTTTATTTATCTGATATTCATATTGTTGTGCAAAAAGGAACTTTCACCGCCGTTTTATTATCACTAATTGTGCATAGCCTAATACTTTTTGTTATGTTCGTAACCCCGTTGGGCAAACAAAAAATAGTAAAATCACCATCGAAGCATGTGCCAATAAAAAGCTTTATCTATTATGCAGCCAAGTTAGATAAAACCGAGCTAAAGGCCATTAAAACAAAACCGCTAGAAAAAGAAATACTCATTGAGGACCTGCCTGCGGCCAAAAAAGACCATAAAAATGCGAAAACGAAACATGCATCAAAGCCTAAAAACACAGAAAAATTTATCGATAAAACACTTGATAAAGCACTCGAAAAACCCTTTAACGATACAATAAGCAAGGTAATCGAATTACCTAAAGTGCGGCCTAAAACGTCACAACCAAAGCCGTTACCAGAGCCAACGCCAAGAAAACTAGATAGTTTCATGCAATTACAAAGGCTGCGCAGTAAACTTAATCAAAATTCAGTATCCAATACTAATAATCCTTATCAAAGCGATCAACCGCCTTCTATATTTAATACCGACGTAAAGACGGTGCCTCATTCAGTACCGTTAAAAAATGAAGCACAAACACGTGAAAAAAACACTAAAAATATGGGCGCAGGTATAGCCATTACCAAGGGTGACGACGGCAGATGCTCGATAACTCAGGATTTGAGCGCCTACGGCCTAAGCGAAGGCTCATCAACACAGTTTTTTAGCTGTGGGGAGTCAAAATTTGATAAAAGCTTTCGCGAGCACATGAAAAAAGTCAAGGTTAAACTAGGTAAAAACTAGGCTAACTAAGGGCTAGACTAACTAAGGACTAAGTTAAATAAGAAATAAGCTAGGTAGATAAACAGCGAGATAATTCTGTCAACTTAGCTGCAATAATCGCATTAACCCTCAAGTAAAACTTTTCAGCGCCAGTAAACATCAAACCAGACTTTTATGGTGCACAATTTTCAATCACAGTGACACTCAGAAGTAGCTGCAGAATAAGTCCTTAAACAATAAGTTCTTAAACTTAGCAGGTTACAGCGTATACTAAATATTCATCATCAAATTTATCAGCTGTTTCAGGAAGATAATAGCCATGTCTAATAAAATAGTAGTCTGCTTTGTTTTTTTACTTTTAATCGCATGTAACAAGGATCAAAAAAATGTCGCATTAGGCACATTAGAGCGCGACCGCATTGCTCATACCGCCACCGTTAGTGAAGTGATCACCGACTTACCTGTTAGCGCAGGTAGTCAGGTCACTAAAGGCATGATACTGGTAAAGCTTGATAATGACTTACAAAAAGCCTTAGTCGCCAAAGCACAAGCACAGGTACAACAAGCACAAGCAAATTTAAACAAAGCGCATAATGGTGCTCGTGCAGAAGAAGTTGCTGCGGCACAAGCTAATGTGGCTGGCGCTAAAGCGGCATTGATACAAAGTAAGGCAAATTACACCAGAACACTAAGCCTGATAAAGTCTAATTTAACCAGTCAAGCCACGCTTGATAATGACCTAGCGCTGCGCGATGAAAGTGTAGCTAGGCTTAACCGTGCCAAAGAGCTATTGCGACAATTAGTTAATGGTACTCGCATTGAAGATTTAGCCATTGCTGAAGCTGTTTTAGCAACCAATATTGCGATGTTAACCCGTGAGCAAAAAAATCTCAGTAATTTAACCATTACCGCAAAACGTGATGGTATTTTAGATAACTTACCGTGGAACCTAGGTGAACGAGTCACTGCAGGTAGCCCAGTGGCTATTGTGCTTGCGGGTAAAGCACCTTTTGCGCGCGTTTATATTCCTGAGCCTTACCGCGTTCATGTCCATATTGGTGATCAATTAACTGTCTACGTTGACGGTTTAGCGCACCCGCTACTGGGTCACGTTCGCTGGGTAGCTACCGAGCCAGCATTCACCCCTTATTACGCACTTAATCAAACCGAGCGCGCTAACTTAATGTACTTGGCTGAAATTATACTGCCTGACAATGCCGCTGACTTACCTAGTGGCATTCCTGCACAAGTCGTCTTACCCAGTAAAGATTCACGACAAAAAACCTCCCTAAGTGAGCGCTAATGACTGAGTTAGCGATTGATGCCAATAATTTAACCCGTAAATTTGGCTCAGTGACCGCGGTTTCTTCATTGAATTTACAGGTAGAAAAGCAACGTATTTATGGTTTTCTTGGCCCTAATGGCTCAGGAAAAACCACCGCAATTCGTTTATTTACCGGTTTATTGAAACCTAGTGCTGGCACAGTTAACGTCTTAGGCTGTCATTTACCTCAAGATGCAGAAAGCTTACGGAGACAAATAGGTTACATGACACAAAAATTTTCTTTGTATGATGACTTAACCATCAAGGAAAACATGCAGTTTATTGCTCGCGTTTACGGTTTAACACCCAAAGAACAAAAAGCTCGCCTCGATGAACTCATCAGTATTTATCAATTAGCAAAACTTAAAAAGCAATTAGCCGGCAGCTTAAGTGGTGGACAAAAACAACGCTTAGCACTGGCGTGTGCGGTAATGCATAAACCTAAATTATTATTTTTAGATGAACCAACATCTGCGGTAGACCCTGAAAATCGTCGTGAATTTTGGGAGCAGTTATTTGATTTATGCGATCAAGGCATCACTATTTTAGTATCAACCCATTATATGGATGAAGCTGAACGCTGCCATAAATTAGCTATTTTAGACAATGGCATTAAACGCGCTGATGATTCACCGGCACAATTAATGGCTGACATGCCGGCTAATGTTATTGAAGTATCAACCGATAATCTTAGACAATTAAAACAACAATTAATCGCCTTACCTGAGGTGGTGTCTGCACCACAGCTTGGCGCCCATTTACGGGTATTAATCAATAAAACCATTGTTGACCCTATCGCCTTTTTAAAGCATAGCCGTATTATCTCTAGCAAGGCAGAACTCAACATCGTTAGAGCCAGTCTTGAAGATGTTTTTGTCTTATCAACAAGTAAGCACCTTATGCCAGCATCACAGGTCCGTAAGGCTCAGTTATGATATCCTTATTGAGAATTCAAGCCATTGTTATCAAAGAATTAATTCAACTTAGACGTGATCGAATGACCTTTGGCATGGTGATCATGATCCCCTTAGTGCAATTGTTATTATTTGCTTTTGCCATTAATACCAATATTCGCCATATCCCCGTCGGCATAGTCGATCAAAGCCAAACCGCCTTAAGTCGTGTCTTACAACAAACCGTTGCCGCGACGAGTATCGTTAATTTTACCCGCCATTATCATTCGTTACCCCAAGCGCAAGCAGCCATTGACCGAGGCGATGTGAGGGCGGTATTAATTATCCCCAAAGATGTTGCTCAGCGCTTAGTACGCCATTCTGTCATTGGCTTTGGATTACCCCCCGCAAGCGATGAAGAAACCAGCCGCCCTATTGCGCAGTGGTTAGTTGATGGTGCTGACACCGCAATTGCTGGCAGCATAAAAAGTTTACGCAACATGCCCTTAGCCGAGTTATTAGACAAGCCGGTGAATCGTAATGTCCCAACCTTTGAAGTCACTTTATTATATAATCCTGAACAACGCAGTGTGGTCAATACTGTTCCTGGCTTGGTGGCGATTATACTCACCATGACCATGATCATGTTCACCTCAGCCGCGATTGTACGAGAACGAGAGCGCGGTAATATGGAGCTGTTAATTACCACACCGTTAGCCTCGATTGAGCTCATGATAGGGAAAATATTTCCTTATATTTTTATTGGTGCTATTCAAGTGAGCATTATTTTAGGCTTAGGATATTTCTTTTTTAACGTGCCTATTAATGGCAGTTTATGGCAATTAACTTTCGCTACTTTACTCTTTATTTGCGCTAGCTTGGTGTTAGGATTAGTTATTTCTACCTTGGCAAAAAACCAACTGCAATCGATGCAAATGACGGTGTTTATTTTACTGCCTTCGATATTATTATCTGGTTTTATGTTTCCTTACGAAGCTATGCCAGAAGTAGCGCAATATATCGCTGAAGGCTTACCTGCCACACACTTCATTCGATTAATTCGTGGGGTAGTTTTACGTGATGTTGCAGTAGTAGATATGACTTTTGATATGTTATGGCTGATGGGCTTTACCCTACTAGGCTTAATGCTGGCGGTACTGCGATTTAAAAAGACCTTAGATTAGCGATAAATTTATCAACTGATCAACTTAAGCTATCAATAAAAAAACGCCTGTTGATTCTAATAATCAACAGGGTTTACATAGGCTGTTTACTATGAAATATAAGCTATAGGGTGAAATAACCCAGTAAAAGCGCAGAGCTTAGCGTACTTATATTGGTACGAGATAAGCACGGCTCACGCCGTTATTTATTGCTATCACAACAAGCAGGTATCAAATTAGGCTTCTACTTGTAAAATAACTTTATCGGCTTTACTCGTATAACTTTCCATTTGATGAAAGTTCAAGTAACGGTAAGTATCAGCGGCCGTTGCATCGATTTGTGACGCATATTGCATGTACTCTTCAACTGAAGGTAGCTTACCTAAAATTGCCCCCACACCGGCTAATTCTGCCGAGGTTAAATAAACATTAGCGCCATTACCTAAACGGTTAGGGAAGTTACGTGTCGAGGTTGAAAGCACGGTTGATTTTTCTTCAACCCGTGCTTGGTTACCCATACACAATGAGCAGCCTGGCGTTTCCATACGTGCGCCCGCTTTACCATAAATACTATAGTAACCTTCAGCCGTAAGTTGGTCTCTATCCATTTTCGTTGGTGGGGCCACCCATAAACGGGTCGGTAAGGTTTTGCCAAATTTCTCAATCAGTTTACCTGCTGCGCGAAAATGGCCAATATTGGTCATACATGAGCCGATGAAAACTTCATCAATGGCAACCCCCGCCACTTCTGATAATAATTTCGCATCATCAGGATCATTGGGACAACAAACAATAGGCTCTTTAATATCGGCTAAATCAATGTCAATAATGTGGGCATATTCCGCATCGCTATCTGCTGCCATTAATGAAGGATTAGCTAACCAAGCTTCCATGCCTTTGATACGGCGCGTAATGGTGCGAACATCACCGTAACCTTCACTGATCATCCACTTTAACATCACAATATTAGAGTTTAAATACTCGCTAACCGCGGCCTCTTCTAGCTTGATTGAACAACCGCCCGCTGAACGCTCAGCTGAGGCATCTGACAATTCAAAGGCTTGCTCAACCGACAAGCCTTTAAGCCCTTCAATTTCTAACACGCGACCAGAGAATTCATTAACTTTACCGGCTTTTGCAACGGTTAATAAACCCTTTTTAATACCGTAATAAGGAATGGCATGCACTAAGTCACGTAAGGTAATACCCGGCTGCATTTCACCTTTAAAACGCACTAAAACTGACTCAGGCATATCCAATGGCATAACACCGGTTGCCGCCGCAAATGCCACTAAGCCAGAGCCGGCAGGAAATGAAATACCTAAGGGGAAACGGGTATGAGAATCACCACCTGTACCGACAGTATCAGGTAGCAACATACGATTTAACCACGAGTGAATAACGCCGTCACCCGGGCGAAGCGAGACACCACCACGATTCATCATAAAATCAGGTAAGGTGTGATGAGTCACCACATCAACAGGTTTAGGGTAAGCCGAGGTATGACAAAAAGACTGCATGGTTAAATCGGCAGCAAAGCCCAAACAGGCTAAATCTTTTAACTCATCACGGGTCATTGGCCCAGTAGTATCTTGCGAGCCTACGGTCGTCATTTTAGGCTCACAGTATTGCCCTGCGCGCACACCAATAACACCACACGCTTTGCCAACCATTTTCTGCGCTAAAGTATAACCTTTAGTCGAAACAGCAGGGTCAACGGGTGTGGCAAATAAATCTGTTATTTCCAAACCTAATGCTTCACGCGCACGACCGGTTAAACCACGACCAATAATCAAAGGGATACGTCCACCAGCGCGTACTTCATCTAACAATACTGCGCTTAATGTAAATGTTGAAATTACCTCACCAGCGGCATTTTTAACTACACCTTCATAAGGATAAATGTCTATCACATCACCCATATGCATTTTTTGCACGTCTAATTCAATCGGCAATGCACCTGAGTCTTCCATGGTGTTATAAAAAATAGGGGCAATTTTACCGCCTAAACAAATACCACCACTGCGCTTGTTTGGAATATAGGCGATATCGTCGCCCATAAACCAGAGCACTGAGTTCGCGGCAGACTTACGTGAAGAGCCCGTACCGACAACATCACCAACATAAGCCAGTTGAATGCCGTCTTTTTGCATTTCTGCCAGTTGCGCGATAGGACCCACCACACCATCTTCGTCAGGTGTAATACCTTCACGCTCAATTTTAAGCATGGCTTTAGCGTGTAATGGAATGTCAGGGCGAGACCAAGCATCAGGTGCCGGCGACAAATCATCGGTGTTAGTTTCACCGGTGACTTTAAAAACTTTAACGGTAATTTTTTCCGCTACTTTTTCTTTACTGGTAAACCACTCGGCATCAGCCCAAGACTGCATCACTTGCTTGGCCGCCGCATTGCCCGCTTCAGCTTTTTCTTGCACGTCATGAAATGCATCAAACATTAATAAGGTATGGGATAAACCTTTCGCCGCAGTGGCCGACAATTTATCATGGTCTAACAGCTCAATCAGGGGTTGAATGTTATAGCCGCCCAACATAGTACCTAATAATTGTGTTGCTTGTTCAGGGTTTAAAATTGCTGAAGTCGCCTCATTTCTAGTAACTGCAGCTAAAAAACCGGCTTTGACATAAGCCGCGTCATCAACACCGGCGGGTATCTGGTTGGTTAATAAGTCGATAAGAAATGTGGCCTCACCTGCGGGTGGATTTTTAATTAATTCGACTAATGCTGCGGTTTGTTCCGCGTCTAACGCTTTAGGTACAAGACCTTCAACGGCACGTTCTGCTATATGGTTGCGATATTCTTGAAGCACGATATTCACCTAATAAGAGAAGCGATACTTAATATGACTTATGGTTGGACTCGATAATTTAATTATCAAGGCTAGGACAGCGTTGTTAAGTATCTGAGATTAAAATTTAATGTTTATCTATTGATGTCCTATCTATTGATTGTTAGGTCAAAATTAAACAGCGTCAATAGATGCTTACTATAACTAGTCTCTAATATAGGAAATTATCAGCCGCTAGCAAATTAGACTTTTCTACTAAATAATGCAGTTGCCGTACTTTTTTATCCTGCTAATAATGAATAATAACTGATAATAACACCAACATAACCAATATAACTATATTGTCTATTAACTATAGCCACGGTGAATAATGCTTATTTAATCTAATGATTCGTAGTCAGCATAAAATCAGGTAAACTAGGGGGTATAATTTGTCCCGCTAATAACAATGATTAACAAATGTTATTAGCAATAATATCGCTAAAGAAGAGAGAATTTAATGAGCCTGTATCTAGAATATATAGCAGAGATTGAAAATCGTAAAAACGAATTAGCACTAGCACCTAAGCCAATTGATGGTGCTGAGTTATTAGCTGAAATTATCGAACAAATTAAAGATCAAGATAATGAGCACAGAGCTGATTCACTTAATTTCTTTATCTATAATACCTTGCCAGGTACAACAAGTGCCGCGGGTGAAAAAGCCAAGTTCTTAAAAGAAATCATTCTAGGTGAATGTGTTGTTGCTGAAATCTCAGTACCCTTTGCTTTTGAATTACTTTCTCACATGAAAGGTGGTCCTTCAGTAGAAGTGCTACTTAGCTTAGCATTTTCTGACGACTTATCAGTGGCAAAACCTGCAGCAGAAGTATTAAAAACCCAAGTGTTTTTATATGAAGCAGATACTGCTCGTCTTGAAGAAGCATTTAAAGCCAATAATGCCATTGCCAAAGACATTCTTGAAAGCTATGCAAAAGCTGAGTTCTTTACAAAGTTACCAGAAATAGCAGAAAAAATTGACCTAGTGACTTATATTGCTGGTGAAGGTGATATCTCAACAGATTTATTATCTCCTGGCCATCAGGCTCACTCTCGTGCTGACCGTGAATTGCACGGCCAATGCATGAGCACTCCAGAAGCTCAAGAAGAAATAAAAGCATTACAAGTTAAGTATCCTAACGCGAAAGTGATGTTAATTGCTGAAAAAGGCACTATGGGTGTTGGTTCATCTCGTATGTCGGGTGTTAACAACGTGGCACTATTGGCAGGTAAACAAGGCAGTCCATACGTACCTTTTATTAATATTGCCCCTGTGGTTGCTGGTACTAATGGTATTTCTCCCATTTTCTTAACGACAGTAGATGTCACTGGCGGCATTGGTCTTGATCTTAAAAACTGGGTTAAGAAAGTCGATGCAAGTGGCAAAGCTGTTGTTGACGAAAATGGCGATTCTGTACTAGAACAAGCTTACTCAGTAGCGACCGGAACGGTATTAACTATCGATACTAAAGCGATGAAGCTATACAACGGCGACAAAGAGCTTGTTGATGTATCTTCAGCTTTTACACCGCAGAAAGTAGAATTTATGAAAGCAGGCGGTTCTTACGCCGTTGTCTTTGGTAAAAAACTTCAAACTTTCGCCGCTGAAACCTTAGGTATTACAGCGCCAGCAGTTTTTGCACTTGCCAAAGAAATGTCAATTGAAGGTCAAGGCTTAACGGCAGTTGAAAAAATATTCAATAGAAACGCGGTCGGTGTAACCTCTAAAAATGCTTTACATGCAGGTTCTGATGTTCGTGTTAAAGTCAATATTGTTGGCTCTCAAGACACAACAGGCCCAATGACATGCCAAGAGCTAGAAGCAATGGCAGCGTCAACTATTTCTCCAATCGTTGATGGTGCTTACCAATCAGGTTGTCACACAGCGTCTGTTTGGGATAGTAAAGCAAAAGCTAACATTCCTAAGCTGATGAGCTTTATGAATGCTTTTGGCCTTATCACTGCGCGTGACCCGAAAGGTGAATACCATGCAATGACTGACGTTATTCACAAAGTGTTAAATGATATCACAGTTGATGACCGCGCCATTATCATTGGTGGTGACTCACATACGCGTATGTCAAAAGGTGTAGCCTTCGGTGCCGATTCAGGTACTGTTGCACTGGCACTTGCTACAGGTGAAGCGTCTATGCCAATCCCTGAGTCAGTAAAAGTGACTTTTAAAGGTCACATGAAAAAATACATGGATTTCCGTGACGTTGTGCATTCAACGCAAGCGCAAATGCTTAAGCAATTTGGCGACAACGTTTTCCAAGGCCGTGTTATTGAAGTACATATTGGTACTTTATTAGCTGACCAAGCTTTTACTTTTACCGATTGGACTGCAGAAATGAAAGCAAAAGCTTCAATCTGTATTTCTCAAGATGACACCTTAATTGGTTCACTTGAATTAGCGAAAAAACGCATCCAAATCATGATCGACAAAGGTATGGAAAACGCAGCGAAAACCCTTAACGGTTTAATCGCTTTAGCTGACCAACGTATTGCCGGCATAAAGTCAGGCGAAACACCGGCATTAACACCAGATGAAAATGCTAAATACTACGCCGAAGTTGTTGTTGATTTAGACCTGATTGACGAGCCTATGATTGCCGATCCAGATGTAAATAACGACGATGTGTCTAAGCGTTACACGCATGACGTTATTCGCCCTGTTTCGTTCTACAAGGATAAAACGGTTGATTTAGCTTTTGTTGGTTCTTGTATGGTACATAAAGGTGATATGCAAATTATCGCGCAAATGTTCCGTAATATTGAAAAGCAAAATGGCAAAATTGAATTCAAAGTACCCTTAGTTATCGCACCACCAACATACAACATTGTTGATGAGCTTAAAGCGGAAGGTGATTGGGAAATACTACAGAAGTATTCTGGTTTCGAATTTGACGATGCTGTGCCTAAAAACACCGCCCGTACTAAGTATGAAAATATTATGTACTTAGAACGTCCTGGTTGTAACTTATGCATGGGTAACCAAGAGAAAGCTGAACCTGGTGATACCGTTATTGCAACGTCAACACGTTTGTTCCAAGGTCGTGTTGTAGCCGATACCACTGAGAAGAAAGGTGAGTCATTATTAGGCTCTACGCCGTTAGTTGTACTATCGTCTATGCTGGGTCGTTTCCCTACCTTGGCCGAGTACAAAAGCGCTGTAGACGGTATTAACCTAACAGACTTTGCTCCGCCGCTTGAAGCATTAACAACACCAGCATCAGTTGCTGTTAACATTGCTGATCCTAGCTAGGCTCATACCTTTTAAGAGCTGAAAGCAAATAGCTAAAAACGATTAAGCAAAAGGGCGACTTTACCATGCGGTAAAGTCGCCCTTTTTTATGCCTATTCGGTAATTATTATTTGCTCATACCTGTTTCATTAATTATCTGGTCTACTTTATACACAGCAAAAAAAACCCAATATAAGCTATTTACGGTACTCACGAGTTGTTCTAATTATTAAAGAAATAACGCAGTCGTGCGTTATTTTAACCCGGTAAAATGATCATGAAACCAGTGAGATTGGTAACACTATATTATGAAGCAGGACATTCAATATTAGCTGATAAAGACGGCATGATCATATTAGGAAATGACAATTTATCATCAAAGCGCTCAACACCTTCTAGCACTTCAATTTTAAAACCATAACTTTTGCATAGTCGTAATGATTGTCGCATAAGAAAAGTGGCTAATTTACTAAATTCTGTACTTTGTTTTGTAATGACTTGTAGATGGTATTTACCATTTTTTAAATCAGTTTGTTTAAATTGTACTTGATGGTCAAAATCCCATTGAGAGGCGCCGTTGGGGGTATTAATATTGTTCGCACATGCCGTTAACAAAAGCGCTAACAATAGCCAGATTGAATTTTTCATCATCTACATTTCCTTATAAATCAAAGTTAAGTCTAGGATAAGAGCTACACTCAGTATAGTCGTGCCAATAACCTATGGCTATAGTCATAATTGAAATACAAAAAAACCAGCAGAGTTGCTGGCTTTTTCATCAAACTTTTGTTGTTATTACTTTAAATGCTTTTCAAGGAAGTCACTAAGCTGTTTGAATGCCTCAAGTCGATTATCAGCTTCATCCAAATAGTGAGTGCCATATTTAAACTCTACATAACCAATATCTAAACCAGCATCTTTAGCCTTATCATAAAAGTCGGCAGACTGTTCGACACGAACCTGTGTATCGAAACGACCATGCATTAACAAAATTGGTGCCTTAATTTTTTCAATATTGTTACTCGCTGACAAACTTTGTAACTCTCCAGCGATTCGATCATCCGTTGGATCACCAACTTCATTAACAATATGTGCTCGAATATTTCCTTGCCATCTATAGTCTTTTTCTGCCAAGGTATATAAATCACTAATACCGGCAATACTGACAACACATCGAAATTGCTCGGGCTTTTGAAATGCTGCTGTAAGAGCCGCATACCCGCCATAACTATAACCGGCAAAACAAGTCTTATTAGTGTCAACAAGGTTTTTTGATTTCAACCAATCAAAACCATTATAAACATCTTGTTGCATACGTTTTCCCCATTCACGATGACCTGCTGCCTCAAAGTTTGAACCAAAGCCTCCAGAGCCTCTGTAATTTACTTGCAATACGGCATAGCCTTGGCTTGCAAAGAATTGTACGTATGGATCAAAAGTTTGGTAGTCTCTTATTCCAATAGGCCCGCCATGCGGCCATACTACAAGTGGTGGTTTTTTATTACTGTCACCGGTAACGGGCAAGGTCAAATAACCGGTAAGCTCAACACCATCATCTGCTTTAAAGCTTATTGGTAATACATTGGGCATTGCTTGGGCTTCTAAAAATGGATAAGTACTAAACCACAAGCCACCTTTGTTGTTCTTGATGTCTAACCAAAAAAACTTTTGTGGACTATTATCTTTAGTCGCATATACCAGCATTTTGGTTTTATCTTCACTTCGACTATATATAGTTGCTTGGTAGCCTTTAAAGCTATTTTTTACTAATAAGGCTATTTTATTATCTTCATCCTGAAAGTAATGCTCACGTAAATAATCATCAAAATAGCGCACACCAATAACACGGCTTCTATCAGGGTTATATATTACGCCAGCTATGTCATATTTATCATGTCCGTACAATTTATTGATAAATTTACCGGCTTTAATATCGTAAGACCACAATGCTTGTCGGCGAGTTTGGTAATCACTTATAACTAGTAATTTATCATTCTCAACCATAATAGGTGTAAAAGTTTCGCCACTGTAGGCTTTTTGTTTATGAAGAAGCTGCCATTCAGATTGTTCGTCTTTTCTATGCCAAATGGTATTTACATCAGTGACTTTCTTACTTTTCTCTGTGCCGTAGCCAAATAGAACTTGGCCCTTGTCATTAGTTATCCAAGCATGCACATTATATTTATTAACAAATAGCTTATCAAAATCATTTTCATAAACGTTAACTTTATATACGGCTTGCCCTTCATCTCTGTAATCATATGTCTGTAATAGCACATGTCTTTTGTCATCTTTTAATAATGACACTACTCTCACGCTAGCGGCATTTATTCTTTCCCAAGATGCCGCGCTTTCTGGCATTTTAGTCTTAAGCTCAACAAGGTCGGTACCATCAGAATTAACTGAAAAAATACGGTCACGTCTAAACCTTTTGTTACCGATACTTTCTGAATAACTCGCAGTAATCAGCAAGCGAGTAGAATTAACCCATGAGATAAGCTCAATGCGATCTTGGCTCTTTTTAAGTTGCACAATGGTCGTCACTTCTGCCGAACCAAACGCACTAATGACGATGCTAGGACCATCTTTAGCATTATAAATTGCCGCGATATAGTCGCCATTAGGTGACACACTCGGGTACTGAATCATAGGCAAGCTACCAAATTGCTCATAATTTAATGCTGGTGTTTTTGCGTACCCGAGATACGCTACGAGACTTAAGAAAAGTGTTAGTATTATTTTTTTCATTCTTTGCATCCAAGCTATTGTTATTTATTTGTTAATTTAACAATACATTTATACATCATTTGGACACAAAAAAGCCAGCAGAGTTGCTGGCTTTTCACTTGATTAACTTAAACGATAAGTTAATCAATAAGTTAATCAATAAGTTAAAAAAACTTATTTTTTCTTTTTCAATGCTTTCGCATTCGGTAAATCAGTGATTGAACCTTCAAAAATTTCTGCCGCTAGGCCGATTGATTCATTTAAGGTTGGGTGAGCATGAATAGTTAAACCAACATCTTCAGCATCTGCGCCCATTTCAATCGCTAAACAAATTTCGCCTAACATTTCACCGGCGTTGATACCGACAATAGCACCACCTAAAACACGGCCAGTTTCTTTGTCGAAAATCATCTTAGTTTTACCTTCAGTACGCGCAGAAGCAATAGCACGACCAGAAGCAGCCCAAGGGAAGTTAGACACTTCAACATTTAAACCTTGCTCTTTTGCTTCACGTTCTGTTACGCCAGCCCAAGCCATTTCTGGGTCGGTATAAGCCACTGAAGGAATACAACGCGGTTCAAAGGTATGTTTCTTACCAGAGATAACTTCAGCAGCGCAATGTCCTTCATGTACCGCTTTATGCGCAAGCATAGGTTGGCCAATAACATCACCAATAGCGAAGATATGAGCAACGTTAGTACGTAACTCATTAGTTACGTTGATAAAGCCACGTTCATCAACATTAACACCCGCTTTATCTGCAGCAACTAAGTGACCGTTTGGCTTACGGCCAACAGCCATTAAAATTTTGTCGTAACGTACTGGTTCTTTTGGAGCTTTTTTACCTTCAAAAGTAACATATAAACCATCATCTTTCGCCTCAACAGCAACCACTTTAGTTGACAACATGATGTTGAATTTTTTACTGTTAAACTTAGTGTAAGCTTGAACAATATCTTTATCGGCCGCTGGAACTAACTGGTCAGCAAACTCTACCACTGAAACATTTGAGCCTAAGGCTCTATAAACTGTACCCATTTCTAGGCCAATAATACCGCCACCAAGTACTAACATTTCACCTGGTATCTCTTTCAGCTCTAAAGCACCGGTTGAGTCGATAACCCGTGGGTCTTCAGTAGGGACGAAAGGTAAATTAATCACTGATGAACCTGCAGCAATAATCGCATTATCAAAAGTGATCGTCGTTTTGCCATCAGCGCCTTCTACTTCAACGGTTTTATCTGAAGTAAATTTACCGTAACCAAATACCGTTTTAACTTTACGTGCTTTAGCCATACCGCCTAAACCACCGGTTAATTGACCAACAACACTTTCTTTCCAGCCACGAATTTTGTCTAAATCAATTTTAGGTGCACCAAAAGTAACGCCATGAGATGCCATTGCTGCTGCATCGTCAATAACTTTAGCTACGTGTAAAAGTGCTTTTGATGGGATACAACCCACATTCAAACACACGCCACCAAGCGTTTCACGGTTTTCAACTATCACTACATCTAAACCTAAATCTGCTGCGCGAAATGCTGCTGAATAGCCGCCAGGACCTGCACCTAAAACTACTACTTGAGTTTTAATATCGTTACTCATGCTAACCTCAAAAATTGATGTGTTTATTGCTGGCGTTGCCAGCCTATATTTGCCGAGCTTTTATTAACAGCGTTAACCGTTAATATTTTCAGCATATTACTCTATTATACTTATTTACGATCTTACTTAAAGCGCACATAGATCGCCATCTTTAAATCAGTAAATAATAGCAAAAAGTGGGTAAAGTGAAAATTAATTACTTTACCCACTTTATCTTATCTCACTGACTTATTCAGGTAACTTATAAAATGAGTTTTCTGATATCACTCATTACGCCCGCTAGGTGCACAGTAAACCGCGCCGCTAACGCGCCGTCAATTACACGATGGTCGTAGGACATAGACAATGGCAACATTAACTTAGGCTCAAAGTCTTTACCATTCCACTTAGGTTTCATTTCTGATTTAGAAACACCTAAAATCGCTACTTCTGGCGCGTTAACAATTGGCGTAAATGCTGTACCACCAATACCGCCAAGGCTTGAAATAGTAAAACAGCCGCCTTGCATATCATTTGCTTTTAGCTTGCCGTCTCGTGCTTTCATACTGATTTCAAGTAATTCACGTGATAACTGGTGAATACCTTTTTGATCAACATCACGTACAACGGGCACAACCAAGCCATTAGGTGTATCAACTGCAACACCAATGTGAATATACTTTTTAAGTATCAAGCTTTCACCATCTGTACTCAAACTAGAGTTAAATACCGGGAAAGTACGCAGTGCATCTGCCGCTGCTTTTAAAATAAACACCAGTGGCGTAATTTTAAAACCCAGCTTTTGCTTTTCACAAATAACGTTTTGCTCTTTGCGGAAGGCTTCAACATTCGTGATATCAGCTTCATCAAATTGGGTTACATGTGGAATAGTGACCCAGTTACGATGCAAAAATGGTCCAGAGATTTTCTGAATACGTGTTAGTGCTTTCGTTTCAATTTCACCAAACTTAGAAAAATCAATTTGTTTCGCGCTAACAACTTGTAAACCACCTTCTCCAGCCGCTACTGAACTACCCGCATTTGCTTTTGGACGAGACAATTCATATTTAACATATGACTGCACATCTTCTTTTAAAATACGGTTTTTACGGCCAGTACCTTTAACTAATGATAAATCAACACCAAATTCACGTGCTAAACGACGAATTGAAGGTGAAGTATAAATAGCACCCGCATTGGTTAGCCCCACTTGTGGATGATGTGGCACTGGCGCTGGCTTTTTAGCCGCCGGTGCTGGTGCTACAGGAGCGGCCACTGGAGCCGCTACTGGTTCTGCTACAGGCTCATCAACGTCAACAGGTGCACCCGATGCACCCGATGAAGTTTCAAGTTTAATAACAATAGAGCCTTGCTTAACTTTATCACCGGTATTAATGAAAACTTCTTTTACCGTTCCGGCATGTGGTGACGGTACATCCATAGTCGCTTTATCAGTTTCTAGGGTGATCAAGCCATCTTCAGCTTCAATAACATCACCAACAGCCACCAAAACTTCAATAACGTCAACTTCACCATCTTCACCAATATCAGGTACTAGGATGTCGATAACTTCACTACTGGCAGCCGCAACAGGCGCTTTTTCTGGCGTTGGCTCGGCTGCAGGTGCTGCTGCTTTTGCTGCTTCAGCTTCTGGCTCAGCTGCAACTTCTGCTGGTGCTTCAGTCGATGCTGTTGCCGTACCTTTCATCTCAGCAATAACATCACCTTCTTTGATCTTATCGCCCACTTTAACTGACAGGGCAACAAGTTCACCAGCAAACGGAGCTGGAATATCCATTGAGGCTTTATCTGTTTCAACCGTAATAATACCTTCGTCAGCCTCTAAACTATCGCCGACTGCAAAGCATATTTCGATAACTTCTACTTCATCGCCACCGACATCTGGGACTAGAATTTTTTCAATATCAGACATTTGTTAATTCCTTATCTAGTCTTAATTACGCGTAAAGCGGGTTAAGTTTGTCAGCGTTAATATTAAAGCGTTTAATCGCTTCACTTACCACAGCGTGTTTAATATCACCACGGTTAGCCAATTCATAAAGTGCAGCAACAACAATGTAGTTTTGATCCACTTCAAAGTGTTGACGCAAGTTATCACGGCTGTCACTACGACCAAAACCGTCAGTACCTAAAACACGATACTCAGTATTGATATAAGCACGTACTTGATCAGAGTAGTTTTTAACATAATCAGTTGCGGCAATCGCTGGGCCTTTATCGCTAGTAATTACCTGAGAAATATAGGCTGTTTGTTGCTTACTTTCTGGGTGTAACATATTCCAGCGCGCTACGGCTTGGCCTTCACGGGCTAATTCGTTAAACGAAGTTACTGAATAAACATCACTTGAAACACCATAGTCTGCTGACAAAATTTGTGCCGCTTGACGCACTTTTTGTAAAATAGTACCTGAGCCCATTAATTGCACATTCGCTTTAGCTTTTTTAGCTTCAACGCGTTCAAGTTGGTAAATACCTTTAATGATTTCATCTTCAACCGTTTTGTTTTCTGGCATGGCCGGATGTTGATAATTTTCATTCATTAGCGTTAAGTAGAAGAAAATATTTTCATTTTCTTCATACATACGACGTAAACCTTCACGCACAATAACGGCAATTTCATAACCGTAAGTTGGGTCGTAAGTCACACAGTTAGGAATTAAGCCCGCTTGCACGTGTGAATGACCATCTTGATGTTGTAAACCTTCACCATTAAGCGTGGTTCTACCGGCAGTAGCACCTAATAAGAAACCGCGCGTTTGGCTATCAGCCGCGGCCCATGCTAAATCACCCACACGTTGGAAACCAAACATTGAGTAGTAAATGTAGAATGGAATAGTGGTCGCGTTACACGTTGAATAAGAAGTACCTGAAGCAACCCAAGACGCCATAGCACCTAGCTCGTTAATCCCTTCTTGTAACACTTGGCCTTTCTTGTCTTCACGGTAATAAGCGACTTGATCAGCATCTTGTGGCACATATTTTTGACCTTCGCTAGCATAAATACCTACTTGGCGGAATAAACCTTCCATACCAAAAGTACGCGCTTCGTCAGGAATAATAGGCACAATACGCTTACCGATTTTCTTGTCTTTTAATAAGCTGTTAAGTACCCGAACAAAAGTCATGGTTGAAGATACTTCACGTTCACCTGAGCCTTTTAAAATCGGCTCAAATATTTTTAATGCTGGAATATCAAGTGACTCTTCGGCTTGCTGACGACGTGCAGGTAATGAACCCCCTAAGGCTTCACGGCGTGCTTTCATGTACTGAAATTCTTCACTTTCTTCTGGGAACTTGAAGAAAGGTAAGTCAGCAATATTTTCATCACTGACTGGAATATTGAAACGATTACGGTAATGTTTAAGCGAATCAAGATCCATTTTCTTCACGTTATGGGCAATATTTAAGGCTTCACCTGAAGCACCTAAACCAAAACCTTTAACCGTTTTAGCTAAGATAACGGTTGGGCGACCCTTAGTGTTTTGGGCTTTTTTATAAGCCGCATAAACTTTCACTGGATCATGACCACCGCGGTTTAAACGGTAAATATCTTCATCTGACATATTTGCCACTAGTGCAGCAGTTTCAGGATATTTATTGAAGAAGTTTTCGCGGGTGTATTTACCGCCTTTGGCTTTACAGTTTTGGTATTCACCGTCAACGGTTTCACTCATTAACTGTAATAATTTACCTGAAGTGTCACGGGCAATTAACGCATCCCAGTAAGAACCCCAAATAACTTTTACCACTTCCCAGCCTGCGCCGCGAAATGTGCCTTCAAGCTCTTGAATAATTTTACCGTTGCCACGAACAGGGCCATCTAAGCGCTGTAAGTTACAGTTGATAATAAAGGTTAAGTTATCTAAACCTTCACGTGTCGCTAAACCGATAGCACCTAATGATTCAGGCTCATCTGTTTCACCGTCACCTAAGAAACAATAAACCCGTTGCTCTGAACAGTCTTTAATACCACGGTCAGTTAAATATTTAAGAAAACGTGCGGTATAAATAGCTTGTAGTGGACCTAAGCCCATTGAAACCGTAGGAAACTGCCAAAAGTCTGGCATTAAATGCGGATGAGGATATGACGATAAGCCTTTGCCGTCACACTCTTGGCGGAAATTATTCATTTGCTCTTCGGTTAATCGTCCTTCCATAAAAGCACGAGCATAAATACCTGGAGAGATATGACCTTGGGCAAAAATAAAGTCGCCACCATCTTTTTCAGAAGCGGCTCTAAAGAAATGGTTAAAGCCAACATCGTATAACATAGCAGAAGACGCAAAGCTGCCAATATGACCACCCAAGTCTAAATCTTTTTTAGAGGCGCGCAATACCAAGACTAACGCATTCCAACGAATAGCAGAACGAATACGTGACTCTATGGTTTGATCAGCCGGCATATGCGGCTCTAAACCTGGAGGAATGGTGTTTACATAAGCTGTTTTGGCGTCAAAGGGTAAATGTGTACCGCTACGACGGGCTCTATCGATTAACTTTTCAAGTAGAAAATGAGCGCGTTCCGGCCCTTCGTTTTCTAACACAGACTCCATTGATTCTAACCATTCTTGGGTTTCCATTGAATCAATATCTAGATTTGGGAGCTCAGACATAATTACTTAGTCTCCAGTTGTTGTTTGTTAAGTAGATTTAATTGTTTAAAGATAGCTGTTATTAAACAGATAACGTTAATGCGTAGTAATTTTTTATCACACCTATACCGTTCAATTAATGCATCATGCACTTGGCAAGCATTCACTTTTAATTGCTGACAGTTTTCGGTCGTTTAATTCTGCGTATTGAGCGTTCCATACGACTATTTTCCTGCGACATTTTTAATAGCACTTCTTCAATGAAGGCTAAATGGCGATGGCTAGCTCCCCAAGCAACTTGGGGCTTGCCACTGACAATCGCACTCATTAAACGTGTGCGATAATCAGATATTTGGCTAAACACGTCAGGTCGCTTAGCCAGTATAGTTAAATTCTTCTCAATGTTGTCAATCAACAATGGCGCCATACTCTGGGCTAAATGCAGAATAACCGCATTGTGGCTCGCGGCGCATATAGCGATGTAAAAACCAAAAACCGCTTCAGCTTCAAGCCGGTAATTGTCATCTAATTGTGCAGTGCCAATACTGTCATGTTTACGTTGAATTTCTTCAAAATCAGCTTGCGTACCACGCATTGCGGCATAATAGGCTGACATACCCTCAATACCATGGCGAAACTCTAATAAATCAAATTGCGATTCTTTATTGTTCGCCATTAGGGCAAATAGTGGGTCTGACAGTCCACTCAAAATTTTGTCACTAACATAAGTGCCGCCACCTTGACGACGGGTGACTAAATTTTTTGCTTCTAACTTTTGCATAGCTTCACGTAACGAAGGACGCGAAACATCAAACTGTTTAGCCAGTTCTCGCTCTGCCGGTAATTTTTCGCCCGGCTTCACACTACCTTCTAGGATCATAGTCTCAAGCTGAGCTAAAATAATATCTGACAACTTAGCTTGCTTCACCGGCTTTTTAATACTCGGAATCGACATATAAAATCCTTTATTATTGCGCTATTAGGTATCTAAATCCTCTGGCTTTATTTTCAAATACCTTGGTCAATTGGTCTTACCAATTTAATAATTTCGAATATAATGTAACAAATGCTTATAGCGTTGTAAACACTGTGGGTGATTTATAATCAATTACTTACTTAAGGATTTTTGTGATATCAGTGTAGAGGCGTGAATAAACGCTTTCGATTTCATTTCGTGGAGATGAAAATTATAATAGGTAGTTTTATGTTCTAAGCGGTAAGTTTTGAGCTGTCAGCTATCAGTAACAAAAGTTTAGCTGTGTGGGTAGACGATTAAACTTGGCTTTGGTTTTAAGCTGACAGCTGAGCACTGACAGCTTAAAACTTCTCTTTTTTCTCTTTTCTTTAATTTAGTCTAAGTTAAAACTAGGAAATAATACCCGTTAAGGTTAATACCGCTATTACCGCTAGAAACAGTAACAAGGTACGTTTGGCTAATTTCACTAATAAACAAGGCTCTGCAGTATAGTCATCAGCGTCAACCATAAAGTCTTCCGACATTTGAGCAACACTGATTAAGACTTGGCTTGGCGTTTTTTCAAACTCAAATAAGTTATCTATCCAAGCCGGCATGGCTTTTGAGAAATGGCCAACAAACATATAACCAAAAGCAACAAGCCTAACCGGTAGCCAATCAACCCAAAATAATAATTGTTGCGTTGCTTTATCACCGTCATCGCCATTAGCCAGCTCTTCGCTATTTTCATCCTCAACATCCACAGCAGAGCTTTCTGCGTTAACACTTTCATTTACCGTAGTTAATAAGCGATAAAACAATGCACCTGCGGCACCGAATAAAACGAAAAACAGCATAACCGCGATAAAGTAGCGATAATTTAACCAAACCATTGTTTGACCAAAGCCCATGTTAGCAATGTTTTTATCTTGTTGTAGTTGCAGATGATGTAACTCACAACTGGTTAATTCCCCCTTAAAAGCTGATTGTAAATAGCTTTTATAGACCTCGCGCGTTTTCATGCAACCAAAGCAAACAATCAATATTAAGGTTGAGGCAATTAAATACAGTAAAGCGTTATCCACTTGTGCCAATAAAAAATGACAACCTAGTACAGGAATAAAAATCACTACATAGCTTAACAGTGCAGAACTTCGATAATTAGCCAGCAACTTAGTCTGCTTAATTACCGCCATATATCGTTGGTACAAGGTATTAAATTGCCAAGCACTTGACGACAAGTAACGCTCAGCAACTAATGCAATTAACAAACTAATC
The DNA here is from genome assembly GCF_014077185.1 of Colwellia sp. MB02u-10. Lineage (NCBI taxonomy): Bacteria > Pseudomonadati > Pseudomonadota > Gammaproteobacteria > Alteromonadales > Colwelliaceae > Colwellia > Colwellia sp. MB02u-10. Next base: position 66,524 of record NZ_JACGVK010000133.1, read on the forward strand.
AAGCTCATGTTTAATTATCCTATGTTTTTAAAAAAATTTCAGCTCTTCAGCTACGTTTTATTAGCTGTAAGTCTAAGCTACCTTTTTAGCTGTAAGTCTTAAGCTGTCAGCTATCAGTTACTCCCAACTCACCGTTGGTGTTTGTTTTTACTGACAGCTGACAGCTTCAAAATGACCGCTATTTTTTAGCTATCAGTACTCCCAACTCACCGTTGGTGTTTGTTTTTACTGACAGCTGACAGCTTCAAACTGACCACTATTTTTGAGCTATCAGTACTCCCAAATCACCGTTGGTGTTTGTTTTTACTGACAGCTGACAGCTTCAAACTGACCGCTATTTTTTAGCTATCAGTACTCACAACTCACAGTTGGTGTTTGTTTTTACTGACAGCTGATAGCTTAAAACTGACCGCTATCTTATCAATAATGCTCTAAAACTTGGCCAATCAAACGCAGGTCCAGGGTCTGTTTTACGTCCAGGTGCAATGTCACAATGACCCACAATGTTATTTTCTAAGCCCGCATAGGTGCCAATTAAGCTCTGACTCACGCGGCTAAGCTGTTGATATTGTACTTCAGTATAAGGAATATCGTCAGTCCCTTCTAGCTCAATACCAATTGAAAAGTCATTACACTTTTCTCGACCTTGATAACACGACAGGCCAGCGTGCCAAGCTTTATCGTTAAACGAAACATATTGCACAATATTGCCGTCACGCTGAATAAGGCAATGCGCGGATACACGTAGCCGGTATATACTTTCAAAGTAAGGATCTATGCTTGGGTCTAAATTACCCAGAAAAAAATTAGTGATGTGGTCAGCGCCAAATTGCCCCGGTGGCAATGAAATATTGTGCACAACCAATAAACTTACGGCTTCATTTTCGGCTCTAGGCTCAAAGTGGCTCGACGGTTGAATTTCAACGCCACTAAGCCAACCCTTTTTAATGATCAGTTCAGTGCTCTTTTTTCGGTTATTTGGCAAAAATGACATACAATAATTCACCGATTGTTTATCCTAGTACTATTACATAGTAAAGTGGACAACAGAACAAGATATACCAAACAGATTAACCCAAGGTTGGACATAAATGAATGAAAATGACACAACAGCAAATTTTGGCAAAGGTTTTGTCTGGGTAGCTTGGGTTATTGGCATTGCCTTATTGGTTTTTATTTTTCAAGACTTGTTAGACGGACAATATAATCCCAATCAAAACCCTAAGCTTTCAATGCAAGCCAATGGTAAAGCCGCCGTTACCTTAGAACAAAACCGCCAAGGGCATTATGTAACAAACGGTGCCATTAATGGCCGCGAGGTTACATTTTTACTTGATACTGGCGCAACACAAGTGTCAATTCCGGCCCATATTGCAGAAAACCTAGCCCTGCAAGCGCAAGGACAACAACGTGTGCAAACCGCTAATGGCATTATTACCGTCTTTACCACGCAAATAAACGAGTTACGCATAGGTAATATTTATTTGTATGATATAGCGGCAAATATTAACCCCAGCATGGCGGCTGATGAAATTCTATTGGGCATGAGCGCGCTAAAAAGAGTAGAATTTAGTCAAACCGGAAAACAACTAATTTTACGAGAGCAGCTTTAAATGTTACCAGCCTCATTATTACACGACATCAGCAAAACCGTTACCTGGGCATTATGTGAAGACCTAGGCGTTAATACCTACCAAGAACTCGCCGCTAGCCGTGATATAACCGCCGAACTTATTCCATTAGAAAACCAAGCGGTAGCTAACATTATTAGTCGCGATGCCTGTGTTATATGCGGCGTTGCTTGGGTAAATGAAGTGTTTAAACAACTTGATAACATTTACCACACCACCACCAAAATCACTTGGTTTGTTAATGATGGCGAAAGCGTAAAAGCCAATACCACCTTATTTGAATTAACGGGTAACGCACGTATTTTATTAACCGGTGAGCGCACCGCCTTAAACTTTTTACAAAGCCTTTCAGGTACCGCAACCGTTACTAGTAGCTTTGTTAAACACTTAGCAGGCACTACCACTAAGCTACTTGATACCCGTAAAACCTTACCTGGTTTGCGTAGTGCACAAAAATACGCCGTAACTTGCGGTGGAGGGGTCAATCATAGAGTTGGCTTGTTTGATGCCTTTTTAATTAAAGAAAATCACATTGCCGCTTGTGGCGGTATTGAAAAAGCCATCAAAACAGCCCGCATCAACCATAGTGATAAAACAGTAGAAGTGGAAGTTGAGAGCATTGAAGAGCTAACGCAAGCATTAAATGCCGGTAGCGATATCATTATGCTAGACAACTTTAGCCCGCAGATGATTGAACAAGCCGTGCAATTAACCGCAGACATATCGGCCGGTAAAACCAAGTTAGAAGTGTCGGGTAATATGACACTGGCAACACTAACAGATTATGCAAAAACAGGTGTCGACTTTATCTCGGTAGGGGCATTAACCAAACACGTACAAGCGGTTGATCTGTCAATGCGCTTTTGTTAAAAACGAAAAAGTAAAATCAAGTCAAGCTTTCAGTTCAAAGCGGTCAGTTTAAAACTAAAGCCAAGTTAATCGCTAGCAAATACCGCTAAGCGCTAATAACTGAAAGCTGATAGCTTAAAAATATATTTATAAGTCATTAAATAGCCTAAAAATTAACCACAAAGCATTAAGGAGCAAATATTTCAAAAAAAAATTCACAAATATTTTACATTTAGTCATTTTTACCGCAATATAAATTTTGCTAACATAATAATCTATGGAATTAATAATAATGAAAAAACTAAATACAATCAAAAAAGCACAAGGTTTTACCCTAATTGAATTAATGATCGTGGTTGCGATCATCGGTATTTTAGCCGCAGTGGCTTTGCCGGCTTATCAAACATATACAGATAGAGCCAAATTTTCTGAAGCTGTACTGGCTGCAACACCACTAAAATCAGCACTTGAAGTGGCAATACAAACTAAAAGCCCTACAAATCTAGCAGCTTTAGACAGTGGAGTTTTTGGTATTCCAACGGCTGTAACTAAAACTGCAGCACTTCATGGTTCAAGTGTACTCAATGGTGTAATTACTATCGAGTGGCGGAGTGATAGTACTGATCTTGCTGGAGTTACTTACACATTAACACCAGACGGTGTTGATGCACCGGTAGTTTGGACGCAAGGCGGTACGTGCCTAACTAGTGGGTACTGTTAATAGCGAAAGTATTTAATCTACAATGCTCAGTATATTAAAAAACGAGCTCATTAGAGCTCTTTTTTATTTTAAGATTTTGTTAAAATTACGCTGCTGGTGCAAATTAATGAATAATAAACATGAAAAATTTAGTAATTCATCAGGCTTCACGCTCATAGAGCTGATGATTGTGGTGGCTATTGTTGGAATACTGGCTGCAGTAGCATTGCCCGCATATCAAACTTATTTCGATCGTTCAAAATTTTCAGAAGCTATATTAGCAACAACTTCAATTAAATCAGCTGTTGAAGTCGCGGTTCAAACAAAAAAACCTATTAATACAGCTGCACTTAAGGGCGGAGCTTTTGGTATACCGGTAGATGTTATGGCTACTGCAAATAAGCATGGTTCAACAGTCAGTAACGCCATAATTACAATTACTTGGAAAAGCGATGGTTCTTCTCTTCAGGGTATTACCTATACTTTAAAGGCAAACGGAATTACAAGCCCTGTCAAGTGGGAACAAGGTGGAACCTGTTTTGCCAAAAGTTACTGTTAACATTAAATAATTTTACTGTTATTTTACACATACTCACTGAGTTTTAGAGATTTATGAAAGGTCTGCATCAACAATCTAGCCTACTATCTGCGCTATCTAAGCATAACGTTGTTCCTACTGAAAAAGCAGGAACAATTAGTGCTGACTTTATTCGGCAGAACAAGCCTTTTTTACGCTATTTAGTTGAAGATCAAGAGATTAATGCTAAAGATATTGCTAGCACCTTGTCGCGTAGTTTTGGTTGTCCATTAATCGACTTAGATCATTTTGATACCTCGCTAATTCCTGAGGGTATACGTAACGAAAAACTGATCCGTAAACACAACGCCCTACCGTTATATTTACGTGGCAAAGTGTTATTTGTTGCCATGTCGGATCCCACTAACCTTGATGCCCTAGAAGAAATTCAGTTTAATACCGGCTATGCAACCGAGTTAGTAATTGCCAACGAAACCGCTTTAAGCAATTGCATTGAAAAACTATTAGAAGCCGACAGTGATGCGCTTGATATTTCTGATATCGACGCGAAAGAATTAGCTGGCATGGATGTTCAAGAAGATCGAAAAGAAGAAGAAAACATTGGTCTTGGCGATAAAGAAGATGCACCCATTGTGGTCTATATCAATAAAATACTGCTCGACGCCATTCGCAAAGGCGCGTCAGATTTACATTTTGAACCTTATGAAAAGTCTTACCGCATTCGTTTTCGTATTGACGGTATTTTAAACGAGGTGGCTAGGCCTCCAGTATCACTAGCCGCGCGCATGGCCGCACGTTTAAAGGTGATGTCAAAATTAGATATTGCTGAACGTCGTGTGCCACAAGATGGCCGTATTAAATTAGCCTTATCTAAAAAGAAGTCGATTGATTTTCGTGTCAGTACCCTGCCCACTATGTGGGGCGAAAAAGTGGTTATGCGTATTCTTGACTCGTCAAGTGCCATGTTAGGCATCGACATGCTGGGCTATGCACCCAAGCAAAAGCAAATTTACATGGACGCCTTAGCACAACCACAAGGTATGATTTTAGTCACTGGGCCAACCGGCTCAGGTAAAACGGTTTCACTTTATACCGGCTTAAATATTTTAAATACCGAAGAGCGAAATATCTCTACCGCCGAAGATCCGGTTGAAATTAACCTTGAAGGCGTTAACCAAGTACAAATTAATACCCGCGCCGGTTTAACCTTTCCCAGCGCATTACGCTCATTTTTACGCCAAGATCCCGACATTGTCATGGTGGGTGAAATTCGTGACTTAGAAACTGCAGAAATTGCCATTAAAGCCGCGCAAACTGGCCACTTAGTCTTATCAACATTACATACTAACTCAGCCGCAGAAACCTTAACCCGTTTATTAAATATGGGTGTGCCGTCATACAACGTGGCCAGTTCAGTCACCATTATTATCGCTCAGCGATTGGCTCGACGATTATGTACCCAATGCAAAGCAGAAGAACACATACCTGAAAGTGAACTGCTCGCACAAGGTTTTTTACCTGAGCAAGTTAGCGAGATAAAATTATTTAAACCCATGGGTTGTGATTTTTGCACCGGCGGTTATAAAGGTCGAGTGGGTATCTATGAAGTGATAAAAATTAGTGACATTACCGCGAATTTAATTATGAACGGCGCTAATTCCTTAGATATTGCCGCCCAATGCCAGCGTGAAGGCTACAATAATTTACGCCAGTCAGGGCTAGAAAAAGCCGCTTTAGGGGTAACCAGTTTAGAAGAAGTTAATCGAGTAACCAATGCCTAAGCATTTTACTGCCGCACCGCTTAGCATTATAATATCACGGGTTAATTGAAAACGGTCAGCGTTGCTTATTACCCTTTAGCCAATAAGTGCTGTTCGCTATACTACTGATCCTTGGCTAAAAATTGCCAAGTGTAGTGTAGCCAATAGCGATAAGTTCAATGTAACAATAACAATAACAATAACTAAACAATAAAAAATTAGGTTAAGCCCATGGCTGTTTCTTCAACAGTAAAAGTAAAAAACAAAAAAAGTAAGGTTAAAGCGCTTGATGTTTATAAATGGCAAGGGCTCAACCGCAAAGGTAAAAAAATCAATGGTGAGTTTAATGCCACCAGCATATTAGAGCTTAAAGCCCAGCTGCGTAAGCAAGGCATAACCCCAGGTAAAGTCAGCAAAAAAGCTAAACCTTTATTTGGGCTGGGCGGCGATAAAAAAATCATGCCGGTTGATATTGCGGTACTTACTCGCCAAATTGCCACCATGTTATCGGCTGGCGTACCCTTAGTGCAAACTATTGAAATGATCGGCTCTGGCAACAACAATGGCAATATGCAAAAATTACTCGCCACTATCGGTCAAAAATTACAATCGGGTATCCCCCTGTCTGAGTGCTTGCGTGAGCACCCAAAATATTTTGATGAGTTATATTGTGATTTAGTTAACTCAGGCGAACAATCGGGTTCACTTGAAACTATCTATGAACGTATTGCTACCTATAAAGAAAAAGCAGAAGCACTAAAAGCAAAAATAAAAAAAGCCATGACTTATCCTATTTCTGTTTTAGTTATCGCCTTTATTGTTACCTCTGTTTTATTGATTTTTGTGGTGCCTGTATTCCAAGACATTTTTGCTAGTTTTGGTGCAGAGCTACCCGGTTTTACTTTACTGGTTATTGCGATATCAGAATTTATGCAGGCCTATTGGTATTTTGGTCTTGCTGGGCTATTTATTGGCAGTTTCTTCTTTAAAAAAGCTCATGCCAATAGTCTGACTTTTCGCGATAGTGTTGATAGAAAAATATTAAAAATTCCTGTTATTGGTAGTGTGCTAAAAAAAGCAGCTGTTGCTCGTTATGCCAGAACTTTATCAACCACCTTTGCCGCTGGTGTACCTTTACCCGATGCGTTAGAGTCTGCTGCTGGTGCCTCAGGTAATGCGGTATTTCGTGAGGCTATTTTAGAGATTCGCGCTGAAGTAACTTCAGGTATGCAAATGAACTTAGCCATGCGCAATTGTGCTATTTTTCCTGATATGGTGGTGCAAATGGTCGCCATTGGTGAGGAGTCTGGCTCAGTTGACGATATGCTAGCGAAAGTTGCTACGGTTTATGAGCAAGAAGTTGACAATGCGGTGGACAATTTAACCACATTGCTTGAGCCGATGATTATGGCGGTGCTGGGTGTGGTTATCGGGGGCTTAATTATTGCCATGTATTTGCCTATTTTTCAAATTGGTATGGTGGTTTAAGTTACCTAAAAGCACTGGCCATAGACATTGCCATTTACTTAACACAATGAAATTAAAGCGATGCTTGTCATCGTTTTTTTGTTTACTTGGCATTATTTAATCAAAGCCATTAACATACATCACCTACATTTTGAGGCCTATTCTTTTGACTGAATTTATTGCACTAATGACAAACTCTCCCGCATTTTTCTATGGTGTTGTCATCGTTTTTTCATTACTGATAGGGAGCTTTTTAAATGTAGTTATTTATCGCTTACCTAAAATACTAGAACAAGGTTGGAAAAGAGAATGTCGTGAGTTTTTAGCTGATGAACTCGCTAAACCTGTCAAGCCTGTAGAAGCGATTATTACCCTGTCAACGCCAAGCTCTAGTTGCCCATCTTGCCAACATAAAATTCGTTTTTACGAAAATATTCCTGTCATAAGTTGGTTATGTTTACGCGGTAAATGCAGTCAATGTCAGGAAAAAATAGCGCTGCGTTATCCGTTAGTTGAATTAACAACTGCGTTCTTAAGTGTGGTTATTGCCGCCCATTATGGCGTTACCTTCACCACACTCATGCTATTAGTATTAACTTGGGGCTTAATTTGTTTAACCTTAATTGATCTTGATCACATGCTATTACCTGATCAAATAACGCTACCATTAATATGGCTAGGGTTATTGGTTAACATTAATGGCAGTATTGTGCCATTAAACGAGGCGGTTATTGGCGCGGTGGCCGGTTACTTGAGCTTGTTTAGTGTATTTTGGTTATTTAAGTTACTTACCGGCAAAGAAGGTATGGGCCATGGTGATTTTAAACTGGTGGCGCTTTTTGGCGCTTGGTTAGGCTGGCAGTTAATACCCTTACTGATTTTAATGGCCTCAGCCGTTGGCGCTGTTATTGGCATTAGCCTAATAATATTTAAGAATCACCAGCGAGAGCAAGTGATCCCCTTTGGCCCCTATTTAGCGGTTGCAGGTTGGATAACACTACTCTGGGGTAATGGCATTTGGTCGTGGTATTTAAGTACATTGACTTAAAAAGCTTTCAAAGACAGGAAAAAGCTGTCAGCTGTCAGTAAAAGAAGCTTTCAGTAAAAACAATCGCCTCTAGCAAGTTAGGTGGAACTGATAGCTGATAGCTTCAAACTGACAGCTTCAAACTTAAAGCTTAAAGCTTAAAGCTTAAACAGGAATTATTTATGTCTGAATTTATTGTAGGCTTAACCGGTGGCATTGGCAGTGGCAAAACCACCGTCAGTGATATTTTCGCCGAGTTAAACATCGACATTATCGATGCAGATATCGCGGCACGTATTGTTGTACAGCCTGGCAGTAAAGCACTATTAGCGCTTGAAGCGCATTTCGGCGCTGACTATATTGATGATAATGGTGAACTTAACAGAGCTAAACTGCGCAGCCGAATTTTTAGTCAGCCTCAAGATAAAGCTTGGTTAAATAATTTATTACACCCGTTAATTCGAGCAGAAATAGTCAAGCAAATAGCGCAGGCCAAAAGCAGCTATTGCCTACTAGTGGCGCCCTTACTGCTAGAAAATAATTTACATAAAATGGTCAACCGTGTTTTGGTGGTTAATGTTGACGAAGCAAGCCAAGTTAAACGCACCCTAGCACGTGATCCAAGTTCAGCGGCAGAAATCAAGCGTATTATAGCGAGTCAAATGCCGAGTGAACAACGCCTAAACTTTGCTGATGACATCATCAATAATCAGCATAAAAGTCTAGAAGATATTCGTCAACAGGTGATAATTTTAGATCAAAAGTATCAGTTATTATCTGCCAGCACTTTCCACCCTAGCCTTGATAAGTAAGCCTTTGGCCAGTATTTTTGATAAAATAATTCGCCATTTTACCAAGCTATGCATACTATAAAGACATTACTCGCTAATTTTAAAAAAAAGTTTCTAATTAATGACCGCTATACTATATGAACATCCGCTCAATGAGCGTATTCGAAATTATTTAAAACTTGAGCAATTATTTTTCCAGGCTTCAGATTGCTTACAATACAACATGGCCACTAGTTACAGCGTGTTTTTTAATGCTTTATTTGCCATTCTAGATACCGTTGATCGTAATGATATACGTGGTGACTTGATTAAGGACTTAGAAAAAATAGAACAAAATTTAGTGGTTTGGTCAAAAATTCCAGATATTAATAGCGCCGCCCTCGAAGATAACCTAAAAAAAACGCTTGCCCTCTCCAGCCAATTAAAAGGCCCTAACCCTAAGTGGCTGCAATTCAAAGATGATAAGTTTTTGGTGGCGTTAAAGCAGCGTTTCGCGATTCAGGGCGGCAGTTCGCGCTTTGATTTACCACAATTACAGTTTTGGTTAAGCCAACCAAGCGTTAAAGTTGAAGCACAATGCCGCCATTGGCTGTCGCTACTGGCGCAAATTAGTGCCGCTTTATCACTGGTGCTAAAGTTTGTTCGTCAACGGACGCAGTTCAAGGAAGTAACAACCGATAGTGGCTTTTACCAAGACAATGGCGAAGGATTAATATTATTACGTATCAAGATTGCGGAGCATCTACCTTTTTATCCCATCATTAGTGGTAACCGTTTTCGCTACTCAATACGCTTTATGACGCCCTGCAATGAAAGCGGCCGTAAATACTCCAAGCAAACAACCCACTTTCAGTTGGCTCGGTGTAAATAAACATAGTTAATAGTGATTAGTTAATAGTTTTAAGCTGTCAGCTATCAGTAGACATAGTTGTCAGTTGGAGTTTCTAACTGACGGCTTCAAACTGAAAGCTTATCGCTGCCCCTAGCCGCTTAAGTAAAATTCTCTTATAATGGCATAACAATTTTAAGTTAATAGTAATTCTTATGACACTAAAAGTAGCTTGTCCCACTTGTAAAAAAGAAGTCATTTGGCAAGAAGAAAGTCAATACCGTCCATTTTGTTGTAAACGTTGCCAGTTAATTGATATTGGTGATTGGGCTGACGAGAATCATAAAATTAGCCAACCCGTGCAAGGTGCTGTTGAGTTAAATGAAGAGATGCTCGATGCTTTAGAAGCGGAGTTTTTACAACATAATAAATTCTTTGTTGAACCTGAGTAATAGCTATTTGATTAATTAAGTGATCACCTTTTTCATGTGAAAAAATGGCTAGATACTAGGCATAATATTTAATATGGCGTTATTCACCTTATAAATTTTATAACGCCGTAGTTTTTCATTTTATCCATTAAAAATGCACAGGCCATTAATCAACTTAGTATAATATGGCCTATTTAACATAAGCGCTGTTAATACTACCGTTAGAGTGAATCAGCGATAAAATATTATTGATAATTTTTTAGCAGCTTTTCAATAATGGCTTGATTAGCCGCCGGAAAGTGTAAAGTAGCGAACTCTGCTAAGCTAAACCAACCTGATTGCTGCCCTTCTAAAGCTTTTGCTTGGCCGTTAAAGTTATCAACAACAAATACCTCTAGTAACACTTTTTTATCGCCGTAATCATGGCTGATTTGCATTAATGGTGTACACGTCAAGGTTTCTATGGCGACTTCTTCTTTTAGTTCTCTGTGAAGCGCTTGATGGACAGTTTCATTTTCTTCCACTTTGCCACCAGGAAATTCCCACTTGCCACCCTGATGACTATCAGCTAATCGTTTAGTGAGAAAAAACTTATGGTCTTGCTTGATCACTCCAACCGCAACATGCACAATTTTTGTCATTATTTATCCTTAATACTTATCTAATACTATCTAATACTTATCTAATACTAGGTTAATTTATTATCTGCGCATTTTTAATGGCTGAAGTAAAAACTAGCTCATTTAATTAATCAAACGTGTATAAAAGATTATACCCGCTGCAGATACTTGCAAGCACATCATCTTGATCGCCAGCTTAATAGTTGACGGACTGAAGTCCGACCTACAAAGAAACGGCCCAACACAAAACAACCATACCTCAAAAAATAGGATGTCTGCACATTGTCACTCTTTCACCTGACCTGCAAGCATACACTTATGCCGTGCAGCTATGAATGGCTAGAAACGGCCATATGATCCTGACATACCCTTCATCCTGAAAATAAAAATGCCAGTCAAGTGACTGGCATTTATCAACAATTTACTTGTTGAGTGCTTAGGTTAATTTACCGTGGCACTGCTTATATTTTTTACCTGAGTTACATGGGCAAGGTTCATTTCGACCCACACGTGGCAAGGTTGCTTGTTCTGGCGCTGAAGCTGATTCATGCTTAAACTCTTTTGGCAATTCATCGGCTTTTCTATGTTGCTCTTCAACGGCTTCAACATCAGATTCTGCCCTAATTTGCACCTTGCTTAAGATACCAATAACGTCGTATTTTAAGTTATCAAGCAACTCAGCAAACAGTTCAAACGACTCACGTTTAAACTCTTGTTTCGGGTTCTTTTGCGCGTAACCACGTAAATGAATACCTTGACGTAAATGATCCATCGCCGCTAGGTGCTCTTTCCAATGCGAGTCTAAGCTTTGTAACATAACAGCTTTTTCAAATTGACGTAAAACCTCAGCACCCACCATTTCTTCTTTGGCTGCATAACTTGCATCAACTGTATCTAAGATTTTTTCACGTAAAGTATCTTCATGCAAATTACTGTCTTCTTCTAGCCATTTTGCAATCGGTAGTTCAAGCGTAAGTTCGCCTTTAAAGCGCTCTTCTAAGCCAGTAATATCCCACATTTCTTCTAACGATTGTGGCGGAATATGTTGTCCAATTAGGCCATTAACTACGTCAGCGCGGATCGCGGTAATCACGTCAGCAATATCGGCTTCATCCATTAATTCATTACGTTGTTCGTAAATAACTTTACGTTGATCATTTGAAACATCATCAAATTCAAGTAATTGTTTACGAATGTCAAAGTTACGACCTTCTACTTTACGCTGCGCGTTTTCAATGCTCTTAGTTACCCAAGGGTGTTCAATAGCTTCGCCGTGCTCCATGCCAAGTTTACGCATCATGTTGCCGATACGCTCTGAAGCAAAAATTCGCATCAAACTATCTTCCATTGACAGGTAAAAACGTGTTGAACCCGCATCACCTTGGCGACCCGAACGACCACGCAATTGGTTATCAATACGACGAGATTCATGACGTTCTGTCGCAACAATGTGCAAACCACCGGCTGCTAATACTTTATCATGCTCTACTTGCCAAGCCGCTTTAACTTCAGCAATTTTATCTTCACTTGGATTATTTAACTTTTCAAGCGTAGTGGTCAAGTTACCACCCAGTACTATATCGGTACCACGACCCGCCATGTTAGTGGCAATAGTTACTGCGGAAATTTTACCGGCATCAGCAACAATTTCAGCTTCTTGTTGATGAAATTTAGCATTAAGTACTTTGTGCTTAATTTTTTCTTTCTTTAAGAATGACGACAGAAATTCTGAGGTCTCAATACTGATGGTACCCACCAACACTGGCTGGCCACGTTTAACACAATCTTTAATGTCTTCTAAAATGGCTTCAAACTTTTCTTCACCTGTTAAGTAAATTAAATCAGGTAAATCTTTACGTACCATTGGCTGGTTTGTTGGGATAACTACGGTTTCTAAAGCATAAATATGATTAAACTCAAACGCTTCAGTGTCGGCAGTACCTGTCATTCCTGACAGTTTATTATAAATGCGGAAAAAGTTTTGAAAGGTAATTGACGCCAGTGTTTGATTTTCATTTTGAATATCTACACCTTCTTTTGCTTCAACGGCTTGATGTAAACCTTCTGACCAACGACGACCTTCCATTGTACGTCCGGTATGCTCGTCAACAATAACAATTTCGCCGTCTTTGACGATGTAATCTACGTCTCTTTGAAAGAGCTTATGTGCACGTAACGCGGCCATAACATGGTGTAATAAGGTGATATTTGCCGCTGAGAAAAGTGAATCTCCTTGCTGCATCAAGCCTTTTTCGAGCATAATTTCTTCGATATGAACTTGACCAAGCTCGGTTAAATAAATTTGCTTGGCTTTTTCATCGATAGTGAAGTCGCCGGTGCTTTCTTCACCTTCTTTATCTTCTTCTTCTTGTTGTACTAGTGTGGGTACAACGAGGTTGATATTACGATAAAGCGCTGAGCCATCTTCTGCTTGGCCAGAAATAATGAGCGGTGTACGTGCTTCATCAATTAATATCGAGTCGACTTCATCGATAACCGCAAAATTTAACGGTTTTTGTGCCCGCTCTTCTGGTGAAAAGGCCATGTTATCACGCAGATAATCAAAGCCGAATTCGTTGTTAGTACCGTAAGTCACATCCGAATTATAAGCGGCTTGCTTATCTTCTGGTGCCATACCCGCGACATTACAACCAACCGTCATACCTAAAAATTCAAATAATGCCCGATTCCAATCGCCATCTCGCTTAGCAAGATAGTCATTGACCGTAATTACATGCACACCTTTACCGGTTAGTGCATTTAAATAAGACGGTAAGGTGGCGGTAAGTGTTTTACCTTCACCGGTACGCATTTCCGCTATTTTACCAGAATTTAGCACCATGCCACCGATCATTTGCACGTCAAAATGACGCATACCAAATACCCGTTTACTCGCTTCGCGTACTACCGCAAAAGCTTCAGGAAGAAGAGCGTCAAGCTCTTCGCCTTGTGCAATACGTTCTTTAAACTCAGGTGTTTTTGCTTTTAGTTCTTCATCACTGAGTGCTTCAAAAACCGGTTCTAGGGCATTAATCTTACTTACTTCTTTCTGCATTTGTTTAAGCAATCGATCATTTCGACTACCAAACAGTTTCGTCATTATATTTACAAACATCGTGTTAAACCATATTGAGAAGAATATCTTCAACTGAAAATAAAATGATCGGTTGAGCCGATCACATAAACTTGCTTAGTATTGTAATGCCAGTTCTATTTTAAACAACTGAAATTAGAGCAAAAGTTATTATTTTGCATTATTTTTCTTTGCGATAAACATATTTTTTTGGATCTATCTTTCGGTTATTACATAAAATTTCGTAGTGTACGTGCAGTCCTATCGAGCGCCCTGTACTGCCCATTCTTGCAATAACTTGACCTTTGTTAACCACTATCAGCAAAAGATACTGCTATGGTTTTATTATGATCGTAGCGAGCTTTTAAACCATCACCATGATTAATCTCAATTAAATTACCATAACCGTAACGAGAACTTGCCCAACTTACCACACCTGATGCCGTGGCAATAATGTCATCATTTTCACTGCCCGCAAAATTAACACCTTCATGCATGGCAGGTTTACCATTAAAAGGGTCTTTACGTAGTCCGAAATACGATGACAACCAACCTTTAGTCATTGGTCGACCAGATAAATACCAAGTATTCTCTATATGGTGTCCAAAACTAACAGATTCAAGCATTTTTAATTGTTTTTCTTCATGTTCGAGTGTTTCTGCTAATGTGTCTATACCTTGGCTCAATTCGACTAAACTTTTTTGCTTAACACTATCGGCCTGATACATTGGGCCACTGCTAGGCGGCGCTTGTTGAAAATTAAACTCATTGCCTGGAATGCTAGCGTCTTCTGCTAAGCGATCGCCTAAAGCATTTAACCTTAACACTTGGCTTGGTAATTTAGCCAATTTCATGGTTACTGCGGTTACTTGACTGTTGGCTTTAGGGTTATCAATAGTGGGTAAACTTGACAGGAGATAAGCCGGATTTTGTGGCACATCATCTGCTGAAGAAATTAAATGCACAATGAGTCCAGAAACCAAGGCAAGGGTAACGATAGCAGATAACCAATGCTGCTTATTTAGCTTCATTGAAAATCTAACGTTCTTTCCGCGGTATAGTAATGTTAAACTCATATTTCATTTATCGTTTGTTCAGAGCTGACTTATGGCACGAAAATCTAGAATCCCCACAGACATGTCAGCGCTGTTTAATTCAACGTCAGGCACTTTGGCACAAATAGCCGCAAAAACCAACTCTTTAACCGTATTGTCGGACATTGTACGCCAAATTTGCCCCGACCTACCAGCCGATGTCTTCAAAATAGCTAATTTCAAAGCCAATGCCATTATTATTGAGGTAAAGTCTGCTGTTTGGAGCCAACGTTTACAATTTGAAAGAATGAATATTTGCCGCGAACTTACCCAAGTAACCAATAATGAGTTTAATCAAATAGAGATAAAGATCACCCCTTTTCGGAATAAAGTGCCTGAAAAAACGGTTATCCCCAACGCTATTAATTCAACAATTTCAGCCGCTACTGCCGCAGATTTATTAAAAATAGCGGCAACTGCGCCCGAGAGTTTACGTAAAAAACTCGAAAAACTGGCTGCACACGCTAATAAATAGTTTGATATAGGCAACTTAGCCATCACTTTTAGGAATGTATTCTAGCCATAGTTTGTTGCAGTAATAACACTGATAAAAGCAATAAATGTTATATTTCTTTGTCCTATATCCAGTAACATTGGCTGTTCAGCTGCCACCGTTAAGACATCAACTGAGGGATTAAAGTCCAGCCTACGAACGGCTACTCGGTATTTTGAATCTTGCAGGTGATATTGTAGTCTTGAGTGAGCTTTTGTAGGTCGGACTTTAGTCCGTCAACCGTTCAGTGACCACATAAACTGATGTTCAAAAATCCAACAAAGCAGTAAAATAACAGCAGTTTTCTTTTAGTTGGCATTGTCAGCTAAAAAATCAAAGCTATTCATAGCTCAGCATTTATGTCGTCAGACTGGTAAAATTTAGCCATATCTATGCCTCCTTCACAGATATGTCAACGCGACATACCCTTCATCGACGTGAATGGCTGCACTAACGTTGTGGAGCTAGGTTCTTACACGGATATAAGTCAGTAGAGTGATGCAGAAGTAATTACCGAGATGGCTATGAACATCTGAACATAAAAAAACCAGTACAATGACTGGTTTAATTTATGGGGTTTTACGATTAAGCGGTGCTATTAAAAAGCAGCCGCATTAATCTCTTGAAATTCAATAGGTGATTCAACCGTATCTTCGTACGTAACCCATTCAAAACAATCAACTTGTTTAAATACTTCGCGTAACAACATGTTATTGAGAGCATGGCCAGATTTAAAGGCATTTAATTCACCTAAAATACTCACACCACCCATATACAAGTCGCCAATGGCATCAAGAATTTTATGTTTTACAAATTCATCGTCATAGCGCAGGTCATCTTTATTAAGCATACGGTATTCATCTAACACGATGGCATTTTCTAAGCTGCCACCCAAGGCTAAATTGTGAGAGCGTAAAAACTCAATGTCTTTCATA
Organism: Colwellia sp. MB02u-10; assembly: GCF_014077185.1. NCBI lineage: Bacteria > Pseudomonadati > Pseudomonadota > Gammaproteobacteria > Alteromonadales > Colwelliaceae > Colwellia > Colwellia sp. MB02u-10. Next base: position 82,762 of record NZ_JACGVK010000133.1, read on the forward strand.
AAACCAAAAGTACGCGCACGGCTAATTTCTTTGATAAATGAACAGCTTGAAAGGTCCATACTCATCGATTGACAAGTATTTACAATCACAGGGTGTTCAAATTCAATAGCAAAATTGACTCGAAAGCCTTCATAAGGCTTAAGTTCTGCCCATTTATCGCCTTCTTCAACACGTATTGCTTTTGTAATACGTAAAAAACGTTTAGCAACATTTAACGTTTCAATGCCAACCGACTGAATTAAGTAAACAAAGGGTAAAGCACTACCATCCATGATTGGAATTTCAGATGAGTCAACCTCAACAATAAGGTTGTCAATACCTAAGCCTGCAACAGCAGAAAGCAAGTGTTCGACGGTGGAAATCTGAACACCTTGCTCATTCACTAAACACGTACATAAGGTAGTTTCACCCACAGCTTCCGGTGTCGCGGGGATATCGACAACGGGATCTAAATCAACTCGGCGAAAAATAATACCGGTGTTAGCAGGTGCAGGACGGAGAGTAATCTGCACCTTTTCACCTTTATGTAGCCCTACACCAATAGCAGAGACACTTTCTTTTAACGTACGTTGTTTAATCATAAATAGCCTTCTTAAGCCTATATTTTTATATTAATTAGCCGCCACTGGATATGCGGAGACGTAATATATCAAAAAAGCCTAACAAAATCAAAATTCCAAATTTTTAGCATTATTAAATTAGCTTCACTAACAAGTACTAATCTGCTTGTTTGCGTAAAAATGCTGGAATATCTAAATAATCATCAAGCTCTGTTGCTGTCACTCTTTGCGCTTGAGCATTTGCTTCTGGCATAGTGACCGGGTTTGACGATAACTCTGGCTGAGCGCTTGGTGTATAATCACCACCAACCACTTGTGGCTCTGCTATCGGTGTTGGGTTAACTAACGTAATATCAGGCTTGCGATCAGCACCAATACCCGTAGCAACAACAGTGACTCGTAGTTCATCTGTCATTTCCGGGTCAATAACTGCACCAACAACAACCGTAGCGTTTTCAGAAGAAAAGGCTTTAACGGCATTACCAACAGTTTCAAACTCATCAATACTAATATCCATACCGGCTGTAATATTAACCAATATGCCACGAGCTCCTGCCAAATCAACGTCTTCAAGTAATGGACTTGAAATTGCAGCTTCTGCTGCCTCTTCTGCACGATCCGGACCTGATGCTGTACCTGAGCCCATCATTGCCGTGCCCATTTCAGACATCACGGTTCTAACATCGGCAAAATCAACGTTTATGAGTCCCGGACGAGTAATAAGTTCAGCAATACCTTGAACTGCGCCTAATAAAACATCATTGGCTGCTTTAAAAGCATCTAACAAACTGGTACCAGGCCCTAATACTTTTAATAGTTTCTCATTAGGAATAGTGATCAGTGAATCAACACTTTTTGATAAAAACTCAATGCCTTGGTCGGCATAATTCATCCGTTTTTTGCCTTCAAATGGAAATGGCTTAGTCACTACCGCAACGGTCAAAATACCCATTTCTTTCGCTATTTCAGCAACCACAGGCGCGGCGCCTGTTCCTGTACCTCCGCCCATACCTGCCGCGATAAACACCATATCTGCACCTTTAAGTGCTTCTTTGATGGTTTCTCTATCTTCTTCTGCACTAAGACGACCAATTTCAGGGTTAGCGCCAGCGCCTAAGCCTTTGGTAACATTATGGCCTAGCTGCAAAGTCACATTGGCGCCCGAATTGCGTAATGCTTGTGAATCAGTATTTGCGGTGATAAATTCAACACCTTCTATGGTTTGTAACACCATATGTTCTACCGCATTGCCGCCACCACCACCAACACCGATGACTTTGATGATTGCTTCTTCGTTATGATCTTCCATTAATTCAAACATTTTATTATCTCCAATTTTTGTTACGTTTTGTTCCACCAAAACTCTTTTTACTTTCTAAGACCCATGCCATGAAATGATTGGCACTGATCTAACTAGCCGCCAAAGCAGCTAATTAAAATTCACCTTTAAACCAAGCAAGTACTTTAGAGCTGATGCTCTTGACTGATTCACTTTTCTTTTGCTCTTTATTTTTTTGCTGATGAGCCTGCATACCATAATGCAGCAAGCCAACCACCGTTGAATATGTGGGGTCGTTTACATACTCTTTCAATCCACAGACATCAAAAGGCTTGGCAACGCGTACTGGCATTTGAAACACTTCTTCTGCAAATTCAACCACACCTTCCATTTTGGCTGTACCACCTGTTAACACGTAACCGGCAGCAATTTGATCTTCTAAACCAGATTCACGTAATTCTTCTTGGATCAGTTCAAATAATTCCTGATACCTAGGCTCAACAACTTCTGCTAATGTATGACGTGACATAGACCGCGCAGGACGTCCACCGACACTAGGGACTTCAATATTTTCTTCCATACTGACCATTTGGCGTAATGCGCAAGCATACTGAACTTTAATATCTTCCGCGTGGCTTAATGGCGTGCGGAAAATTTTTGCAATGTCGCTAGTCACTTGATTGCCCGCTACGGGAATTACCGCGGTATGGCGTAAAGCTCCGCCGGTAAAAGCCGCGATATCCATGGTCCCTGCGCCCATGTCAACAATACAAATACCCAGCTCTTTTTCATCATCTGTTAATATTGCATAGCTAGAAGCCAGCGCTGAAAAAATCAGCTGATCAGCTTTTAAATCGCAACGTTCAACACATTTAACAATATTTTTTGCCATGTCATTGGCACAAGTCACGATATGAACTTTCGCTTCCATGCGTACACCTGACATACCAATCGGGCTTTTAATGCCGTCTTGACAGTCAATGCTGTATTCTTGTGGCAAAACATGTAACATCCGACGTTCTGCAGAAATAGGTACTGAACGGGCGGTATGAATAACGTTATCAACGTCATCTTGCATAACTTCTTTGTCGTTAATGGGCACCATACCGTTCTCGTTTTGACAACTAATATGCTTACCGGAAATACCCAAATATACCGAGGTAATATGGCAGTCAGCCATCAATTCGGCTTCATTAATAGCCCGTTGAATTGACTGAATAACTAGGTTTAAATCATTAACGCCACCTTTATCCATACCACGTGCCGGTTGATTACCAACACCAACAATACTCAGCTGGTTGTCAAGCGTGATTTCACCAACCGCTACTGAAATTTTTGACGTTCCAATATCTAATCCAACCACTAAATTTCTTTCAGTTATTTTTGGCATTAAGGCTAAACTCTTTCTTTATTATTCGCGGCTTTCCAACCAACGGCTAGACCAGTATCGTATCTAAGATCAACATAATCGACTTGTTGACCCTGCTTTTTATTCAATTTAATTTCCGGATAAATGTCCATAAAACGCTGTATGCGTTCTACACGATTATCACGTCCTAAATTAATGGTGACACCATCATTTAAGATTAACTGCCAAGCAAAACGCTCAGTTAGTACTAATTCATCAATAGCTAGTTGGCTAAAATCTAATAGCTTGTTCAAGTTTCTAAAGTTTTTTAAGGCTATTTGTTCACTGCCTTCTGGACCAAAAAATGCCGGTAACTGTTTGACTAGACGCTGCACATCAGCCTGAAACGCGTTGCCATTAGCATTAAGGAGAAAATCACCATTCCAGTGGGCAATAGGCTTTTGGTCAACAACATAAATTTTCAATTCATCAGGCCATTTTTTCCGCACTGAAACGGAATAAACCCATGGCAACTTAGCCACTTTTTGCTGAACATCGTTGACATCTAAGTTGAAAAAATTGCCTAAATTCACTTGTTCTATCGCACGTTCAATATCTAAACGCGTGGTATATGGCATTTCACCGGCAATCGCAATTGAGGTAACCGGCGCTGACGCTTCTGAACTTAAATTTTTGTTCAGAAAGATACCGAAGGATAATATAGCGACAATAACAGCAACGAAAAACGCAACGCCTAGCCAAAATGACCAGTGTAAGTTTGCTAATTCTTCCTTTAAAGGCAGTTGTTTGTCCATTGCCGCAACCATATTTTACAAAGCCCCTTGTGCGCTTATAGCGACAATTTCTGTCACTAATTCACTAAAGCTTAATCCGTGAACTTTAGCGGCTTTGGGTACTAATGATGTTTCTGTCATACCAGGTACTGTGTTAACTTCCAATATCTGCCATTGATTTTGGTCATTGCGCATAATGTCTACCCGGCCCCAACCTTTTGCACCAGTTGCATTAAAAGCTCTCAAGGCAATATTTTGTACCTCTGCCTCATCATCTGCTGATAATGAACACGGACAATGATACTGCGTACTAGTTGATTTATATTTCGCATCGTAGTCATAAAAATCGTGCGGCGTTTCCATATGAATCACTGGCAAAGGTGTTTGGCCCAGAATGGCGACGGTATACTCAGGGCCTTGCACCCAAGCTTCTACTAATACTTGTTGGTCGTAGTTAAACGCGGCCATAAGTGCCTGATGCAATTCTTCGCTATTATTGGCCTTTGACATGCCAATACTTGAGCCTTCATTGGCAGGTTTAACCATAACAACAGCGCCTAACTGCTGTGAAATTTTTGCCGCGTCACCCGTTTGATAGTCAGTCTTACTGACAATGGCAAAGGCAGGCGTAGGTAAGTTCATCGCTTGAAATACTTGCTTACTACGAATTTTGTCCATTGATAGTGCAGAGCCAAGCACATCAGAGCCTGTGTAAGGTATATTCATATATTGCAGCGCACCTTGCACACAACCGTCTTCGCCACCACGACCATGTAAGGCAATAAAAACACGGTCAATATCGAGTGTTGCTAAATCACTTAAGCAATAATCTTGGGTATCAATTAATTGCACATTAAAACCGGCTTCGGTTAAGCCTTTTGCAACCGCTTTACCAGAATTTAGCGATACCGCTCTTTCTGCTGATGTACCACCATATAAGACGGCTAACTTTTGCTCTATTAAAGGCTTTATCATAGTGTCACCGTTAATATCTTATCTGTCGCTAAATTAACGGCAATAGCACCGATATTTCCAGCGCCTTGCGTAATAACCATATCGTTGTCACGTAACTGTGCTGCCAATAATTCAGCTAATTTGTCACTGTCGCTGACATAAATCGGTTCAATTTGGCCGCGTTGACGAATACTGCGCGCTAAACTTTTACTATCGGCGTTAGCAATCGGCGTTTCACCCGCACCATAAACATCAAGTAAAAATAAGCAATCTACCTCAGATAACACTTCGACAAAGTCTTCATAAAGATCACGAGTACGCGAATAGCGATGGGGTTGAAATACCATCACCAGTCGTTTTTCAGGCCAGCCATTTCGTATTGCCGCTATAGTGGCTTTAACTTCTGTTGGGTGATGGCCATAATCATCTATGAACATCATTTCGCCTTGCTCAGTGCGTAAAGCTGGCAATTGTTCAAAGCGTCGACCAATACCAGCAAAGTTTTGTAAAGCTTGCTGGATAGCGTTATCGGCAACACCTTCATCAATGGCAACCGCCACACCTGCTAAGGCGTTTAAAACATTGTGCTCACCTGGCAAATTAACGCTAATGGCTAAGGGTGCATGGTCTTTGCGCTCAACAACAAATGAACTAACACCGGCTGATTGTTGATATTGCGTGGCTCTTACATCGGCATCTTGACAAAAACCATAGGTAATAACCTGGCGACTAATGCGCGGTAATAATTCTCGCACTGCTGGATTATCTAAACACACTACGGCTAAACCATAAAAAGGTAAGTTGTGGAGAAACTCGATATAGGTGTCTTTAAGTTTCTCAAAATCACCTTGATAAGTCTCCATATGGTCTTCGTCAATATTGGTGATCACAGAAACCATAGGTTGTAGATGTAAGAAAGACGCATCGCTTTCATCAGCTTCTGCGATCAAATAACGGCTACTGCCTAAACGCGCATTGGTACCCGCGCTATTAAGTAAGCCACCAATCACAAAAGTGGGGTCTAAATTTGCCTGAGCAAAAATACTGGCAATTAAACTCGTAGTAGTGGTTTTACCATGGGTTCCCGCAATCGCAATACCGTGGCGAAAACGCATCAGCTCTGCCAACATTTCAGCACGACGCACCACAGGAATACGTTGTTGATGTGCAGCAAGTAGCTCTGGATTTTCAGCATTAATCGCTGTTGAGACCACAATAACACTCGCATCGTTTACGTTATCTTGATGATGACCTAAGGTGATTTTTGCACCCAAGGATGTTAGGCGCTTAACGACTTGGTTTTCACCAATGTCAGATCCGGTAATTTGATAGCCTTCATTTAACAAAACTTCAGCGATACCGCCCATACCCGCACCACCAATACCCACAAAGTGTATGGTTTTGACCCGACGCATTTCCGGCATCCTGTTACTGGCATTATTTGATGCTGTATGGCGTAATTTTGTATGGCTGTTACTTGCTGTTGTCATTGCTTTACTCATGTTTTTGCCACCTCAATACAAGCTGTTGCCACCAGGTTAGTGGCGTCAGCATGGGCAGCGTTGTGTGCAGCTCTAGACATCTGCTGCAGCACTTTATCGGATATAAACAAACTATTAAGCATTTGTCCTAGTGTTGTGCCGTTAAATTCTTTTTGGGCAATTAACTTTGCCGCCCCACAGTTAACCAGATACATAGCGTTCTTGGTTTGATGATCATCAACCGCATGCGGCAAAGGCACAAATATAGCGGGCTTTGCTGCCATCGCTAATTCAGACACAGTGAGTGCCCCCGCTCGGCAAATAACTACGTCAGCCCATTTATAGGCTGCTGCCATATCATCAATAAACTCTGTTACCTTAACCTTCTCTTCTGGTAAACCGTAATCTTGATAACTTTTTAATACTGACTCTTCATTACCGCCACCGGTTTGATGCCACACATCAATACTTTGTACTTTAATTTGCTTCATCGCTTGTGGCACAACATCGTTGAGTATTTTCGCACCTAAACTGCCACCAACCACTAATACTTTTTTGCTGGTTGCCGGTTTTTCAGGCATCACATTTTCAATGGCGATAATATCGCTACGCAATGGATTGCCGACCACCTTTGAGGTGACTCGATTGCTAAATGCGCCCGGAAACGCGCTTAATGTTCTGGTGGCTAGGTACGAAAGAAAGCGATTACTCATGCCCGCAACGGCATTTTGTTCATGTAATACCAAAGGAATACCTAATAACCATGCTGCCACACCACCCGGTGCACTGGCATAGCCGCCCATACCCAGCACCACATCAGGCTTAACCTTGCGCAGTATTTGAATTGACTGCAGGACAGATTGCAAAATTTTAAACGGTGTTTTCAACCACGTTTGCCAGTTTTTATTACGCACGCCAGCCATATTGATAAATGAAATGGGAAAACCATTTTTTGGTACCAATTCTGCCTCCATACGCTCAGCGGTGCCAAGCCAATGGATGTTCCAGCCTTGTTTTACTAAGGCTTGCGCAACCGCAATACCTGGAAATATATGACCACCGGTTCCACCTGCCATCACTAGCAGTGTTGGGCGCTTTACTTCATGACTTGTCTGTTCAGTCATTTTCGCTCTCAATAATTTTTGTTTGATGCACTTTTCTGGGTTTCTTTTTGGTGTCTTTATGATCACCAGTCGTGCGACTAGTGGCTTGAATACTTTGCAAGCGAATTTCGTGGTCAATGCGAATCAAAATCACTACAGCAAGAGTCATAATAATCATTGAACTACCACCATAACTGATCAGCGGCATTGTTAAGCCTTTGGTTGGTACTACGCCTGCACTGGCGCCGATATTAACCGCTGCTTGAAAGCAAAACCAGATGCCAATGGCATAGGCAAAAAAACCTTCAAAATACTTTTCTTGATTAATCGCTTTTCGACCTAGCAGTAAAGCTTTAAAAACCAAGGTCATACTTAACAGTAAAATAACACTAATACCGACAAAACCAAACTCTTCTGCCAGCACAGCCATAACAAAATCAGTATGTGCCTCAGGCAAATACTCTAATTTTTGTACACTATTACCTAAACCTTGACCAAATATTTCACCGCGACCATAAGCCATCAGTGATTGAGTTAACTGATAACCACTACCAAAAGGGTCTTTCCATGGGTCGAGAAAGCCGGTTACCCGTGCCCAACGATAAGGCGAGAAATACGCTAACATGGTCAATAAAGTGATACCCACACCTGAGATAGCAATAAACTGCCATAATTTTGCACCGGCTAAAAACAACAAACCAAACGTGGTAACAAACATCACAATAATGGTGCCTAAATCAGGCTGCATTAATAACAAACCGCTTAATAGGCCAAAAACCATTAAAGGCTTGGCAAAGCCTTTAATATTTTCCATTACCTCATTACGGCGCCTAACTAAGTAAGCAGACAAATAACAAAAGAAAAAAAGTTTAGCCGGCTCTGCGGCTTGTACCGTTATCGGTCCGACGCTAATCCAACGGGTAGCACCATTAACATTTCGGCCAACAACTAAAACAACCACAAGTAAAAAAACAGAGATTAACAGCAACTTACTGCTATATTGATGCCAACGATACATAGGTATTTGCAAGGTAAAGCCGGCAACACCCAGACTAAGTATGATATAAATAATATGGCGGACAATAAAATGAAACGGGTTGTCAAATAAACGTTCAGCAATGGGCATTGATGAACTCGCCACCATAATTAACCCTATGATATACATACTAAACGCAAGCATTATGTAGCTACGGTCAAAGGTCTCTACGCTTCTTTCCTCGGCTTGCAACCATGGCGGTAAGGCCCATTGTGATAAATTAGCAAAGAATAACGACATTACCTTTGCTCCTGATGCGTTAATACTGAGGTGATAAATACCACGCCCCGTTCAACATAGTTAGCAAACATATCTAAACTGGCACAGGCGGGGGAGAGTAAAACCATATCGCCGGCCTTTGCCTGTGTTCTGGCCAGTGTTACTGCCGCGGCTAGCGAATCAACGTGCGAGGTTTTATCGCCTTGGCTTGGTAATCTTAACGCGGCAATAGCAGGTCCGTCTTTGCCGAGCGTGATCAAGTAATCTACGTGTTGAGTTAATGCTTGAGATAATGGAGAAAAATCAGCACCTTTACCATCACCGCCGGCAATTAAAATCAGTTTATTCGCGGCTAAGGTGGGCGCTAATCCTTCAATGGCGGCCAGTGTGGCGCCAACATTGGTGGCTTTTGAGTCATTAATCCAACGAATACCATCGTTTGTTTCAATCAATTCACAACGATGTGCTAAGCCTTTAAAGGTCATTAAACTGGCCAACATAGCTTTTAAATCCCAACCAGCGCATTTTCCTAACGCCAATACGGCTAAATAATTTAACGCATTATGAAGACCTTGTAATGGCAATTCAGCTAAAGAACATAATGCCTGCTCACCTAACATTAAGTAGCTGATACCCTGATGGTCTGCAAGACCAAAATCACCGTTGTGTGCGGGTTCGCTACCAAAACTTAACCGCTGACTATCGCTATAGCAGGCTTTAGGCAAAGTAGCTTTGTCATCACGATTATAAAGCGCATAGCTACAGTCTTGATAAATGCTTTGTTTGATTGCGCCATAATTTTCAAGGGTTAAGTGACGATCTAAATGATCGTCACTTAAGTTCAATACGGTGGCGGCCAGTGCCTTCATACTTTTTATTGTTTCAAGCTGAAAACTTGATAGCTCTAACACAATAAAATCGGCAACTTCTTGATCTATCTGATCCAGTACGGGCAAACCAATATTGCCACCTAACTGCACGCGGTAACCTAAGGCATTACCAACATAATTTAACATTGAAACAACAGTAGATTTACCATTGGAGCCAGTAACCGCTAAGATCGGCGTATCACTTAATCGGCAAAACAATTCAATATCACCAATAACATCACAATTTTCAGCCATGGCGTTACGAATAGCCGGCTCAGCCATATTAATGCCTGGGCTAACAATCAAAATATCGGCTTGGGCTATTAATGCTTGCTCCCAACGGCCAAGCACTAAGGTATTATCAGCAAATTGCTGTTTAAAATCACCGGGAGAAATAGGCATTGCCCGACTGTCATTTACAGCAAAAGAAATTTGATGGCGATGTAAAAAGCGCGCGCACGACAAGCCCGTGATCCCAATACCTAAGATCACGATTCGCTTATTGGCTAATTGCGTCGTTACCGACTGGTGCAATTGTTTATTCACGCGTTTATTTTCACCTTAATTTCAAGGTTGCTAATCCAACCAAGACTAAGACTAAAGAAATTATCCAAAAGCGCACAATCACTCTTGGCTCGGGCCAACCTTTTAACTCATAATGATGATGAATGGGCGCCATACGAAAAATTCGTTGCCCACGCAACTTGTATGAGCCTACCTGCAAAATAACCGAAAGCGTTTCTATCACAAAAACGCCGCCCATAATAAATAGCACTAACTCTTGCCTAACTAAGACAGCAATAACGCCTAGTGCAGCACCTAAAGCAAGCGAGCCAACATCACCCATAAAAACTTGCGCAGGGTAAGTGTTAAACCATAAAAAACCTAAACCAGCACCAACAATAGCGGTACAAACCACCACAAGTTCACTGGCTAAAGCAATGTGTGGAATATGTAAATACTCAGAAAAATTGGCATTACCTGTCATATAAGCAAATATCGCAAACGCCCCTGCCACCATAATAGTTGGCACAATCGCTAAACCATCAAGACCGTCTGTTAAGTTAACGGCATTACTGGTACCAACAATCACGAAATAGACTAAGCCGATATAGAGCAAGCCTAACTGTGGCAACACATCTTTAACGAAGGGAATTAATAACGTGGTTTCTTCAGGGCCTTGAGCAAACTGGTATAAAAATATAGCGGTGGCTAAGCCGACTACGGTTTGCCAAAAATACTTCCAACGGGCAATTAACCCATTGGAGTCTTTGCGAATAACTTTACGATAATCATCAACAAAACCAATCAAGCCAAAGCTGACCAACACAAACAACACCACCCAAACATAGGTATTGGTTAAGTCAGCCCACAATAAAACACTGACCACAATTGACGCTAAGATCAGGAGCCCGCCCATGGTTGGCGTACCCGATTTTACTAAATGACTTTCTGGACCATCGTCACGAATCGTTTGGCCGATCTGCATATTTTGCAGGGCACGGATCAATTTAGGACCAAAATATAACGAGATAATCAAGGCGGTAAGCGTTGATATGATCGCTCTAAAGGTTAAATAAGAAAAAACATTAAAGAATGAATAATACGGGGTGAGATACTCACCTAACCAAAGTAACATTATGCCTGCTCCTGCATAGTCTGACTGTTATGCCATTTAATAATATCAGCCACTACGTATTCCATATGAGCACTGCGCGAACCTTTAACTAATAATGTCACTTGCTGTTCTTCACCTTGAAGTAACTGTTGTAAACGTGACATGAGTTTTTCTTTGCTACTAAAATGTTGTGCCTGTGTATTGCGCCCTCGATAAAAAGCGTCAGAGGCATTTTGACTTAATACGCCTAAGGTTAACAAATCATCAATCTCTTTACTTTTTGCATGTTCACCCACTTCTTGATGGTAACGACGTGCTTCACCACCTAATTCCCCCATATCACCGAGAATAAGTATCCTGCGCCCTGGGTAGCTCGCCAATAAATCTGACGCGGCATTGATTGATTCAACATTGGCGTTATAGCTATCGTCGATCAGCTTAATTTTGCTACTCAGTTGATGTAGATTCAAACGCCCTTTCACCGCAGCCATAGCAGCTAAACCCAAGCGAATATCATCTAAACTGGCACCAAACTCTAACGCTATCGTTGCAGCCGCAACCGCATTACAAACGTTATGATGGCCTGGCACAGTGAGTTCAATATAAGTATTACCGATTGGCGTTATTAACTGAAAACTCGCACAGCCGTTATCATCTAAAACTTCTTGATGACTATAACAATCTGCACTGCCTTGACAGGAAAAACGCCGTACTTTTTTGTCAGTTAAGCGCCATTGCCACTTATCCGCCCACGGGGTGTCTTGATTATAAATCGCCACACCACCGGCGCTTAAGCCAGAAAAAATTTCACCTTTAGCTCGGGCGACGCCACATAAATCGCCAAAGCCTTCTAAATGGGCCGCGGCGATATTATTAATCATGGCAACATCTGGCTTGACCAGCGCCGCAGTATAAGCAATTTCGCCAATATGATTAGCGCCTAATTCGACCACCGCAAAGTCATGTTTTTGCTCTAGTCGTAATAAGGTCAACGGCACACCGATATCGTTATTAAAATTTCCTTTTGTGGCTAGCACATTGCCTAAACGATTTAAAATCGCTGCCACCATTTCTTTTACCGTGGTTTTACCGCTACTGCCGGTGATTGCCACGGTTTTTGGCGCCACTTTTGCTTTAACATAAGCCGCAATGTCGCCTAGTGCTTGATGGGTGTCTTTCACCACTATTTGCGCAATATTAAGCTTGTCTTGAGCTTGCTGAACAATAATAGCGCTACAGCCAAGTTCGCTGGCTTGAGTTAAAAATTTGTGACCATCAAAATTTGGTCCGTGCAAGGCTAAGAAAACATCACCGGCCTTTAATGCTCGACTGTCGGTACTAATGGCATTAATGGTGAGGTTTTCACCGATTAACTGGCCATTAACGGCTTGCGATAACTCAATTAAGGATAACGAGATCATAACGTTAGCTCTTTTTCTAGTGAGTAGAATGCTTTGACAATGGCGCGTTCATCATAATGACGTTTTTCATTGCCAAAAATGATGTAGTCTTCATGGCCTTTACCAGCACAAAGAATGACATCATCAGTATCGGCTTGTTTTAATGTCATTAATACCGCGGTTTTTCTGTCTAATATTTTTTCAAAGCGAGCGGTTTTTCCTAAGCCAGCAATAATATCGGCGGCAATAGCCTCAGGGTCTTCGCTGCGTGGATTGTCGTTGGTAATTATGATGTGATCAGCTTTACTTTCTGCCACCTTCGCCATCAATGCCCGCTTACCCACATCACGATCACCACCACAGCCAAACACTAGCCATAACTTGCCATGGCAGTGCAAGCGACAGGCATCTAACGCACTAGATAATGCGTCAGGGGTATGAGCATAATCGACCACAGTGGTCGCTTTACCCACAGACGAAAAGGCTTCCATACGACCCATAATCGGCACTAGTTGCCTAATCGCGCTAGCAATAGTGGTTAGTGCTATATTTTCAACCATCAATACGGCAATCGCCGCTAATAGATTTTCAACATTAAAGTCACCTAACAACTGACTACGAATTTCGACTTGGCCTTGCTCAGTGTTGAGCGTGAAACTCACACCCTTAGTGTGATGCTCAACATTAAGTGCTTGGGCAAAGCGCGGACAGTTAGCGATATTTTTACCTCGGCCATAAAGCACAACAGGCTGTAATTTTGGCCAATGGGCTAACCAACTTTGTGCTTGTGGGTCATCACCATTAATAACCGCCACTTGCTTACTATCACAGGTAAATATTGCTCGCTTAGCCGCTGCGTATTCGGTCATGGTTTGATGATAATCTAAATGATCACGGCTTAAATTAGTGAAAACTGCGGTGTTAAATAGGCTTGCACTGACGCGTTTTTGCGCTAAGGCGTGTGATGATACTTCCATTGCTACATCGGTAATTTTTTCTTCCACAAAGAGCGCCAGTAGTTGATGCAGCTCTGTCGCACTTGGCGTCGTGTTTTCAATGGTTTTTAAATGCGCAAGCTTGCCAGCACCATTAGTGCCGATAACCGCACAATTTTTCTGACAAGCATCTAATAGATTGGCAATAATTTGGCTGGTACTGGTTTTGCCATTAGTGCCGGTAATACCAATGACATTTAAATATTGCTGGGGCGCGTTATAAAACGCTTTTGCTAGCTCGAATAACTCATGGTTAAGTTGATAGTAACTTAACAGGGGTATCGCATTACCTGATGCCTGTTGACACCAAGTGAGTTGTCCATGTTCTGATGACTCTGTAGTTTCTTGCAATATCATCGCACAATTTTCGGCCAGCGCCTGAGCAATATATTCGCGGCCATCGCGTAAGCTGCCAATAACTGCACAGAATACATCACCGGCAATAAGTGCTCGTGTATCGTTGACTAAATTAGCCTTAGTAGCACTAGCTTGCTGACTGAAAAGCGCTTTAAGTTGGGTTAAATCATTTGCTGTTAGCGATATTTCACCCAAGCTTAATACTGCTTCTATAGCAGCAAAGTTTTTAGCCTCAAGGTTTACAGCTTGATTTGAAACCGTTAAAGCGTGATCAGACATGGTCACGCTCCTTAGATGAACTTTTCGCTTTTTGCTCTGCTTGCACAGACGATACTCGAGTGTTGTCATCAGGCGGTACATTAAGTAGTCGTAGTGTGCCCTTCATAATTCGTGAAAAAACTGGCGCAGCCACTTCACCGCCGTGATATAAATCACCGCCTGGATCGTTAATCACCACTACCACAGCAATTTCGGGATCTGATATCGGTGCTATACCGGCAAACAGGCCAACATAATCATCACCATAACCACCAGCAAAGGCTTTAATCGCTGTGCCGCTTTTACCACCAACACGATAACCATCAACTTTTGCAACGGTATAGTGTTGATTAACCACATTTTCCAACAACTCGATAACATTTTGACTATTTTCAGCTGAGAAAATACGTTCATGTGTTTGCTTCGCTACCGATGCTGCATCTTGCTTTAAAATCGTTAAGGGCATTTTAATACCGCCATTGGCTAATGTGGTATAAAAACGCGCCAACTGAATAGGGGTAATGGCTACGCCGTGGCCCCAAGACAAAGTAGCTAACTCAAATTTTGACCAACGCGGCCTATCGTGCATCATGCCCGAACTTTCACCGACCAGGCCAGTACCTGTTTCTTCAGAAAAGCCCGCGTCAAAAAATTTATCGATAAGGTAATTTTTTGGTACAGATAACGCCAACTTAGTGGTGCCGATATTAGAAGAGTGTACTAATAATTCTGAGAGGGTAATTTTGCCAAGATAACGTGGATCAGAGACACGACTGCCACCTAAGCGCATCCAACCGGGATAAGTATCAATAATGCTATCTTTTTTTATACTGCCAAATTCCAAGGCTGTTAATACCGTTAGTGGCTTCATGGTTGAACCCGGCTCATAGATATCGGTAATAGCACGGTTACGAAAACGATGAGTGGCAACACCAGAGCGATTATTTGGGTTATATGACGGGCTGTTAACTAGCGCTAAAACTTCACCGGTATTGACATTGGTGACCACTGCCGAACCTGATGTAGCTTTAAAAGCCTTCACTGCGCCCTTTAATTCACGATAAGCGAGTGTTTGAATACGTTGATCTATACTCAAGGTAATTTTTTCTGGTGGCGTAACCGCTTTGACTGATAATATTTCTATTTTTCGACCTTTGGCGTCTTTACGATATTGTTTCTCGCCATTTTCGCCCGTCAGCAGTTGATCATAAACCCGCTCAACCCCTTCAATGCCTTTATCATCAACATTAGTGAAGCCAACAAGATGAGCACTTATTTCACCCGCCGGATAAAAGCGTTTAGATTCTTTGCGCAAATGAATGCCAGGAATTTTCAATTCTTGAATGTAAACAGCCATAGCGGGAGCAACTTTACGTTCAATATAAACAAAACGTTTACTTGGGTTTTCAGTTACCCTTGCTTTTAATTCACTAACGTCTTGGCCCAAGACATCAGCCAAAGCCTGCCAATGTTTTGTCATAGACAAGGCATTAGTATCAAAAATAATTTTAGGATCAGCCCAAATTGTTTCTACTGGTACACTGATGGCTAATTCATGACCATTACGGTCAACAATCGAGCCCCGTTGCACCGTTTTAGTATTAGTACGCAACGAGCGATTGTCGCCCTGTTTTTTCAACATGTCAGGTTCAAACACTTGAATGTAAGCTGTACGGGCCATCAAGCCAGCATAAATAAGCACAACAGCAGCTAGCACAACGTAAAAACGCCATGCTACCGTGTTTGGATTAAGTTGTGCTGGTTTTTTCATTGCCATACCCGTGGTAATAAATCATGGTAATTTAATAATAACTTCCGAGTTTGCATCTGGCCTTGTCATATTAAGTTGCTTTGCTGCGCTGCTTTCTATCGCGCTGTGTTCGGCTAAGCTGTTTTGTTCTAGTATTAAGTTTCGCCATTCAATTTCTAAGGCGTCACGCTCGGTTAATAAAACTTCAATTTTACTGGTTGTTTGTCGATTTAAGTGGGTAAAATAAATAACTGAAAACGCTGATATCAACACCAATAATAAAACGCCATAAACGGCTAAATGGCGTTGAATGTCATGCCAGATATCAAAAAATAACACCACTTTTTTGGTTGCCATACTAACGCACCATGATTAGCGCGCCAGTCTCTGTGCAACCCTTAATACTGAGCTGCGAGAGCGAACATTCTCTTCCACTTCATCTTTACTGGGCTTTAACCTGCGGCCAATTAAGCTCAAGTTTTTACCCTTGTTCAATTCTTCTTCGCTAATGGGTAGACCCCGTGGCACTTTTCTACCTTGCGAATGCTTTTTCATAAACTGTTTCACTAACCGATCTTCGAGCGAGTGAAAGCTAATCACAACCAAACGACCATCGGTGGCCAATACTGATAAAGACGCAGACAATACTTTTTCAATTTGCTCTAACTCACTATTAATATAAATGCGAATCGCTTGAAAACTACGTGTTGCAGGATGCTTTTTCATTTCTCTTTGTGGTGCTGTTTTCTTAATTAACTGCGCTAATTGTCCGGTACGTGTCAGCGCCGTTTCTTCACGCTCGTCAACAATGGCATTAGCAATTCGCCAAGCATGTTTTTCTTCACCAAAGGTTCTTAGCACCCAAGTAATATCTTCAACGTCGGCCACTGCTATCCACTCGGCAGCTGTTTGCCCACGTGTGGTATCCATTCGCATATCGAGTGGGCCGTCTTTCATAAAACTAAAACCACGTTCTGCTTCATCAAGTTGCGGAGAGGACACACCAAGATCAAGTAAAATGCCGTCTATTTTTTCAGTTAACTCATGCTTCTCAACAATCATCTGTAAATCAGCAAAACCGTGATGTTCGATAATAAAACGCTTATCGTCGGCATATTTTTTTGCCGCTTCTATCGCGCTTAGGTCTCTGTCTATCGCGATCAAGCGCCCGTTAGGACCCAAATTATCAAGAATTAAACCTGAATGTCCGCCACGACCAAAGGTACAGTCGATATAAGTACCCTCTGGTTTTATCGCCAATCCAGAGATTGACTCGGCCAGTAAAACTGAAATATGTGCATTATCATGTTGCATTATAAATTTATCAACGCCATCTAGTTATCTTATTTTCATTGAACGATTTATCATAAAGATAAATCAAGTAATCGGTCAGTGAGCTCTATTTCACCTGACTGAATTTGTGCAATGCCTTGCTGCATTTGGTTTTGCCAAGCGCTATCATTCCAGATTTCAAACTTTCTCAACTGACCTACCAACATCAAGTTTTTTTTCAAACCTGCATGTTGGCGCAGTGGGCCATTAATTAATAAACGGCCACTTTTATCGATTTCGCAATCTGAGGCATTACCTAATAACACTTGTTGTAATAAACGCTCTTGTGGATTCATACTCGACAATTCACAGAGCTTTAATTCTATTTCTTCCCATTCGGGTAGTGGATATAACAATAAACACGGATGTTGAATATCTACAGTGCAGACCATTTTTCCTTGGCAATCAGCAAATAGCTCCTCACGATACCGAGTAGGTATAGTGATTCTATTTTTGCTGTCGAGTGTTATTGCACTAGTGCCTCTGAACATAATCCACTTTATTATCCACTTTAATTGTGTTCGGATCACCTGCGATCCACTAATTCCCACTTTTCACCACATTATTACAGTTTAGTGAGAAAAGTAAACTTATGTCAAGTAAAGTTTTTGTAAATCCATAGCGCTGAATGCCTGTAAATAAAGGCTTTGAGGGAAGTGAATGAAATTGTGCACTTTTGTGGATCTGACGCCCAATTTAGACTGAAAATTAACTTTTTTGTAACTAAAAAAGTCATTTTAGTGTCAAAAATTAATGCCAGTAATAATAAACCCATCCTTTCAACTGGAAAAAATCTGCATATTTAAGTAGAGCGAGTGTATAAGTTAAAGTCTTCGCCCTTTAACTTTATCGCTAATTTATCACCTAAGGCAAACAGTTCTTGGCTATAAAAGCTCAGTTCTGAGAAGGCTAGTGCGCTATTTTGCTCAGTACTGCTGAGTAAATAGTGATAGCCTTGTTCGGTTACGCCGATATGTTCAACGATGACATTACTGCTCTGTTGTCCGCATAACTCGATATTGTTGGGTTTAACCAATAATTGGTAACTAAGTGTCGAGTCACTCTTATTATCTACTGGTGCATTAACGATGGCACTAGACGCTAATTGACCAATTAAGCTGGTTACTGGCGCGTGATTATAATCCGCCAGTAATGCTACCGGCAGCCAACTCCCCAGTTGTAAAAAGTCAGCTACTTGCCAACTGTTAGGCTGCTGGCAAACGTTAGCAGGAGAGCCAATTTGTAGCACCTTCCCTTGATGCATAACGGCAATTTTATCCGCAAAGGTGAACACTTCATCTTTATTATGAGTAACAAAAATAGCCGTCATACCCAAACGTTTTAATAACCGCCTGATTTCAATCATTAATTCATTACGTAGCCTGGCATCAATATTTGAAAAAGGTTCATCAAGTAATAATAAACTCGGTTGTGGAGCTAAAGCACGGGCGATAGCGACTCGTTGCTGCTGGCCACCAGATAATTGATGCGGGTAACCTTGTCCAAACTCAGTTAATTCAAGTAAAGTCAGTAACTCTTTACAGCGTTTATTTTGCTCTATTTTCGTTAATTTTTTCAGGCCAAAGCAAATATTTTCATTCACGCTAAGGTGAGGGAACAGAGCATAGTCTTGAAATATCATCCCAATATTACGTTGTTCTGCCGGCAACATGTCTGCAGTACTGATTTTTATTTGCTGATTATTGCTGGGGTTAATTTCAATGGTGCCCGCACTTTGTGCGACAAAACCAGCTAAGGTGTTGAGTAAGGTTGTTTTGCCACAACCACTAGGGCCAACCAGTCCTAATATTTCACCTTTAGCCAATGATAAATCAACTTGCGTTAAAATCACTTTTGTTTGTAATTCAACGGTTAAATTTTCAATATTAATCAGTGGTTTCACTGGGTGTCCTTCTGGCGGTTGAGAATAATAATCGGCAATAAGCCAAACAAGACAATTAAGATAGCGCCTAACGCGCCCTGCTCTAAACGTTCATCTGAGATAAGCTGATATATCTGCGTACTCAAGGTTTCAAAGTTAAAGGGTCGCAATAACAGTACCGCAGGTAACTCTTTCATGGCTTCAACAAAAACTAACAACCAAGCCACCAAAATAGATGATTTTAATAACGGCAGATGAACACGAAAAATAGCTGATAAGGTGGTTACACCTAAGCTCCCTGGTGCTAAATCAAGTGATTTTGGAATTTGGTCTATACCCGCACTAATAGTGCCGTTGGCAATAGCTGAAAACCTGACGATATAAGCAAATACAATAGCAAAAACCGTGCCTGACAATATTAATCCAGGCGCGGCAAAACCTAACGCCTTAGCCACGTCGTTAATAGCATGATCTAATGGGCCAAAAGTGGCGAGCATGGCCATCGCAAGCACAGTACCTGGAATAGCATAACCAAAACCAGAAATTTGCACCGGGAACATACGAGAACGGCTTTGATGTAAACGTTGAAATAAAGCCAGTATTAAGGCAATGAACGTGGCGATGGTAGCGGTATAAGTCGCAATTTCAATACTGTTTTTACCGGTAGCAATTAATGCCACAAGCTGTTGGTAATCGGCATAATCTATTACCATCACAAGCAATAAAATAACCGGCAATAAAAAACCAGCAAAAACTAAAAACCAACAAAATATACTGCCAATGATTTGCTGAGCAACACTAAGCTGCTTACGCTGGTGTTGGGTATTTGGCCGGCTTGATTGATGTCGCTGCCCCGCTCTAGCGCGTTGCTCTGCGACGACAATAAATAAAATAAATAACATCAACACACTGGCTAATGCGTTAGCGGCGGCAAAATCATTGTAGCCAAGCCAAGTATCATAAATAGCTGTGGTTAACGTACTGACAGCAAAATATTGCACAGTGGCAAAGTCGGCTAATGTTTCCATGGTGACTAACGCTAATGACACAGCAATAGCCGGACGAGCTAAAGGTAAGGTCATCTGAAAAAAACTTTGTCGCTCAGTACAACCCAATAACCGACTTGCTCTTAACAAGTTACGGTCTTGTTGCTCAAAAGCGGTGCGTGTCAACATGTAAACATAAGGGAACATGACCAAGGCAATAACAACGGCTGCACCACCTATGGTTCTAATATCAAAAAAGTAATAATCATTGGGTGATTGCCAATCAAACCACGCGCGCAATAACCGTTGCACAGGGCCAGCATAATCAAATAAATCGGTATATAGATAAGCGACTAAATACGCAGGCATTGCGAGCGGTAACATCAGCAACCATCTTAACTGCTTGCCCATAACAATATTAGTTTGGCTAATAAGAGCGGCTGCCGGCACACCAAAGCAAAATGATAACAAGGCCACCAACACCCCAAGTACCAGGGTATTACGGATATATTCAGGTAATACCGTGGCCCATAAATGGCTAAAAAGATCGCTGGACGCATTAATGCTGCCCAATAACATCACCACAATGGGCGACATTAAGGCTAAAGCAAAAAACCAGCTGAAGAATTTCCAACTGGTGTTTTTATTACCGGTGAGCACGAGGCGAGAACTTAATGATAAGCGCTATAAATCAAATTTTGCTTTATCCAGTAAAATCAAAGCGGCTTTACGGTGTTTAGCAATAGTTTCTAGCGGTAAACTGTCGGCTTTGAACTCTCCCCAAGCAGCGACTAATTCAGAGGGTTTTACCCCTGGGCGTACAGGATATTCCATGTTGGTTTCCGCATACATTTTTTGCGCCGGCGCTGACACTAAAAAATTCATTAATGCTAATGCATTGACTTTATTTGGCGCATATTTTGCCATCGCCATTCCGGAAATATTAACATGGGCACCACGATTACTTTGATTCGGGAAGTTAATATAAACCGCCTCAGCCCAAAGCTTTTGTTTTTCATCTTTGAGCATATTACCAAAGTAATAACTATTACCTAACGAGATGTCACATAAGTTTTGGTGAATGGCTTGCACTTGTGCACGATCACTGCCTTGTGGTTTACGCGCTAAATTGGCTTTAAATTTTTGTAACCAAGTCAGCGTATCTGCTTCACCGTGTTCTGCAATCATAGATGCCACTAAAGCAACATTGTAAGGATGCTTACCACTGCGTGTACAAATTCGACCTTGGTATTTTTCATCAGCAAGATCTTCATAATTAAAGTCAATTTTACCTAATCTTTTTGCTGAGTAAATATTTCGTACCCGTGTAGTTAAGGCATACCAAGTATTGTCAGCCGCTTTAAATTGCGCAGGAATTGCCGCACTTAATTCAGCAGATTGAGCCGATTGTAATAAGCCATTATCTTTTAATTCAATTAAGCGGCTAATATCTGTGGTTAATAAGATATCTGCCGGACTGTATTCACCTTCACGTGATAGGCGTTCGGCCATACCTTTTTTGGCAAAAACTACATTAACCTTAATACCGCTTGTTTTAGTGAATTCATTAAATAAAGGCTCAACCAGAAACGGTTGACGGTAAGAGTAAACATTAACCTCGTCAGTTGCTGACACATTAAAACTTGCCGCTAAAAGTGCAACTAATACCAAAGGAGAAAATAAGATTTTATTCAACGTGAAGCCCGCCTAAATAATCATAAAATTGATGAATTTATATTTTCCGTCAGACTAATCAAGATACTGATCACTGTCAAGGTTTTTGAGAATTATTCTCATTCAACTTTCATGCGCTTTTACTAAAATTTTACTCAACCAGAAAGATAAAAAGTTCTTCAGGAAAAATCATCAGCATGACAGCCTATCTATTGGCTAACTTTAGCCTGTAAAAAAGCCTGAGCTGATGCATTGAGGCAACGATTAGAAATATAGTGTCTAAATGAATTATGACTAATTAACCAACCATGATCTGTGGGTATTATTCGCTCTATATCGCTAAATTTCATCTTGTTGTCGTTATAAAATGACGATATATGCACACTGTCTGCATCAATTTTTAAGCTCACCTCAGCTTTTGCCACTTTACTTAACATCTGACGTGCCACCCACCAGGCTTTTTTATAGCGACTGCTGACAATCTCTAACAAGCCTAAAGAGAAAATAAACCAAGCGGCATACGGATTAAGTTCAGAAAACATCACCAACAATGCGCCTATCAGTAGCAAAAATGCGCCTTTACGATATAACGCAGCGAAAGTTGGCGCGGGTACCGATTCATTATAGCATTCACTAAAATGAGATTTGTCTAATATAAATGTTGTTTGGTAACTAAAGGGCTGAGTCATATTACAGTTATGTTTAATGAAGTTATCTGCATTTTACCAATTTTTTGACATTATACCAATGCCATTAAGTTGCTGATTTTGTTGTGCGCAGGAAAAATAAATCTAGGCGGTTCATTTTATTTCTAATCTGGAGTTTATCCCGTTCAACTTCAGGAGCCAATGTCGAATTTAGGCTAGGAAATCAGCATAAAGGATGATTAATAAAGTCGCGACTAAAGCTTTGATTTATCATCCACTTTATCAACATAACTTTGTTAGCATAACAGCGTCCATCGACAAAATTTAGGCAACAAAAAACCGCGTTAAACGCGGTTTTTAAAGCAAAATTTATAACAAATTAGCCGTTGATATAATCAACACCTTCTTTGATATCAGCTTTTAATGTTGCAAGCATGTCATCTTTTGCTTTTTGTTCAAATGCACTTAGCTCGCCGTAAGGTAATATTTCAGCAATACCATTAACACCTAAACGAATTGGGTGAGCAAAGTATGCCGCATCGCCGCC
Source organism: Colwellia sp. MB02u-10 (assembly GCF_014077185.1). Lineage (NCBI taxonomy): Bacteria > Pseudomonadati > Pseudomonadota > Gammaproteobacteria > Alteromonadales > Colwelliaceae > Colwellia > Colwellia sp. MB02u-10. The sequence continues at coordinate 105,851 of NZ_JACGVK010000133.1, forward strand.
TTCAACGTCTACGTAAGCGTAATCAACAACATCTTCACCTTGTAAACCTTTAACTAAAGATAAACAAAAACGAGCAGCAGCAGCGCCCATTGAAAGCGTAGCAGAACCACCACCCGCTTTAGCATTGACTACTTCAGTACCGGCATTTTGAATGCGAGGTGTTAAAGCCGCAACTTCTTCATCAGAGAAAGTTACACCTTGAACTTGTGAAAGCAGTGGTAAAATTGTGGTACCTGAATGGCCACCAATTACTGGGATTTTAACTTCACTTACGTTCAAGCCTTTTAATTCAGCAATGAAAGCTTCAGAGCGAATAACGTCAAGCGTTGTAACACCAAAAACGCGGTTTTTATCGTAAGTACCGGCTTTTTTGAAAACTTCAGCAACAATTGGCACAGTACCGTTTACTGGATTAGTAATAATACCGACTAGCGCTTTAGGGCAATTTGCAACAATGCCTTCTGCTAAGGTTTTAATAATACCGGCATTAACAGCAAATAAGTCTGCACGGTCCATACCAGGTTTACGCGGCATACCGGCTGGAATAATAACAATGTCAGCTCCAGTAAGGGCACCGGCAAGATCATCAGCACCAAAACCAGCAACTTTTACTGCTGTTGGGATGTGTGATAAGTCAACGGCAACACCTGGAACAACGGGTGCAACGTCATATAAAGATAACTCAGAACCTGCAGGTAATTGAGTTTTTAATAGTAAAGATAACGCTTGGCCAATACCACCAGCAGCGCCTAGCACAGCAACTTTCATTCGATGTCTCCAGAAATTTGAGTAATTACGTAATAATTTGTCGGCCAAAAGATATAGTAAAAATGGCCAAAAAACAATGATTTTACCAAACAGATTAATTAATTGTACAATTTATCGCCTCTGAATGAATTTAGCACAAGCAAAATATTTTATAGATAATTAGGCTTGGATTTACGCTCTAAGCCGCCTTACCTACTGTATTAATTCAGCGGTATATTAGATTTATTTTCAATGGTTATAAGTTTACAACTAAATACCCAAAGGACCAGTTTATAAGACTTATGTTCGGTATTATTAATTTTAATAAAGATCGCACACAGCCACAGCTTCAATCTTGAACTATAAACCCGTGTCTCTAACGTTTCATGCTCAATAACTTAGCCAGATCGGACTTAACTTAAATTAAATTAACTTAAATTAACTTAGTAAGCTTAACAAACTTAATTGAGTTGGTAGACTGAGAATTATTAACCTGTATTGCCTTATAAGGATAACGTATAATAAAAATTATGAAATAATACTTAGGTCTTAAGTAGGTATTATATATCAATAATAGTCGACCCTAATTTCTATCAAGTAATGGACCTATATGAGCGGACAACAAAAACAAGAAGCTTTAGTACAAGCGTTCAAAGATTTATTAAAGCAAGAACAATTTAGTTCACAAGCTGATATTGCCGAAGCCTTAAAATCTCAGGGCTTTGAAAATATTAGTCAGTCAAAAGTATCGCGTATGCTAAGCAAGTTTGGTGCGGTACGAACCCGTAATGCCCGGCAAGAAATGGTTTATTGCTTGCCGGCAGAATTGGGTATGCCTACGGCTAAAAGCCCACTCAAACAATTAGTACTCGATATTGAGCACAATGACGTTATGGTGATTATTCGAACGAGTCCTGGTGCGGCGCAATTAATCGCGCGCTTACTCGACAGTTTAAGTAAAAGTGATGGTGTACTCGGCACTATTGCTGGTGATGATACTATTTTTATTGCCCCGACTGACGTTAAAGCAATAAAACAAACCATTGTTAGACTTGAAGCATTATTTTTGAAAAACTTAACTTAAGTCTTTCATTCAGGGTTGGGTTTACTGATTAGGTTTCATTAAGTGTCGCTCAACGCTATATTAATCTGCCAAGCAATATAGCGTTGGCACTAAAATGCCCAGTGTTAGTTACCAAGCTGTGCCAAAACATTTAAGCTAGGTACAAAAAATGCGGCCCCCGTTTCCGCTTGTGTATACTTGAGTAGATGATCACTATGGCCATGAGCATCACCAGCAATCATACTTTTTAGCATTAATTCAAAAGGCTCTGGCGAGTGACAATAAGCAACGAAGAACAAGCCTTGCAGCTTCATATCACCATACGGCATACTTTGGCGTAATATTTCAAGGCTATTGCCTGCACTGTCTTTTAAATTAACCCGCTTAATATGTGAAGATGGCGCTTTATTTTCTTCTGAATATTCTTCATTGTTCACTTTAGTACGTGAGAAAACGTCTTCTTGTTCTTTAACTTCCAATGAGTTCCACAAATTTAAGTTATGGCGATAACGCTGGATATGCAGGTAACTACCGGCAGAAAATTCGGCATCTTGTGCGTCAGTAATCAGCGCAACACGACGACGGTGATGGCCTTGTGGATTTTCAGTGCCATCAACAAAGCCCGTTAAGTCTCGACCGTCTAAAAATCGAAACGCTCGAACTTGCTCAACCAATTCAACACTATCCGCTAATAACTGACAAACTTTTGTCGCAACAATATGATTTACGTCAGCTCGGTCGCCACGAATTTCGATATAAAGATCATAGTTATTTGCTGGAGCGGTGCGGTCTTCTATCGCCATTTCTGGAAATTGGCGTAAATGCTTAGGCCGTCCTTGCGGGTAAAGTTCATCCCAAAAGTTTGTGCCAATCGCAATAACGCCAGCTAAATTAGCTTCTGAAAAACGATCTGCATATTTATCAAATAAGGCGGGTAAACGCGATAGTGCTTTACGTAAAAATAAATTTTTATCATCTAACGCATTAAATAATAAATAATATCCGTGAAGACTGGGCTCTGCACAAACACCAAACTGCTCTCTTGCCATCTAACAATCCACTCATAAACATATCGGTTAATAGCCTAATCTTACACACTTTATGACTAATGGTAGTAGAAGTTTGATAAATATTTAAAACCCTTGCTCTGTTATAAATAATCAAGCTGAGTATTGAGTAATTAAAATAATAAAAGCCTGTGTAAGTTAAGACACAGGCTTTTAATGTTTTAATCGCTTTATTAACTTAAGTTATTTAGCCACGAGTAAACTCTGGATAGGCTTCCATACCACAATCAGATTGATCACAACCTTCGTATTCTTCGTCTTCGCTGACTCTGATACCGATAACTTTTTTCAGCACAAACCAGACCACCAAACTAGTAGAGAACACCCAAACAAAAATGGTTGCAGCACCAATTAATTGCCCGCTAAAGCTTGATGCACTATTGGTTAACGGCACTAATAATAAGCCCAGTAAACCAACCACGCCGTGTACTGAGATAGCACCCACCGGATCATCAATTTTTATTTTATCTAAACTGATAATGGATAACACCACCACAATACCTGCAATAGCGCCAAACAAGGTGGCCTGAATAGGTGTCGGTGTTGATGGCTCAGCCGTAATAACCACTAGTCCTGCCAAAGCACCATTTAACGCCATAGTTAAATCTGCTTTTTTAAAGAGTAATTTCGCTAAAACTAACGCCGAGATTGCACCTGCCGCTGCTGCTGCATTGGTATTTAGAAACACCATAGCGACTGAGTGTGAACTAGCAATATCGCCAAGCTTCAATACTGAACCACCGTTAAAGCCAAACCAACCCATCCATAAAATAAATGTTCCTAACGTTGCCATTGGCAGGTTTGAGCCTGGTATAGCGTTTATTTGGCCATTTTTACCGTATTTACCTTTACGTGCTCCTAACAGTAAAACACCCGCTAATGCCGCGGCTGCACCTGCCATATGTACGATACCCGAGCCAGCAAAGTCAGAAAAACCCAGTTCAGAGAGAGTATATAAACCAAAAACAGCATTACCACCCCAAGTCCAGCTGCCTTCCATTGGGTATATAACGCCGGTTAACACTACAGCAAAAGCTAAAAAGGCCCATAGTTTCATGCGCTCAGCTACTGCACCAGAGACAATTGACATGGCAGTGGCAACAAAAACTACTTGGAAAAAGAAATCAGATGCCGCCGAATATATTGCTGCACCGGTAAAACCATCTTCTCGTGCTGAAAAGTTTTCTAATACCTTGGCGGGATCAACCGTTTCAATGCCTGATAAGAACATGCCGCCGCCATACATAATGTCGTAACCAACAAATAAGTACATCATGCAAGAAATCGCATAGAGCGCGACATTTTTAGTCAAAATTTCTGTGGTATTCTTGGCTCGAACTAAACCGGCTTCTAACATTGAAAAGCCTGCCGCCATCCACATTACCAAGGCGCCACAAATGAGGAAATAAAAGGTATCCATTGCGTACTGAAGTTGAAAAATATTTTGTTCCATAATTTTGCTCCTATATCGCTTCTACGTCTTGTTCACCAGTACGAATTCGCACGGCATGCTCAAGGTCATAAACAAATATTTTGCCATCACCAATTTTACCGGTATGTGCTGCTTCTGCGATGGCATCAACTAACCGTTGCACAACATCATCATTGACCGCAATTTCAAGTTTCACTTTCGGGAGAAAATCTACTTGATATTCAGCTCCCCGATATAATTCGGTATGCCCTTTCTGGCGACCAAAGCCTTTTACTTCACTGACCGTTAGACCTTCAATGCCTATTTCAGAAATAGCCTCTCTGACGCTATCAAGCTTGAAAGGTTTTATAATTGCACTTACTAGTTTCATGTTGTTATTCCCTAATTATTATTAACTAATACTTATCAATCTTCATGCCAATTAAAATATCATACAAAAACAAGTAGATAGGAAATATTAGCTTAATACTGCCGCACCACGATAGTGCGTATGAAATTTATTTGTCAGCTACTGGTGCAATATTTTCAGCCAGAGAAATTAGCCCCAGACAATGAAAATAGCGCTAAATGAGTAAGGCTTAATCGGTAGCTTTGACTACAAACTGATATATCAGGCATTAATGTAAAAACTAAAGACATAATTGCATTAAGCTAACGGGTGAGGTTTTCAGTGAGGTATTAAAGGCTGATATTAAGCAGTTCGGTTGAAGTTTTCAGTGAGGTATTAAAACCTGATGCTCAGGGAGGCGTTGAGGTTTTTTCAAACCAAAATGCCATTAAAAAAATGTCGTCGCTAGCGCTTACTTAATGACTAGAGACTTATATTGATGCATGAAAGGTATCGATATAAGTTGTGGTTAATCTCCTATAAACAATTAAATGGCATAACAATTAAAAAATCATTGCTGTGCCTGGATTTATAATGGCCAACATACTTAAACGCTCTAAGTCACAAAAATTGATCGCCTCTTGTATCGTGTTTTCATCTATCGGTAATTGCTGCAAGGCATCTTCGCTTAATAACAGTTCAATAGGGTGTGAGCTACAATCAAACTGGCTCAACATAATGCGTTTTGCTAGATATAAGAGTTTAGTGTCATCTGTGCTGTAAGAGAAATCGCTATTGTCTTGATTACGAATAGGCTCGATAATGCTATACGGTAATTGCCATTGCTTTAAAAGTTCAGCGCTGCATTCACCGTAAGTAAAACCAAGTTCATGATGTTGCTTTTCCCAAGGGAGCTGGGGTGAAGAAAAATTGTTAGCCGCTAATATTTTTTCTGGAGATATTTGCTGAACAACAAGCTCACCCAAGTTGTGTAGTAACCCGATAATAAACAAGCGTTCAGCATTGGGGATATTAAGTTTGCTGCCGATGTATTTAACAATGAGCGCACAATCAACACTTTTACACCAAAAGTCATCTAAATAGTCCTGTTCAACATTGACTCTTTTAAAGGTGCGGTTAGTAAAAAAAGCTATCACTAAATTATAAACTTCGTTAATACCTAGCACGAGTAAGGCTTTTGAAATAGTATCAATTTTTCCTGGATAATTAAAAAATGAGCTATTAGCAAGTTTTAAAATGGTTGCCACTAATGCCGGGTCCAAAAGAATAACATCAGCAATATCGTCAATCGTTGACTGTTCATCATCAATCAACTCTTTAATGCGGACAAAAGAATCTGAAAGTACAAATATTTCACCGGCTGCTTTTGCATAATCGTTCACATTCTTCATAATGATCCTCACATCTCTTTTATCGCTATAACTCACGTAGCGGTAAAATTAAACCGCCCCGTAATAGTTAAAATATAATCTATCCTAGGTAAATTGATTATCCTTGGCAATAATTAACTTACCTGCAAACTCACATGATATGACGTAAATTTACGTAAATTAATCACACCCGTTTCAAAAATCAAATATTGCCCTTTTATTCCCAGTAAAACACCTGAAACTTCGGGCGTTTTATCAAAATTAAAAGATGATATTTTTGTTAAATATTGCTTAACGGGGAAATGCAAGTTAACCACATCCTCATCCAACTCAGTCACGGCATCAGCACCATATTTTAAGCTAACACTTGCCAATTTTTCGGCGATTTTAGGCTTAAGTTCTTCAGCAATAACTTTTAAATCTATCGCTTCTGCACTGCCTTTAAGCATCGCCCGCCAATTGGTTTTATCCGCAATAAATTCAGCTAAAGCAACTTCTACTAACCCTGATTGTAAGCGTGTGCTGACTTTAAAGATAGGTAATGCTTGTGTAGCACCCTGGTCAATCCAACGCGTTGGAATTTGTGTATGACGGGTAATGCCAACCTTTAAACCTGAAGTATTCGCGAGATAGACATAATGCGGGATCATACAATTACTTTCGCCCCATGCTGGCTCTCGACAAGTGCCTTGTTCAAAGTGGCAAGTTTCTGGTTTCATGATACACATGTCACATTGCGCAAGTTTTTGCATACAAGGAAAACAATAACCTTGAGCATAACTTTTTTTGACTTTTCTGCCACAATGCTGACAATCTATATGACCACTAAAACTGAGCGTTAGGTGCTTGCCTATCAGTGGGTTTAACTCAACTTCTTGCTCACCGAGCACCATACGGTAATTTACCGTACCATCTGCCGCTAAATCCGCACGCATTTTGCGTAAAGCACCTATTTCTGTTTGCAACATATCTCAACCTATTATTTTTTCAGGCACTGATAGTATAAAAATCGCCAACTAGCAGCTAGCATTAATTCATTTTTATCTCGAATCTCAACAATAAAATTGCGAGAATGAATTATTAGCTCTCTAATCAGACTTTATTACTATGTGGTACGTTTATTTTCTTCGTTGTGCCGACAATAGCCTTTATGCAGGTATTACCACCTCACTTGAACGACGGGTACTTGAGCACAACGAATGTAACAAAAAAGCGGCAAAATATACTCGAGCTCGCCGTCCGGTAACTTTAGCTTACGCTGAATCTCAACCAAATCGACAGCAAGCAAGTCGTCGCGAGTATCAACTTAAGCAACTTAACAAGCAGAATAAAGAACAAGTCGTTTATAGCTATTCGCTGCAACTGTAGCTTAAAGGCTCTACTTTTACTGGTCTGCTTTGTCCGTTAAATATTAATAAACTTCGATTTTGACTAAGCATACTGATAGAATAGCACCGATTTCAATAGCTTAAAGTGATGACAAGACTCCATGTTTTTAGAGAATTATTGCCGGATTTCGGATGATAAAATTAGTTTCACACGTCAACAGGCGAGTGATTTTGCTAAACAAATTGCTGACGACTTTAATCCTCTACATGACATAAACGCTAAACGCTTTTGTGTTCCAGGTGACTTACTGTTTTCATTAATATTAGAGCGCGCAGGATTGCACCAAGAAATGAGCTTTAGATTTTCTGGTATGGTCACAGATGCAACTACCTTAAATATTCCAACAGAAATCAGCACAACCGCGCGTATTACTGACGATAAGCAAAAAGAATATTTGAATATCTCGGTTGCCGGTAATCACACAAAAAACAGCCAATCGATTGAAGCGTTAACGCGCGCTTATGTTGAATTTTCAGGACATACTTTTCCACATATTCTGGTCGACTTAATGCAAAAAAATAAGGTGATGATCAACCCAACTCGCCCTATGGTTATGTATGAAAGTATGTCTATTAAACTGGATAATCTTGATTTTCAAGATATCACCTTGCGTTTATCTTCAACCACTTTAGCGATAGAAGGCAAACGCGGTAAAGCCTGTTTATCATTTGATTTAGTTTCACAAGAAAAAATCATCGGCCACGGTAAAAAGTTTATGCTACTAAGTGGCTTGCGAGACTACTGCCAAGAGACCATTGATAGTATTGTCACGCAATATAATAATACTAAAGCCCAGTATATCGCCCAACAAAGTTAACGCTATATAATAAAAGTGAGTCATTAAGATTAGCGCTAATGACTCACCACCATTAGCGCTTAAATTAAGCACTATGTAAGCGGTTACAATCACATCTCAGCAGCGATTAACAACGTAATTTCCTCCCCAACCAAGACAAACCTTGATCTGTTTTTACTGCCGCTTGACGAAAGTAGCCTTGGCTTTTTTTTAATCCTATTTTTGCCCACGGGTATTCCAAACTCAACATCGCTAAACCCAGCGGTATAAAAATCACCGCAGGGCCAGGCAGTAAGATAAAGACCATACCGAGCAATAAGCATAAAAAACCTAGCATAATGCTTGCGATGCGCTTTGTTTTTAACCCTATATTTTTTTGCATACTTTGCGCCCTCTTTACTGTTAACTTGTCTATTTAACAAGTCTATTTAACAATCCTACTTAACAAGTTAAGAGCAAAAGCCGTTCCAAAAATAATTATCATTAGTTATCAAATAACTAAATTCAAAACACCTTAAAGTCATGATACCCAAGTGGTGTAAAAGACAACCAATTAGTGAATACTACAAACACAAGCTTAATAGCTTTTTTCAAATGCAGTTTGTTGGCTACGCTTGTCTTCAATACATTTAGCAAAATCTTGTATAGATTTTGGTCGAGCACACTTTTTCGCTGGTTGATAAAATACCAGCCAAGCCTGCAACTGTTCACCTTGATACTTCGAACGCATCACTAGAGGGTTATTGCTAGCAAAAGGCACTAAAGCTTTACTATTTTTGTATAGCTTAAGGGCGGCGGATTGACTACGGCTTTTATTTTTCGCTTTCTTACTAGCTAGCTTTTGCTTTGATTTCTTCTCTCGCTTGGATTTGGATTTGGACTTAACTTTAAGTTTACCGGTTTCACAGCGCCACCATCTATCGCGTGCTTTAGCTTCTTTGCTCGACAAACTATGACTGCGTTTATGTGTATTGGCTTGGCGTTGTTGCGCTTGAATATTATCGAGTTTTTGACGATAGTCTTGGCAGTGTTTTTTCCCCGCTGTCGCCGAAAATGAAGCGCATAAAAGCATCAACATTAGGCTAGAAAACATTATCCGTTTCATCGACTATCATCCATTAAATTCTATTTTATGCAAAAGTGTAGTCAATATTGAAGAAATTTCGACCTTAAATAATTGTTTTCCTAATGTATTGTTTAAGTATTTTTTAAGTAAGTAAGCAAACGAATAGCCCTAAATGCTGAAATGCTTCTATACTCTCTTTAAAACTTCCCAAGATATTCGTTTGATCATTTGGGCTCAGATACTAAAAAGGAACAAGGATGTTTCAAGCAAATATATATCAAAAAATTTTCTGCTTTAACCTGTTAATCTTCGTATTACCCTGCGCACTTGCTCAGCAAGCAAACATAGAAATAAAAAAACCACAAAAGCCTCGGCTACAGCTTGCTAGTAAATATCAGCAGAGCGCGGTTATTGAAGATTACTGGGTAAGCGAGAAGTTAGACGGTGTACGCGGATACTGGACTGGACAACAACTATTAACCCGCAATGGCAATGTCTTGTCACCACCGAGTTGGTTTATTGAACATTGGCCTAAAATACCTATGGGAGGTGAACTTTGGAGCGGCCGAGGACAATTCCCCCAAATCAGCGCCTGTGTTCGACGTAAAAATTCAGATGGAAAATGCTGGAAAAAACTTAAATTAATGCTTTTCGACCTGCCCAACCACAGCGCTAATTTTACTCAGCGTATTGTGACCATGAAGCAATTAATAGCCAGCAATAGCTCTCCTTACCTAGCGATGATTAAGCAAAAAAAGCTCGCCAGTAATATGGCCTTGTATGATCTGTTGGATGACATTGTTGCTCATAATGGCGAGGGCTTAATGCTGCACCTAGCATCAGCAAATTATCAAAGTGGCCGTAGCAAGAGCCTATTAAAACTAAAAATATATCAAGACGCTGAAGCGCTAGTCATTGCGCATACGCTAGGTAAAGGAAAATACCAAGGTTTACTGGGCGCCGTTAAAGTAAAAACTCCTGAAGGTGTCACTTTTAAAATAGGCACAGGTTTTTCCGATCAGCAGCGCCAGCAACCACCTAAAATTGGCAGCATAATAACCTATAAATACATTGGTAAAACACAACGGGGTGTGCCAAAATTTGCCAGCTTTCTTCGCATTAAAAATCAACATTAGTCGCACAAATCAACTTAACCAATTTGACCAATCTAAGGCGCATTAAATTATGGAGTTTCATTTATGGCTATCACTAGTGGTTATTTGTATTCTTGGTGCCCTTTCACCAGGCCCAAGCTTGGCCGTAGTGATTAAAAACACTTTAAATGGTGGTGCAGGCCAAGGTTATGCCACCGCCATCAGTCACGGCATAGGTGTGGCGTTATATGCGGCAATAACCGCAACAGGTATCGGCCTGCTTATTGTGCAATCACCCATGTTGTTTTCAGCCATAAAATACGCTGGTGCGGCTTTTCTTTTGTACTTGGGTATTAAAGCGCTAATGAGTAAACAACAAAACATTCAGTTTATCCAACAAGGTAAAACAATAGATCCAACCATTAATGGTTGGCGAGATGGTTTTTTGATTGCGTTTTTGAACCCTAAATTAGCGATTTTTTTTCTCGCTTTATTTAGTCAGTTTGTTGATCCTAATGCAGGTTGGCAGCAAAAAGCTGTGATGACCGCCACTGTCGGCATTATTGATATGCTGTGGTATGTCATTATTGCTTTTATGATGTCACGCGGACCTATTTTAGAAAAATTAAAAGCCAATAGTCATCTGGTAGACAAGGTTACCGGTAGCTTTTTGATTTTATTGGCCGCACGTGTCGTGCTAAATTAAGACTACGTAAAGTGGACAAATGTTCACTATCTGAGATAAATGATAATAATGTTTGCTTGCCCCTAAACTAGACAGGCAAACTAGACAAGAAAAATTTGAAATTTATTCGCTTGGTTTATATATAAAATATAGACATTTCAACCCTTTACCTTGATGCGCTTCTTTAAATACTGCTGGTGTATTAAGTTGATATTGAAAAACGCACTCAGGGCATTCTCTTACAACTTCAGCCATTAAAAAATCCACATTAAGATCAGGAGAATTTAAGCACAACAATACATCACCATTGTCTGACATTAGCTCAGGCAAGCGACGAATAATTTTCTTATAGTCTCTGACAATATCAACACTCCCTTTTTGAAAAGATGGCGGATCGCACACTAATAACTGATACGGTCCATACCTTTTCAGGCGTCCATAAGACTTAAAGATGTCCACACCTTCAAAAATAACTTTACTGAGATCTTGTTGGTTTAATCTGTGGTTTTCTCGACCTTTAGTTAATGAGCTTTTACTCATGTCAACGTTCACCACTTTACTGGCGTTACCAGCCAATGCCGCAACAGAAAAAGCGCAAGTATAAGAGAATAAATTTAATACCTGCTTATTTTCACTATGCTTTTGAACCCAGTCTCGGCCATTACGCATATCCAAAAACAAACCCGAATTTTGCGCTTTACCTAAACTAATATAGTATTTCAAACCATACTCTAGAGCACACAAGTGCGTGACTTCCTGCCCCCAGAGCAACTCACATGGAGCAAATTTACGACAGCGGTATTGCACTTGAATTGATTGACACTTATCGGTCAAAGTCTGTAAGGCCGTTACTTGTTCTGCTAGCCAATTAGCTTCAACTTCTTGATATAAACTGATCAGAATTACGGGTTCAAACCAATCAACATTGACATGTGACAATGCGGGGTATGCATGGCCACGGCCATGAAATAATCGCTGGCTTTCACTAAAATCAGATACGGAGATAAATTCAATCATTATAAGCAGCTCTAGCTAGAAAAAATAAGGCCGGATAATAACAAATTATCCGGCATTAAGTCTTATTTAACGTGTTTTATTCGTCTTAAATTATGCTTGCTTACCAAATGGTTAAAAGCCAAAGATGCTATAGCCAAAGAATTTTTGCAGCACGGTATTAATAAAGATAGCAAAAACAATAACAGGGATAAAAGTACCTAAGGAGAAGTTAATATACTTTTCGGCCCAAGAGCCTATATAGTTTGCATTACCTATCGCTAGCTCTTCAGATAAATTAAGTTTCTTCCAACGATAGCTAACAAATACACATAATAAAAAGCCATTCAAGGGTAAAATAGTCTCGTAGAAAACATCATATACCACATCAAAAAATGACCGAACGCCGCCGGCATATGAGGTAAACTCGGTAAAGAATGACACCATACCAAACGACAAGGTAGCAAAAATAGTGAGTAGCCCAGCACTCATCAATAATATTGACAATGCTTTCTTACGACTGTGTTTTTTCTCTGTCACTAGATAGGAAACCGGTACTTCTAAAATTGACACTAGTGAGGTGATGGCGGCAAAGAATACTAAAGTGAAGAAAAATGCCGCAACAGCACTCGCGCCGATGTAACCGATTGAGCTTTGTAAGGCTAAAAATATTTTAGGTAAAAAGGTAAAAATTAATGACACTGAACTATCACTTAATTCAGCTGGATTAACGTTGGGATTAAATGAAAATACCGCGGGTAAAATCATTAAGCCAGCGATGAATGCTACTGCAGTATCGGTCAGAGCAACAAGTTTTGCGGAGCCAACAATATCCGTTTTACGGTCAATATAAGAGCCATAAGTGATCAATATCCCCATACCTAAAGACAAGGAGAAAAATGCTTGTGATAAAGCGCCATTAATTACCGATGGGGTAATTTTAGCAACATCCGGAATTAAAAAGAACTCAACACCTAAAAGCGCATTCTCTAGTGTTAGGACATAACCCACCATAATCAGTAGCATAATAAACAAGGTTGGCATCAATATTTTTGAGGCGCGCTCAATGCCATCTTTAACACCCGCCACAAGAATAAAGTTAATAATGGCTGCCACGACAATCATACCCAAAAATAAGTAGGGGCTATTAACAAACTCACTAAAGCCGTTATTACTGGCTAAATAATCTAAATTACCGCTTAGTGTTAGCACAAGATAGCCAAAAATCCATACCGTTATCACCATATAAAATACAGCAATCATAAAGGGCGTTAACACGCCAAGAAAACCTGCCGCCCCCCAAGATTTACTACCGCCACTCAACGCTTTGTAAGCTCCCACCGGTTCTTTCGCGGTTTTGCGGCCAACTGCCATTTCAGCAACCATCACAGGTAAGCATATAAGTAAAACAAAAACAGCGTACATTAATAAAAATGCACCACCACCGTTTTTGGCCGCATTCACTGGAAAGCCAACCAAATTACCAATACCAACTGCAGAACCCGCAGCGGCTAAAATGAACCCTAAGCGGGAACTGAAATGCTCTCTTTCTGTACTCATAAGTATCCTTCGTTGTATTTTTTTAGGGCTAATAATTATAATTTTTTACTTCACAGCGCCCGTTTTTATTGAGGTAACTTTTATTAACTGATCGATGCTAGCAGGCTTCTTTATTAAAGTCTTGTTTTTAACCGCAGCATTTATCGAGTAGCCTGTATAATATTTGTTGCACTTGTTAAGCCGCATTAACCATAAAACTTTGCGTTCATAATATTGAAGATATTATCTGTTTCTATTGTCGCAAAATTTGCCGCCATTTCTAAATCATCTGTTGATATCTTTAAGGCCTGACATAGTGTTGCATCAATACTGTCATCGTAACTAAAAATCTCAGGATGACACGCGACTAATGCCAATCTTGAGGCTAAATACAACACGTGGACATCTTTATTGAGTTGAATATCATGGGCATTATGATGGTGGCGAATAGGTAAAATTATTTTTTCTGGTAACTGCCAAATTTTAAGTAACTCAGCAGAGACTTCAGCGTAACTAAAACCCAATACCTGTTGCTGTAATTGCCATGGTAATACATCAGCATTATAAGCTTCACATTGCTTTGCTAACGCGGGCGAAATTTTGGCCACAATAAGCTCGCCAAAATTTTGTAATAAGCCCGCAACAAATAGCCGTTCTATGTCTCGAATTCCAGCAGTAATGGCTAAGTTTTTTGTCACTAAACCACAAAATACGCTGAGACGCCAAAAGCGCTTTAAATCGATTGATTGATTTGAAAAGTGCTTAAAGGCTGTCGCGGCTACGTCGACTAACATCAGGTTGTAGATGGCTTGCGTACCAATAATAGTAATGGCACGTGAAATGGTACTGATCTCACCCGGGAAGCTGTAAATTGCACTATTAGACATTTGTAATAAACGCGATGTCATCGAGGGATCCACACTGATAACATTGGCGAAATCTTCTAGCGTAGAACTGTCATCTTCCATTAAGGCTTTTATTTTAAAACACGCGTCGGGTAAGGCAAAAGAACCATTGGCTTGCTGGGCATATTCAAGAGCATTCATTAATTCATAATTTCCTTATTTAAGCGCTTCACGACTGAAGTTAATCACCCTAATTAAAACCTTGTCAGTTTATTTATTGCCCAAATGTTGAGCCGAAAAAATCACCACTATGCCACTGTGGTCGCGCCACTTGGTTAGCTATTTCCAAACCTATCATCATATTAACCAATGCAAAGTTAGCCGCCGCTTGGTAATTTATGGGTAAGCTGATTTCGTCACTGTGTTGATGGTAATGATTTTTCAAGAAATCACCAAATACTGCACCACCATCAATACTTGCATCTGTTGATTTAAAACCTGTCATTAAAAAGACCGATGGAATACCAACCTTAACAAAGCTGTAATGATCACTACGGGTAAAAAGTGCCTGTTCTGGCATTGGGTCTTCACTCAGTTCTATATCGATTTTCTGTGCTGCTGTCGCGACAATTTTCCCCATCGTTGAATGAGTAGAGCCAAAAGCGATAACATCAGCAAAGGGATATAAAATTAACGGCATATCCAAATTCACATTGGCGACTAATTGCGACACAGGTATGGTGGGATTATTGGCAAAATAACTCGAACCTAGCAAACCTTTTTCTTCGCCGGTCACCACAACAAACAGCACTGAACGTTTTGGCTTGATGGGCATTTGTGCTAATAAACGTGCGGTTTCAAGTAAAATGGCCACACCTGAAGCATTATCTAAGGCGCCATTATTGATAGTGTCTTCATTGTCACTATCAGCACTTATGCCGATGTGGTCAAGGTGGGCACTAAAGACAACATATTCGTTTTTTAATTTTTCATCGCTACCTGTAACTGCGGCGATAATATTAGGGCTAGTGATCTGTTCATGACGTGAGCGGTTTTTCAAGGTAACTTGATACGGCAAGGCAAAACCTTTAATGGCCATATCATTAGTGTCGGCAGCATAAATATCCGCTAATGTGCTTGCTGCACCTACAAATAACGCCTCGGCTGCCTCTGGGGCTATATAGGCTCCCGTTATAATTTTTTCTTGTTTACCAAACGGCATATTATCTTGAGTAAGCCAGCTAACACTCGGCGCTTTTGCATATTGCGCTGACTTTTCAAAACTGCGCACTTTTTCACGTTTGGGACTGTGTATCGTAATAAAACCAATAGCACCATGTTCTGCAGCATGTCGACTCTTCTCGGCATTTGAGCCAATATGTGCACCTTCTTCAGAGGGTAAATCATCAGGTCGGCCAGTTAAAGCAACAACAATTTTGCCATTAACATCAATGTTTTCATAATCGTTATAACCAAACTCTGCAGATATAACCCCGTAGCCAACAAACACGGTTGGGGCGGTAATCGCCGTTTCATTTTGTAAGCTTGAACCCGACATTAAAAAATCGGTCAAAAAATCCAGTTCAATATCGCCCGCTAAGCCATGAATAGTTGCTTGGGCAGAGCCGTCAATAAGATAACTTTTACGAAATCGGACTTGCTGTTCAAAACCAAGAGACTCATTGGTGATATTGCTCCCTTGTGGAGTTAACCCCAGCTGCTTAAAATAAGATTTCACATAGTTGGCCGCAATTTGGTAGCCACTACTACCGGTATCCCTACCCTGTAAGGTGTCATCAGCCAGAAATTCTATATGGGCTTTGATATTGTCAGCATTAACCTCACTAGATAAGTCTTTTAGGTTAATTTGCAAGGGTGTAGAAGTTGGCTTATTACAGGCAAATAAAGCGACGATAGCCAGGGCAACTAGGCTTGATTTTTTGATTATCTTTGATGGGCATATATTCATGGTATTTCATTAACCTCTACCAATTGGACACTTAAATTACTTGCTAATTGGGCAATTAATGCAGTCATTTGGTTTTATTATTTTATAATTACATTTTGGCCTATTTAGCAATATACCTTACTAAAATTGGCTAAAACATCTCAAGACACTATATCGACTGTCATGTCAGAAAACTAGTTCCACATTGCAAAAGCAAACGCTGGCTAAACCAAGCAGTGTTAATATAACTTTGCACGCTTGTGCTTGTTAGTCGAAAATAGGTACGCCCGAGTAGCGCTTTACATGCTCCATAACCACATAAGTATGGGTTTGAGAGACTCCTGGCAAATCAACAATATTACCTAAAAGTATCCGATAGGCTTCCATATTTTCAAAACGTAATTTTAATAAGTAATCAAAGCCACCAACCACCATGTGACATTCAGCTACTTCTTTAATTTCAATAACCTGTGCACGAAATTTATTAAATATATCCGCCGTGGTACGATCAAGGGTCACTTGAATAAAAGCGGTCATGCCATACCTTAACTTACTGGCATTTAAAAAAGCACCGTAGCGCTCGATATAGCCTTCTTGTTCAAGACGTTTTACACGTTCTAAGCACGGGCTAGCACTTAAATTGACCCGTTGTGCCAGTGTACTATTTGAAATTCGACCATTTTTTTGTAAAGCATCTAAAATAGTTAAATCGATACGGTCTAAGGTTTTAGGTTTGTTACTTATCATTTTCAGTCAATTTTATGGTTAATCACTTTATTTACAGCATAAATTACCGCAAACAGCTAAAAAACTCCATCACATTCAAATTTTAGTTCATTTAAACGCACATCAAAAATGCCCCTTATGATGATAAAGTCACTATCATGGCTAAGGTTAGATCTAAAAAATCCACACATAAGCTAATTATTAGTGGATTTTTACCGCATTTTTCTTCCAGTACTAAATGCTAAGGTTTAGCTTTCACTGCACAAAAGGCTAGCTATTTCTTCGGCTGGTAACGGTTTACAATAGTAATAACCTTGGCCATAAACACAGCCCATTGCTCTTAATAATTGCGCATCTGATTCATGTTCAATACCTTCACCCACGGTCTCCATATTTAAATTGGCGGCTAAATCAATAATGGTTTTAATGATCGCTTGATGGTTACTTCTTTCGTGCTCACTATTAATAAAAGAACGATCAATTTTGATCACATCCATTGGAAAACGATGTAAATAGCTTAAACTCGAATAGCCGGTGCCAAAATCGTCAAGCAATATCTTGACACCCATTTCATTCAATAACCGCATATTGTTGAGTACAATATCACTATTTTCTAACAAAGCTCGCTCGGTCAATTCGACACGAATTTGATGCGGCTGCACACCGGTTTTATCGATAATAGCTTGAATATCTTGTGGTAAATGTAAACTGAAAAAATGATTACAATATAAGTTACAACTGACATAAAGTTGATCTGAGCCTGAACTCTGCTGCCACAATTTGAGTTGTTGGCATGATTTTTCTAGGATTTGTAAATCAATCGCCATGACTAAATTGGTTTCTTCTGCTAGTGCTATAAAGTCATCCGGTAACACAAAGCCACGCTTATCATTCTGCCAGCGCGCCAAAGCCTCAAAGCCAACGATCTCGCCGTCAACAAGTTGTACTATAGGTTGAAAATAAGGTATAAATTCTTGATTATCAATGCCCTCTCGAATATCAGCTTCCAGTGACAAGGCGTTTTGCATTTTTGTATGCATACTTGAGTCAAAGACCTCAAAGCGCCCTTTACCGTTATTTTTTGCGTGGTACATGGCTATATCGGCATCTCTGAGCATAGCATCAGCGCTGGTATAGCGTTCGTCATTAAATAACACCCCTATGCTGGTGCCTATAAATATGGTCTGATTTTCAATGGTAAATGGTGAAGATAACAAAGCTGTTATTCGATCGGCAATTTCATATGTTCTAGCAGCGCTCTCTATATTTTCTATTAAAATAACAAATTCATCACCACCTAAGCGCGCAACAGTGTCATTGCCTCTGACCACGTCAATTAACGCTCGAGCAATTTCTTTCAATAAAAGGTCGCCGGCGTGATGACCTAAATTGTCGTTGACCATTTTAAAGCGGTCTAAATCTAGGAAAAACACAGCAAATTTAAATTCTGGTCGCCGTTTATTACCGGCAATAGCCTTATTTAATAGCTCAATAAATACGGCTCGATTAGGTAAACCGGTGAGAATATCGTGTGAGGCAGCATGCTGCAGTTGTTTTTCGGCTGCTTTACGCTGTTTAATTTCGTCTTCTAAATCGGCAGTGCGTAGTTTTACTTGGTGCTCTAACAGTTCATGCGCTTTGCGCTCATTTTCAGTAATTTTACGACGATTCATCGCTGAGGCCACATGCCGTGAAACAAATCGCAATAACTCAGCATCTTGTTCAGTAAAGCATATTGCTTGCTGGTAACTTTGTAAAACCATTGCACCGAGCATTTCACCTGAGTGAACTAATGGCACGCCAAGCCATGATACAACATTAACATCCGGCTTAATGGTTTTACCCTGTTGATGTAACGCTAACATAGCTTGCTGATCTAGCAACACAGTTTCGCCGCTTCGTAAGACTAATTCAGTAAAGTGGTTTGACAGTTTTCTTGGTTGATAATCTTGGTCGGTGTTATTAGACCCTTGGTCGAGGAAATAAGCAAAAAATAGTTCATCATCTGCCTGATTATAATTAGCAATATAAAAATTTTCTGCATTGATTAACTGTCCAACAATGTTGTGCACCATGTCGTAAAAAATATCAATATCTAAGTCGGGATCATTGGTGAGTTCTGAAATTCGGTATAACGACTCTTGCAGTAACTCCGCTTTTTCTCGATTGCGAATTTGTGCCATTAATTCTTGTGTACGTGCATCAACCGCGGCTTGTAATCGCTCTCGATCCTGTAAGCGCGTTAATGCGGTAACAATATGTTGAGCGGCAAATTCCAGTAAATCTCGTTCATACTCTTGATAGCGCGTTGCTGCGGAGTAACTTTGCACGGCCATAAGCCCGATGACAAAACCATCATGTACCAAAGGTACACCAAGCCAATCGATGCCAGTGGCTCCGATAGACTTAATTTTTTTCTCTTGCGCTAGTTGTGCAATAACTTCTGGTGTCGCCAATAAAGCTTTTCCATGTTCAATAACATAATTTGTCATTGAACCTTTAAAGTCATTCATGGGATAAACACCCAGATCCATTTTGTCTTTTTCATCAATATGATAAACAATCTCTAAGGTGGATAATGTTTGTTCATATAGCACGATGTAAAAATTATTGGCGCTCATCACAGTAGCAATCGCGTGATGAACTTGTTTAAAAAATTCACTAAGGTCAACACAATCAATTGATAATTGGTTTAGTGTCAATAAGGTGGTGTAACGGTCTTGAAGCTTTTGATACTCGTTCAGTAATGTAAGAGATTCTTTTGCCGAACCTTCATTTGAATTGGCCAATGGATTTAATAAATCTAATGAATTCGTCAACTTTTACACCATACTGCACAGTTAAATTTTTATTATGGGGCCCGTTATATTTCCCCAAATTTTTTAAATACACTTTAAACTAACAAAAAATAGGCCATACATATAGCTAAAACTTTGCTTTTACTGACTAATTTTTTGAGACTCAACAACTTCTGCTTTATTGCCACAAACTCCAACTTGTTTGTCGTCTCGATAGTAGCGAATATCAATACAATCTTGTTGGTATCTGCGTTCCAATTCTGTGCGTATCAAAGGTTTACTTTTAGTGTTAATAATTTGTTTATGCAATGACTGACATTGCTGCACTTGCTCTGCGGCTAAGGTTACATCTTCACAAGCACTATTATTGCTACTACATGCTGAAAAAAATACCACTGAGGAAACTATCAGAGCCAGGTTTTTTATCATTTTACTTCTCTTTTATTTACAAAATTAATGAATAACAAATAATAATAGATGATGAGATGGTTATGAACACTAAAATATCCCTGTGTTAAGTAAATACGGTACAAACTCAATAGACAGCGAGTTATTTAACCTAAAGTAAAATAAACTTTATTATTGGCTTTATCACCACGGAGAGTCAATTGCCGCTTTTCCTTTAACTTATCTATTCTAGCTAGAGTATCTTTAACTAGAATAGATAACACTTCTTGTACTCATACATGGATCAGTTAGCGAAAATTATTTCAATAGGTATAATACCTAAGATAAAGATTAAGCATTAGGGAAATATTATGCAAGTACAAGTTATTGATTATCAGGCAAGTGATGCCGCAGAAAAATTTGTTGAAAGTTTACGAAACACAGGTTTTGGTGTGTTAACTAACCATCCAATTCAACAAGCTTTAGTCGATAAAATATATCAAGATTGGTATGTGTTTTTCTCACAAGAAGAAAAACAAGGGTTTGCCTTTGATCCTGAAAAGCAAGACGGTTATTTTGCCCCTGAAATATCAGAAACCGCCAAAGGTCATAACAAAAAAGATATTAAAGAATATTATCATGTCTACCCTTGGGGACGCATTCCAGCACAACTGAAAGCTGATATTCTTAATTATTATAAAATGGCTTCAGATCTAGCGAGTGAGTTACTTGATTGGGTAGAGAAACATAGCCCACCAGAGGTCACTAAACACTATTCTGAGCCGCTGTCGCATATGATCAAAGATACGCCAAATACCTTGTTACGTATTCTACATTATCCGCCATTAAACGGTACAGAAGAACCCGGTGCTATCCGTGCAGCAGCACACGAAGATATCAACCTACTCACTATTTTACCCGCAGCCAACGAACCTGGTTTACAAGTAAAAGCACAAGATGGTGAATGGCTAGATGTGCCAGCTGATTTTGGTCATTTAATTGTTAACATCGGTGATATGCTGCAGGAGGCATCGCAAGGCTATTTCCCATCAACCAGTCATAGAGTGATTAATCCAACAGGGAAAAATGCTGCTAAATCACGCATTTCTTTACCACTATTTTTACATCCGCGTAATGAAGTGGTCTTGTCAGAAAAGCACACTCATGCGAGTTACTTATTAGAAAGATTAAAAGAGCTTGGCGTAAAGTAATACTTAATCACGTCAACCTGATAGATTAAATAGCTTAACTTAATAAGAAGCCATCACATTGTGATGGCTTCTTTAGTTTTAAGTTTTAACGATTAACGATTAACGATTAACGATTAAAACATTATCCCTACAAGCTTTCACTGCTTATACTACTATCTAACACTGGTTCCTGAGCTAAAGGCACTTTTTTATTGCGCTTAAATAATGCTTTAATATCTTCAACAATAAGGTAGAGGCAAGGGATAAGTACTAGCGTTACTATAGTGGCAAATAACACGCCAAAAGCTAATGAAACCGCCATTGGAATCACAATTTGTGCTTGTGCACTCACTTCAAAGAAGATAATCGGTACTAAACCAATAAAGGTAGTAATTGACGTTAACATGATGGCTCTAAAGCGTTTACTACCCGCATGCATTACCGCATCTTTTAAGCGTTCGCCACGTTTTCTAGCATTATTAACATAATCAACCATAACTAGCGAGTCATTCACCACCACCCCGGCAGCCGCTAGCATTCCCATCACAGATAAAGCACTTAAGTCCATCCCTAAAATAAAGTGGCCAATAACCGCACCAATAATACCAAAGGGAATAACCACCATAATCATCAGCGCCTGTGAATATGATTTTAACGGTATCGCTAGCAATGAAAATATAATCATTGCTGAGATGACAAAATCGCGTAATTGATCATCAGCACTATCCATTTCTTCTTGAATACTGCCGGTGACTTCACTGTTAACTTGTGGATATTTTCTTAATAATTCTGGCATGAAATTATCTTGAATATCATTAGCCACTTTAAACGGTTCGACCTGATCTGCATCAACACTGGCCCAAACGTTGACGGTACGATTACCATTTTCACGGCGGATACGTGTCACACCATCTTGTAAGGTAATAATCGCCAGTTCAGATAAGGGTAATTCCGCACCATTGGGCGCTTGTATCATTACATCATCAACATGACCCACAGAGCTGCGTTGCTCAAGTGGGTATCGCACCATAACTTTCACTTCTTCACTGTCACGTAAAATGCGCTGCGCTTCTAAACCATAAAAGCTATAACTCACTTGTGAGGCAATGTCTGCTAAGGTTAAACTCAAGCTGTACGCTAACGGTTTTAATTCAAATTGCACCTCTTTAGCGCTAGTTTGACGGCTGTCATTGACATCACCAATGCCTTTAAGCGAGTTAAGCTTAGTTTTTAATTCTTTTGCTGCTGCTAATAATTCTGCATCATTTTGACTTTCTAATCTAAAAGCAATATCACCATCATCTCGGCCGCCACCAAATAAGTTGTCACCTATAGTGAATGATTTAACGCCGGGATAATTTGGAATAGCTTTACGCCATAAATCAGCCAACTCAAAGGTATCCATCGGCCGTAATTCAGGCATCACTAACTTCACCATTAACTGGCCACTGGTTCTGCTGCGCAAATCGACCTGCATATCAGAGATCATTGAATTACCATATTGCTCGGTAATTTCTTGATCAATACGGTTAATAATCCCTTGAATGTTTAGCAAGGTATCTAAGGTCGCTTGTTCAGAAGCATCAACATTCATTTCGACAGTAACACGCGGAAAATCATGTGGAATTTTAGGCTGGCCCACAAAACGAACAAAACCACCACTAAACAAACCACCACTGATGAGCATTAAGCTAATAAAAAACATTAATACCCCATAACGATATTGAATAAATATAGCTAAAGCTGGGCGATAAACATGCTCAATAAAGCTTTTTAACTTGCTATCAATCCAGGCGCGTAATCTATCAATCGGATTTTTAGGGTTAAATGCTTTCATTTTCATTTTAACTAAGTGCGCAGGCAAAATAAGTTTAGATTCAATCAAAGAAAAAATTAAGCACAAAATAACCACAGAGCCAATAGCTTTACCAAACGCTGAAGACGGCCCTTCGCCAAAAAGAAAGGGCAAAAATACCGCAATCGTTGTTAAAACACCAAAGGTGGCCGGCATGGCAACACGCTTGACACCACGAATAACATTGTCGGTACTATGGCCATGCTCTTCAATTTCTTCATGGGCACTCTCCCCCATAACAATCGCGTCATCAACCACAATGCCGAGTACTAAAATGAAGGCGAACAAGCTAATAACGTTGATGGTGACATTAACAAACTCAAGTGGCATGACGAATAAAGTACCGAGAAAACAAACTGGTAAGCCCATCATGACCCAAAAAGCCAAGCGCACACGTAAAAATAACGCCAACATTAAAAATACCAACACAGCACCACTTTGCATGTTGTCTACCATCATGTTTAAGCGACCTTCAAGGTAGTAGGTCATGTCAACCCAAGTTTCTAACTTGACCCCTGCGGGTAATATTGCTGATTTTTCTTCAACGTATTTTTTCACCACATTGGCAATATCTGTGATGCTTTGGTTATCAGCGGCACCGATAAATAAGGTGACTGAGTTTTCACCGTTGAACTTAGAATATTGTAGACCTTCTTCAAAGCCATCAATAATAGTGGCAATTTCGCCTAACAAAATACGCGTGCCATCGGCTAAGGTTACCACCGGAATTTGTTCGAACTCATAGCCTCGATAAGCTTGATTTTCTACCCGTAAGTTAATATAGCCATTTTCTGCACGGATTTGTCCCGCCGACATATTACGAGAATAACTGCGCACCGCATTGGCGATGTCATTAAAACTTAAGCCGTACTCTCGCAACTTATCTTTGCTGACTTCAATAGATATTTCATAATCTAAACCACTAAATAAATCAGAGATATTAACTGCAGGTAGTTGCTGAATTTCATTATGAACTTTACGGCCAAGCTCTTTTAATTCGCCGTTGGTTAGATCGCCATATAAACTCAAGTACATCACTTCTTGGCGAAATTTTTCCCGCTCGACTTTTATTCGCTCCATGCCATCAGGGAAGCTAGAGATTGAGTCTATTGCTGATTTAACTTCTTCTAGCACGACTTGGGGATCATAATCTAACTCAACTTCAAACCAACCGTTAGAGAAGTTACGATTTGAATAAGTAATAACACGCTTAAGGCCTTGAACCGTATCCAATGCCTCTTCGATTTTAATAGTTATACCTTCTTCGACTTCTTGTGGTGCGGCACCAGGGTATGGCGCCGTGTAGGAAATCCAATTGATCTTAACTTGCGGAAACATTTGTTTGTTGATGGTTTGAATGGTGAGTAAACCACCCACTAAAATAAAAATCATCAATAAGTTGGCGGCGACACTGTTACGCGCAAACCAAGCTATAATGCCGCTATGTGTGTCAATACTGTGGTCAATTTCAGCAGATTCTTTAGGCTTAAGAGTGCTCATGACTATTCCCCTGAATCACTGTCATTTAATGCAACTTGCGACTCACTTGCAATAGCATCTTCTGGCTGCTCATTAAGCTTGTCAGCTTGATCAGTAATTAACGCCAGTTTCATCCCATCAACTGGGTAGTCAAGCGCTGAGACAATTAGTTGGTCACCATCAGCTAAACCACCTGAAATAATGACATTTTGACCATCTTGGCGAACAATTTTTACTGCTGAGTAATGTAATCTAGACTCACTGTCCAACAGCGCAACGCGACTATTTTCAACTAAATAACGCGGCACACTGGCCGCTTGTGCTATAGCTTCCCCTAAAATTTTTGCCTTAACATAAGCACCAAAGCGTAAAGGCGTTTTTTGATTGTTATCTCGTAAAGCATAAGGGTCAAAAATTTCAGCTACTAAATAACTCATGCGACTTTTGCTATCAATAACACCTTCACTACGAACAATTTTCGCTGCCCACAAGGTCTCACGGCCAGCAAATATGCCAGTTAAATTAACACTAGCGTCTTTACCTTGTGCAATTAAAAACTCTAATTGATTATCGGCAACGGGTAAACGTACCTCAGCAATGGCAATACCGAGTAATTTACCTATCATACTGCCGGTACCAACAAACGAACCTAAGCCGACATTACGGCTGTCGATCATCGCATCATACGGTGCTCTAATTTCGGTGCGTTCTAAATTACGTTTAGCGCGCAGAATAAACGCTTGTGCGGATTTTACCCGTGCTACTTCTTGGGCTAATTGTGGTTTACGTAAACTCAACGCCGTAGGCGCTGCATCAGTAATACGTTGCCATTCTTGCTCAGCAACTTGCCCTTGTGCACGTTCCTGTTCTAAGGATGCCTGTGCTGATGCCATGGTTGCTTGGGCTTCAATGAGTGCGGCTTGATAATCGCTGGGATCTATACGGGCCAATAGTTGACCTTGCTGAACAAAACCACCACGAACAAATTTTTCTGATAATTCAACAACCTCTCCACTAACTTGAGCGACTAATTCAGTTTCATATTTTGGTTTAACCACACCGTATGAATCTACGAGTAAGGTCATGGGTGCAAGTGAAATCGCTTCCACAGCAACGATAGGGGTATTATCAACAACAGCTTTTTCTTCCGGTGGTTTTTTCATACTTGAAAATAAAAAGAAAATCAAAAAACCAGCGATTAAAATGACAATAGGTATAATTATTTGTTTTTTCCGTGTCACGATTTCGTCCTCGTAAAGTCTAAATAGTTGTAATTTTTAATTTAGTTGCCAGTAGGATACAGAAATTACTGGCTACAAAACTAACAAAGTTGTAAATGCTTGTTACAACTTCCGCGCCGCTTTTCAAAACAGTCCAAATTATAATAAAATAACCATATATAACAAAAGGTTAAAATATTTTTTATTATAAATAAACAAATAAGGCCTTAAATTAATAGTAACTTTAATAATATGTTGGTTTTTTTCACTATTAAGTAAACTTTTATAAAAATTTTTAGTCAAATTAGTTAATTAATACAAAAGAGTACAAAAGTTCACTAACAACAAAAAAACTGAGCATTAATACTACCACAGTCCTTGTTGGTGGCTTAATTAACAGCAACCAAGGCACTTGAGTTAAGCTAGGATACTCAAGGTTACAATATTTTATTAACATAAGTTAATTAAGCACTTGTCCCTAAAAGTAAGTACATTAGTATTCATCATCTAAAAAGAGAGTAATTTATGTTGTCAAAAATTAGTGCCTTTTTCCAATTATTAGGCGAAGAAAATAATCAGCAAGCAGATGAGTTAAGCTTAGAAATTGCCGGTAGTGTCTTATTATGTGAAGTCATGCTTGCCGATGGTCAGCTTGATAACGCTGAACAACAAAAACTCAAGGATATTATTGCCAGTCAATTTCATTTAACTAGCGATGAAGTCACTGAGATCATCAAGCAGTCGCTCTTACTTTGTGAACACGCCACCGATTTTTATCAATTCACCTCTAAAATCAACGAAAATTACAGCACTGAACAACGGGTGAGAATGTTGGAGCTTTTATGGCAGGTCGCTTATGCCGATGGCGAACTCGCTAGCATTGAGGAGCATATTATTCGTAAGATTGCTGATTTATTGCATTTACGACATAGCGAATACATTCAAACCAAACTAAATATGCAATCAAAAGCAGCACAGTTAAATAAAAATTAGTCCTAGCATTGAAAGTTATAGTTAACTTGCCGCCAGATCGGTTATTATAGCCGCAAGTTAACTGACCTCAAGAATTCACATGGCAAGCATCGGCAAATACAACACTCTTCCTGTAGTAGCAATTACTGACAATGGCGCATATTTAAATGCAAATGAATTAGGTGAACTCTTATTACCTAATCGCTTTGTGCCTGAAAATTGCCAAGTGGGTAGTGAAGTTAAGGTTTTTATCTATGCAGATACTGCAGATAGAATCGTAGCAACAACGGAAAAGCCATTAGCGGAAGTTGATGAATTTGTCTCGTTAAAAGTTAGCCAAGTGAATAAAATGGGTGCCTTTCTAGATTGGGGCTTACCTAAAGATTTACTGGTACCTTATAACCAACAACATACCCCTATGGAAGCGGGCAAGTATTATCTTGTTAGGATCTTTCTCGATCTAAAAACTGACCGTTTAGTTGCCTCAAGTAAATTAGATAAGTTTATTGATATTTGGCCAGCCGAATATCAAAAGTGGGATAAAGTGACATTAACCATTGCCACAAAAACTGACTTGGGTTTTAAAGCGATTATTAATGATCTGCATTGGGGTTTACTTTACGATAATGAAATATTTAAGCCGCTACGTACGGGTAAAAAAATAACTGGCTATATCAAGCAAGTACGTGAAGATGGTCGTATTGATTTATCATTGACCCGCCCAGGCGAAGGTAAAGTTAAAGACTTTAGTGAAGTATTATTAGCTCATATTGCCGAGCACGACGGTTTTAGTCCATTACATGATAAAAGTGACCCAGAATTGATCAAGCGTATTTTAGGAGTCAGTAAAAAAACTTTTAAGGCCACCGTAGGTAATTTAATGAAAAACGGTAAAATTACCATTGAAGCGAAAGGCATTCGCCTAAAAGATTCTTAATTTTTATAATCACTTAAAACAAAAAAAGCCCAAAAGGGCTTTTTTTATGAGTCGTTAAAGTAGCACTGTAGACCGGCGTTATTGCGTACCACCCACCGTCATTTGATCAATCTTCAAGGTTGGTTGACCGACACCAACTGGCAAGCTTTGACCGTTTTTACCACAAACACCTACACCAGCATCTAGTTTCAAGTCATTACCCACCATGCTCACGTTCTTCATAGCCTCAGGGCCACTACCAATGAGAGTCGCGCCTTTTATGGGTGAAGTAATTTCGCCATTTTCAATTAAATACGCTTCTGAACTAGTGAAAACAAATTTACCCGAAGTAATATCAACCTGCCCACCGGCAAAATTGGGTGCGTAAATACCTTTTTTAACAGATTTAATAATATCTTCAGGCTTATGTTCACCTGCCAACATATAAGTGTTGGTCATGCGCGGCATAGGTAAGTCTGCATAGGATTCACGTCGGCCGTTACCTGTGGGCTTTACGCCCATTAAACCGGCATTGTGTTTGTCTTGCATATAACCTTTGAGTACACCTTTTTCAATCAACACGTTGTACTGCCCTGGCGTACCTTCGTCATCAATACTGATCGAACCACGACGATTTGCCATCGTGCCATCATCAACAATAGTACATAAATCAGAGGTAACTTTTTGGCCAATTTTTCCCGAAAATGCTGAAGAGCCTTTACGGTTAAAGTCACCTTCTAAACCATGACCAACCGCTTCATGTAGTAATACCCCTGGCCATCCGGCGCCCAGCACTACCGGTAATAATCCTGCCGGTGAATCAATCGCGACTAAGTTAACTAACGCTTGGCGAACAGCTTCTTCTGCATAGGCTAAATAACGTGGTTTATTATGCTCTAACTCAAAGAAATAACTATAATCTGTACGCGCACCACCACCAGAACTAGCGCGCTCTCGCTTACCGTTTTCTTCAACTAACACCGAACAATTAAGCCGTACTAATGGTCGTATATCGGTGGCATAAGTGCCATCACTGGCCGCCACCAATATTTTTTCATAAATACCTGACAAGTTAACAATTACTTGCTTAACCCGTTTATCAACACTACGGGCATGAGCCTCTACTTCGTGTAATAAGGTTATTTTTTGCTCTTGGGGCAAACTAGCCAGTGGATCTGTCGCCTGATATTGAGCGGGGTTTTGCTGCATTTTTTTGCCATCAAAAACTTGCACTCGCGCAGATTTTTCAGCATTAGCGATGCCTTTCGCCGCATCAGCCGCTTTTTTTAATGCGCTTGGCGAAATATCATCCGAGTAGGCAAAGCCGGTTTTTTCACCTGATATAGCGCGTACACCGACACCACGTTCGATGTTATAAGAGCCTTCTTTGACTATACCGTCTTCTAACATCCATGATTCATGGCTACTGGATTGAAAATATAAATCCGCTAAATCGACTTTACGTTGGAAAATGTTATCCAAGGTATCCATCAGCATACTTTGATCAATTTCACTATTGGCTAAAAGCTCTATCTCAACATTATTCATACGACATCAACTTATTTTTAAAACGATTATGAGTGGCAACAGGCATAGCTTTACGTACCTTGTCTAATTCTTGTTCTTGGTAATCAGCACAAATAATACCTTTTGAGGTATCAAGCTGAGCCAGTATTTCGCCCCATGGACTAATGATCATACTGTGGCCCCAAGTTTCCCGGCCATTTAAATGCACACCTTCTTGCCCTGCGGCAACAATATATACTTGATTTTCAATCGCGCGCGCCTGCAATAAGGTTTGCCAATGTGCTGCGCCCGTTACCCGAGTAAAAGCACTGGGTACAGTAATAATTTTGGCCCCTTGTTGGCATAACTGGTGAAATAGTGCTGGAAAACGCAAATCATAACAAATTGATAAGCCAAGCTTAACACCAGCAAGATTCACTACGCTAGTATGATCACCGGCTTTGACATAACGAGATTCACAGTAATTTTTTTCGTTGTCTTGCACCGCAACATCAAACAAATGAATTTTATCATAGCCCCCAAGTTCTTGGCCTTCAGGGGAAAAAACAAAACAACTGTTAGTAAATTTTTCTGCCTGATTTGATAGTACTGGAATACTGCCCGCCACGAGAAAAACATTATATTTTATTGCCAGTTTTCCAAGCCGAATTTTTAGGCCATTGCTTTGATGGTTTTCTTTTGCCAACGCCAGTTGCGCTTTATCTTTACCACCAAAAAACAAACAGCATTCAGGCAACAAAACCAGTTGTTGTTGCCTTGGTTCCAGGCTAGCTAATTGCTGTTCAATATCAGCAATATTGTCTTCAACACAGGTATTAGAAGACATTTGTATCGCACAAATTTGCATTATTTTATTGCCCATCATCATTTATCAATGTTATCCATATCATCCATCAAAATCCCACTACAAAGGTTGTTTTTCAGGCTGCTCTGAAGCCTTTATTTTAGCAGCATCTGCTGAAATATTTTCAACTATTTTAGGCGGTGAAGAGCGGCCAACACTGATATTTTGATTTTTACGACTGACTTGTTTAAATTGCGGATCGTCTAAGTTACCTGTTACTTCAAAATTAATTTCAGCAATTACCGTAGACGTGATCACTTCATCCAGTGCCATGCCCGCCAAAAATGTTACTGGATTTAGTGTCGCAATCCAAGCCAATACCGGCAAACTAGAGGTTAAATTTGGTTTATATGACATCCGATAGTCAAGGTTACCATTATTAAAATTGGTATTACCCACTATGGTTAAATCACCGGCAGTGCCATTCATCTGAACATTATCAGTATATGCCACGCCATCTTTTACCATAAAACTGCCTTTTAGCTCACTATAAAACATACCATCACTAAAAATGTCTCTAAAATCAAAACTAAGTTTACGCACCAGTGACTGCAAACTTAACAGGGATAAAATACGCACGCCTTTATCATCAACATCAGCCAAATAGCCATCATCAAATGTTGTTGATAGCTCACCATTAAGCGTCGCAGTTGCAAAGTCATGTGGACCACCCTGCCAATCAAGTTCGTATTGCATCTCGACACCACTATCTTTTATAATCGAAACATAACCTAACTGCGCTATTTCGTCCGCCACATTATCAGTCGCCAATGTACCTGTAACACGAGTATTTGACCCCTCATTGTCTTGTTGCCACTGAGCGTTAAATGCCAACACATTATTACCACGTTTAGTGGTGAAATTTTTCAATAATAGCGTACTTTCATCTGCTCGCTCTAAGGTAAAACTTACCTCACCAAAGTCATAATTATCATACTGGCAACTTGCACAAGTCACCTTTAATGGTGGCACATTAGCAAAGATTTCTGCATTACTCACAGTGTCAAT
The DNA here is from genome assembly GCF_014077185.1 of Colwellia sp. MB02u-10. Classification (NCBI taxonomy): domain Bacteria; kingdom Pseudomonadati; phylum Pseudomonadota; class Gammaproteobacteria; order Alteromonadales; family Colwelliaceae; genus Colwellia; species Colwellia sp. MB02u-10. The sequence goes on from NZ_JACGVK010000133.1 coordinate 137,156, forward strand.
CAGTGGCGATATTGGCTGTTCAATTGAGTTTATTGGCTGAGATTCAGTCGCCATGTTACTTTGTTGAGTTTGCTTTAGTTCACCAACCGCTAGCTCAACTTCGTTAGTTGGCGCTAGTTTTACTGATACTGTGCTGCCAGATTTTATATCCTCAGTAATTTGTGCTTCATCGATCAGGTTTTCATCAGTCACAGTTTTATCAACTGACGTGCTATTAACCAAAGTGTTGTCAACAGAAGCCTCAATACTCTCTGCTGGCACTAACTCATTTTTAGCACGGGTTAAATGAACAAAATCTGCATTAATGTCTATACCTTGCTGATGCCAGTCTGGATAAAACTTAGCTGAGCCTTTTAGTTCTTTAGCATTGATATTGAGCAGCCATCCATCCAACTCAGGTATAAAGTCAAAATTGACTTGCTGGAAATTTTTATCATAAACCATTAAATTGCCAACCTGAGCCTGTATTTTATCAGGTGCTGATAATAAGCTCTGCTCATGGGTTTTTATATCGGATGACACGGCTGATGGATTTAACTTGTCTGGTGTAGACTCAACCGCCGCCAAAATATCTAACACTAAAGGCTGCCATTGCTGATAATTTGCTTGGGCTAGATCAGCACTAATATGAAACCCTGAAATGGGTGACCCTAAGGTCTGCTTGCCTAGCACTAAATGCGCTAATGAAAAACGCGTTTGTTGATGATCCAGTAAGGCATAAAAGCCTAGTTCATCACCCATATCAGCGTTTATGTTGCTATTAAACTTATTGCCAAAGGCGTGAATTTTTACCGCAACTTGTTCGCCGATGCGCTTACTAAAAGGTACGGGTAAGGCTAAATCCACCTCATCTAAGGTCGAGTGTATTTGGTAATCATAGTTAAATTTATCATCACTAATATTCAGTGCTAGCATACCTTGCCAGTCTATTTTACCGTCAGCATATTTCAATAATTCATCAGGTAATTGTCTTTGCCATTGGCTAGTTTGCCACTGAGCTAGTGTTTCAATACTGACCTTATAGTACTCAGGCTTTTGTTCAGCGGTAACATTAATCGTTAACGGCATTCCGCGCCAATCGAGATTAATACCCGAAACAGTTATTCGATCATTATGATAGTATAAGCGACCATTAACTTGGCTAAAGTCCATTCGCGGTGCTTGTAACGCGACATCATTATTTTTAAACTCAACATAACCTTTAGCCATAACAGCTGCAGGATTATTTAACGGTAATGTTAAAGAGAAATCACCATTAATCGGCGCTGAAACCACTACCTGCTCTAATGTGACACCAATCGTTTTTTGCATTGGACTCGCCGCCATAAGTTGCTGCACTAATTGTGGCTCGGTTTGAGTAATATCGGCGTTAACCGTTAATACTTGGCTACCGGTTAACTCAGCGATGGCGGCTTGAACACCGGTCACGTCAATACCCGACAATGTGCCTTCTCTACCGGTAATAAGCATACTATTATTGGTGAAGTTTAAGTTAGCGGCGAAGTTTTCAATCGCCGGCCACTTTGGGTCAAATTTAAATGTACTTTGAGACAACTCAGCGTCAACCACAAAAACACCTTCACGGTGGTTAAAAGGAAAGCTGTTTAATGGCCCATTAAATAACACTACAGCCTGCTTAATCTTACCATCAACAATCGCGCTGTTTAAGTAGTTCACCAGACCCTCACCCATTAATAAACGGGGATAAAAATATTCAGCAAACTCTGCATTGCCCTTACTAGCACTCGCCAAGAGTGACATTGTCATCGCTTGATCTTTAACACTGTTTATTTTTACGTCTGCATTTAAACTCAACTGTGGCGAATTAAATACTATGTTTTCAACCGAAAATTGCCAGTCATCCGCTGAAAACTTTGCATTGATCAAACTCGTTAAGCGAGTGTAAGGAATAGGGTATTTAAAATGTTTATCGAAATCGAGTGCGCCATCAACAGCACTTAATGATATTTGCAGCTGATTATTAGCATAAACTAATTCACCACTGACATTGTCAATACCGGGAATACCTTGACTAAAATGGCTACCAACATCGCTAAATGCTGCTGTTATAGCGATATTATCCGCAATACTGCGAAAATGAATATCTTCAACTCGGCCAACCGCGTCAAGATCTAGTAATAGTTTTTCAAGGCCAACATCGTCAACTAATAAGGGTGATACGCCGGAAAAACTTGCTAGCTCGATAGCATTAATATAACCATTGATATGGGTACCATTAACCTGAGCCATCAAGGATATTTTATTAGTTTCCGTACCATTACGTTTAACAGTCAATGGTGATGTTGCTAGATTAAACGCTGATTCGTCTAAGGTTTTTATTTGAATATCACCACCTATAATCTCAAACTTTTGGGCTTTACCCAGATGTTGCCAAGTGATTTCATTATCACCAAGAGCGAGCTGAATAAACTCGGGCTTACCCGTGTTAAGCTTTAACCAAGCACTAAAGTTAATTGCTGAGTGGGTGTTGGCATCCTTAATCGCTAGAAGCTTCCCTAACCAAGGGGTAATATCAATGTCATTGGCTTCTAAATAAGCTTTGCCACTGAGTTGATCAAACCTTGACCCTTGAAAGTCTAACAACACTTTTAAATTATTAGAGCTTAGACCGTCGACGATAATAGTACCGTTAGCTCTATGCTGATTGTTTTCATTTGCCCAAAACATTTCATTAATGGTAAAAGCACGCACCCCACCAAGGCTATGATAAAGCACATGACTGTCACGAATCGAAAAACGAGAAATTTGTTCAAGTAATATTGAGGAAAGTGACGTTATTAAATCTTGATTATCCGCTTCATTGGTAGAAATTTCTACGGCGGAGTTAGCTAGTGCCGCTTGTTCGAAGACTAATTCTGCGCCCGAGATAACAAAGTCTTGCGTAAGCAGTTGTCCTGAACGCATGCTGCGCCAAAAGTCCAATTCAACCGCCAAACTATCAAGGTATATTTTACTGTTGTCATTAGAAAAAAGCTCAACTTGTTGGGTGATCAATGTTGGGCCTAACTGACCCCAGCCCATGCTTAACGAGCCAATAGAGATATTACTGTTATAACTGTTGTTGAGGTAATCTTCGACCGCTTCACGATAATTATGTGCATAGGGTAAAAATAAGCGCAATAGACTAATCGACACGGCAAAAACTACTAACAAAATTGCTAATAGTTTATACAGACGTTTAAGCCATCTATTTAAGAACTTGGAAACACTCATTAATATTTTACCAATACACTTTATTCACTGATAGGAACCAAACAATACCTATGAGTTTTGCACAGGTATTGTCAGGTTTTTTTGCGTCAAATTGACAGCTTAAATGCAATCTGCATGCTCATTGTGCTTTAAACTTGACCGGCTAATTCAAAGCATAGACACAAAACAGCATCACATCATAACCACATCAAATTGCTCTTGACTGTACATGGTTTCAGTCTGTACTTTAATCTGCTTGCCGATGAAGACTTCAAGCTCGGCCAAATTATGATACTCGTCATTTTCTAATGATTCACTCACCGATGATGAGGTATAGACAATAAATTTATCCGCGTCATAAGCACGATTTACCCGCACAATTTCTCGTAGAATTTCAAAACACACGGTTTCAACTGTTTTCACATAACCACGACCGTGACATACCTCACACTCACCACATAAAATATGCTCTAGGCTTTCACGCGTGCGTTTTCGGGTCATTTCCACCAGGCCTAATGCAGAGAAATCTGACAAACTATATTTAACATTATCTTTCGCCATTGCCATATCTAAACTGTGTAAAACACGGCGCTGATGGTCTTTTATATTCATATCAATAAAATCAACGATGATAATACCACCGAGGTTTCTTAACCTAAGCTGTCGAGCAATCGCTTGTGTTGCCTCAATATTAGTATTAAAAATCGTTTCTTCTAAATTACGATGCCCGACAAAAGCACCGGTATTAATATCAATGGTGGTCATGGCTTCGGTTTGATCTATGATCAAAGACCCCCCTGATTTCAACTCAATTTTGCGATGCAATGAACGCTGTATTTCGTTTTCAACGTTAAACAAATCAAAAATAGGTCGTTCGCCCGGGTAACATTCCAATACAGGGGCTAAATTGGGAACAAATTCAGTGGTAAACTCAAGCAATTGTTCATAAGTGAGTTTTGAATCAATACGAATGCGCTCAAGTGAGACACCAACAAAATCGCGCAGCACACGAAATGCTAACGATAAATCTTGATAGATAGGATCTTTAGTTTGTTTACGCTCTTTTCGCTCAACAACTTTTGCCCAAACGCGACGCAAAAACTCAGCATCATGTTGTAGTTCTTCTATATTGGCACCTTCAGCTGCGGTGCGAACAATAAAGCCATGCTCTTTCGAACAATAAGGCGTAACGATCGATTTCAGACGATTTCGCTCTGCTGGGTCATCAATACGCTGTGATATTCCCGCGTGGCTGGCGTTAGGCATTAACACTAGATAACGTGCCGCAATAGTAATATCTGTGGTGAGTCGCGCACCTTTGGTGCCCATAGGGTCTTTAACAACTTGCACCACAATATGCTGGCCCTCATGTACCAAATTTCTAATATCAGGCACTTGTTCACTGCTGCTATCTTCGTTTAAAATGAGTTTTGAATTGATATCTGAGGCATGTAAAAAAGCCGCTTTGCCGAGATTAATATCAACAAAAGCCGCTTGCATACCGGGTAAAACACGAATAATTTTACCCAGATAAATATTGCCGACTAAGCCACGCCGAGTTTCGCGTTCAACATGGACTTCTTGTAGTGAACCATTTTCGATTAACGCTACTCGTGTTTCACTTGGCGTAACATTGATAAGTAATTCACCGCTCATATCGATTCCTATTTATGCTTGTGTCATTGACGATTCTACGCCAAATGCTGATAACAGCTGTGCTGTTTCATATAAAGGTAAGCCAACAACGGCAGAATAACTACCACGAATTTGTTTGACAAATTGTCCTGCAATTCCTTGAATACCATAGGCACCGGCTTTATCTTGTGGCTCGCCTGTTTGCCAATAGCGCTTTATTTCTTGTTCGGTGAGGTTTTTAAAATCCACTTCAGTACCGACCACAACCACATCAATACGTTCACCTTTTACTGCAGCAATCGCAGTAACTACCTGATGAGTACGTCCCGACAACATCTTAAGTATACTGAGACAATCGGCAAAAGATTCCGGTTTGCCTAAGATATGCTGACCAAAGACCACACTAGTATCAGAGCCAAGTACCACGACATCATCAGCATATTGCTTGGCAATGACTCGGGCTTTTGCTAATGCCAAGCGCGCGACATATTGTTCAGGTTTTTCTGCTGCGAGTACAGTTTCATCAAGATCTGCAGGTGCACAGACAAAGTCGTAGCCCATTTGTTGAAGTAGTTCTTGTCGGCGCGGTGATTGTGACGCCAAAATCAAAGTAGTAGACATGTTATGTTATTCTAAAGTTTCGTCTTATTTTACGTAAGAGTAAAAAAGCCCAGGGCCAGAGGATAATGGTGGTAAACACCGGATATAAGTAACTAGGTAAAAACACAGCGTCAGTTAAAAATCGTTGTAACCAAAAAACAATTAAGTGATATAACGCCGATAGCACACCAATAATCAGTGCTTGCTGCCAAACAGAAAAATTACGTATTTTCTGAAAATTCCCAGCAACAATATAAACGCTAATCGCCATAGCGCCAGCATGCACACCTAAAGTAGAGCCCAGTAAAACATCGAGAATAAAGCCCATAACCCAAGCTGAAATAACATTAACACGCGAGGGCAATGCCAAACACCAATAAAATAAAACCACCAAGACCCAATCAGGGCGAAAAGCATCAACGCTCAATGGTAGCGGCATAATAGTGGCGAGTAGTGCTACTAAAAGCGTTAAAAGCATAATTAAACGACTAACAAGACTCATTTAATATTGGCCTTTTCAGTGGGCAATGTTTTACTTTCATTAGGCCCTTGAAGATTGTTCTGCTCTGGCCACAATAATAAAACATAACGTAAGCGATCTATTTTGGCTACTGGCTGGCTTTGAATTTGAGAAAAAGCACGTGATTCATCTTGAATAACGCCGGTAACTTTTGCTACCGGATATCCTTCTGGGAATTTACTGCCTAAGCCTGAAGTCACTAATAAATCGCCCATACGGATATCACTACTGTGAGGGACATAATTATGGGTTAAGCGATCAATAACACCGCCACCAGTGGCAATAAGTCTAAGCCCATTACGGCTTATTCTCACCGGTACAGCGTGGGTAATATCAGTGATCAATAACACCCTGCTACTTGTGGTACCCACATGCAATATTTGGCCAACAATCCCTTCATCATCAATTACCGCTTGGCCTTCATAAACGCCGTCGTTAGCACCACGGTTGATCACCACTTGATGAGTATAAGGGTCACTGTCGACACTAAGAATTTCTGCCACCATTTTTTTAGCATCACCGCGCAATGGTGAAGCAAGCAAGGCTCTGAGTCGATTATTTTCACGTTGCACAATATCTAATTGTAAAGCTTGCTCATGAAAAACTAACTCGTTGATTTTGTATTGTTGATTATCGGCGAGGAGTTGACGACGAGTGATAATATTATCTGCCGCCCAATTCATCATTTGTTTTGGCGCGGTAGCCAAATACTGTAATGGGCTGACCAGTGACTGCAAAAAGCCTCGAGCAGGCTCAAAGCTATTCATTTTATGATCAAAAAATATTAATGCTGCAGAACAAAGCAGCACCAAAACAAGTCGGTGCACAGGAGATGGTCCATGCTTAAATATAGGGTTCATAAATTAAACTTGTATAAATGCTAATTTATTTATCGCCATTGGCTTTAACTAGCCAGCAAATGTACGAAATTGACGCTAATCAATGAGTACATTCGATGAAATAATTAGTCAAAATGGCGATAAATAATTAGTATGCTACTCGTAGGAGAATAAATCACCACCGTGCATATCAATCATTTCAATGGCCTTACCACCACCACGAGCTACACAAGTCAGTGGATCATCAGCAACCACAACCGGAATACCGGTTTCTTCCATCAGTAAGCGATCTATACCTCTTAACAAGGCGCCGCCACCGGTTAAAATCATACCACGCTCTGAAATATCAGAGGCTAGTTCAGGTGGTGATTGCTCTAATGCCACCATAATCGCACTGACAATACCGGTTAACGGCTCTTGTAGCGCTTCTAAAATTTCATTGCTATTTAAAGTGAAACTACGTGGCACACCTTCTGCTAAATTACGTCCGCGCACTTCAATTTCAAGTACCTCGTCGCCAGGGTAGGCAGAGCCAATTTCATGTTTAATGCGCTCAGCGGTTGCTTCACCAATTAAACTACCGAAATTACGACGTACATAGTTAATAATGGCATCGTCAAACTTATCACCACCGATGCGCGCAGAAGAAGAATAAACCACACCGTTTAGAGAAATAATGCCGACTTCAGTGGTACCACCACCAATATCAACCACCATGGAACCTGTTGCTTCTGACACTGGCATACCTGCGCCAATTGCTGCCGCCATAGGCTCATCAATCAAATACACTTCGCGCGCGCCAGCACCTATTGCTGATTCACGAATCGCACGTCGTTCAACTTGCGTAGAGCCGCAAGGCACACAAACCAAGACGCGTGGGCTTGGTCGTAAAAAATTATTGCTGTGTACTTGTTTAATGAAGTACTGCAACATTTTTTCAGTCACAAAAAAGTTAGCAATAACGCCATCTTTCATCGGACGAATTGCTTCAATATTTCCGGGTGTGCGACCTAACATTTGTTTGGCTGCCGTACCCACTGCAGCAACACTTTTAGAGCCACCAGAGCGGTCTTGTCGAATAGCCACAACTGAAGGCTCATTCAAAACGATACCTTGGTCTTTTACATAAATAAGGGTATTTGCGGTTCCTAAGTCAATTGATAAATCGTTAGAAAACATGCCGCGTAATTTCTTAAACATATTGTCGAAATGTCCTTTAAACATAACCTAGGCAACAAATTGCCAGAATATTGTTGTACTTAATTTGCCCGCTACAGATTAGCTGACAAATGATATTTTTACTATTAGCACGCTATCATAGCGCAGACTATCGCGCTTGTGTTATTTCAATGACAAAATATGATGAAATATTGAGATTATTTAACTAAAAAAGATAATTTGATAAACATTATCCCTATCGCATTAAATAAATGCCGGATGTTAACCAACCGCGATATTAATTGAGGACTTTGTGTCATGAGATAATACGGTCATTACCATGATAAATCCCAAAGCTTAATGTCGCACTTGGGTTGTCATCGTAAAAATTACCATCATGATTAGCGTCTAAGGGATTCCACTTAAATGCTAACCAACTTGGCACTTTATCTTCCCATTCAAGCGCCCCTAGTTGCTTGGGCTTGGAGCAAAACAATCGGTTTAGCATACCATTATCAAAATCAACTGACGCGCTAACTTAGGTATCACTTACCTGTATTTAATCACTATCAATATCGATTAAACTATAATCCCGAAGATTCATATTGCTTGAGTATTTAGTCCAGACTTTTCATTACCCATAAGCCCCATGAAACAACTCTCATTGGTATGAGTGTTAAAGCTTGCACCATCATATACTTCAATCAAGCTAGACCTAATAATAAAGCCGTCGACTAATGGCTTGTCTTAATATTCTATTTTTAAAAATGCAGCTGTTGCCAAGTAAACAAAAAGTTGAATGAATTTAACGCTATGGTTTTCCGCTGAAAAATTTACGATGACGCAGCATAGGTGGTGCAAGATATTAGTAAGATGTTTTAAGCCCGACTTGACCCTCTTTGATGTTAATGGATTTGGCTAAGACTTTATTGTGACTATGATTGAAGCTAGACTCTTGATGAAGTGTTTAACCCAGTCAAGCTTATGCTTAACGTTTAAAATGGCGGTAACTGTTATCTTGGTAAGTAGGGGCAAAGGCGAGTTAAGTCTCAATTTTACTTATCGCTTTTGATTCATGCTCTAGTGCTGCCTCATTATAATCTACTTATCTTCAATCCTGTTTATAGCTATTAATTTAAACAGCTAGATAGTGTTTGATATAGAGAGCTTGATACAAAATCAGAGCAGGCTATGTGCTTCGACCGCTATTTTTCTTGAGGTTAGTTCGCTGCCAATAGCACAGGTGCCAGTACCACTGATTGCGTAATAACGAATACCATCTCGTTCAAAGTCAATGCAGCTAACGCTAACATTACACTGCGCTAAGCCCAGCACATTATTAAAACTAGGGGTGGCACTGTCAATCTCAGTCTGGCCTTTACAAGTAATAGCAGGGCCGTTTAACGGAAATACTTCCGCCAACTGCCACTGTAAGCCACTTACTGCTGCAGTATAAGCTCGAGTTCCTAATACTTCATAGGCGACACTTTCTTGACTCGAATCTAACATTTTAACTAAAGCGGCGCCGAGTACTGACAAGACAATAATCACAAAAATAGCGATAACTAATGCGCTACCCGCTTGTTGATTTGGGTGTCGGGACTTTCCTGATTGGCTAGGCAATTTTGTTAGTCTAAACGGTTTTTTATGGAACATTTGGCACCTGTATCTCATTATTAAAGACAATATCTTCTAGGTTACGAGTAAACTTCAACCTGATGAGTGCTAAACCATTTCGTTGTAACGTCGCTGCACTGGTCTGAAAGGGAAGAAGGGTGCTAGACGATGAATAATTATTGACATATTCTGCCATCAACACTTTCTTAGTATTAGTGCTGCTAAGTGGCCTGCCATCGCTATCGTAATTTCCAAAACCATAAGTTTGGTAACGATAAATAGCTTTATTTTCAACACAGTAACTTACTGGTGAGCCAATGAAATACAAACGTTCGGTTGGAGATTCCTCTGTAAATATAATATTGCTAGTAAAGCTGATTGTTGATTTAACTTGCCTATCGCCAGAATTAGCTACTGATGAAAATTCTTCAATAACACCGGGTTCTTTATTATATATATCGTCACTACTTAACGCATAAACAGCAACATATTGTGTTGTTAATGATAAATCATCTTCCAATATAAGCACGTCAACACTATTACTTGAGGCTTCTGGTGCCACAGGAATATCAAGATAAATCACGCTTTTATCGATTGGCACAAACTCTATGCATTGATTATTAACGCCGATAGTACGAATACTATTAGGCAATGCGTTTCTGACTTCACGATTAAGCCGTTCTACCACGAATCTCGCGGTAGAAATCAACGCATCTCTGTCGGCAGCATCAGTATAACTTTGCGTGCCAAAGCGTAGAAATGAGGTAATGCCGGTCGCCAATACACCTAATATAACAATCACGGTGACTAGCTCAATTAAAGTAAAGCCGTGCTGGTTTTTAGCTTGATGCTTAGGCTGATGTTTAAGCTTATGTCTAGATCCAGGCATTAGAAATTCGCCCGATATACAGCAAAAACAAAATCGAAATCTTGCGGAGTGGTTACGGTTACCGTAATAAGCTTAGCGGTAAAGTTGTTATCTTCAGAGTCATTGTCGCCATCGTAATCACTGTCGTTGATCACCTTAACGCTAATTTGATAACCAACATAGATATCGTTTAGGGAGTCTCCATGTCCCAACGAACTTTCCATAATGGATAAGTTATTATAATCATCAACATCATCAAATCGCTCTCTTTCCCCTGACTCTTCATCAGCTAGCGTTGAAGAACATGCGGTTGCACCACTTTCACCACAGCGATAAATACCACCCGACATATCAGCGTTGTCATCAAAGGCTTTAGCAATAATTTCATTGATCATGGACTGGCCAAGTTCTGCGGCTTTAATTTGATGTACTTGCCTAGCACTTTGATTAGCTAACGGGTAAATTAACGTGGTAAATATTGAAAAGGCAATCGATAACACCACAATACCGACAATGATCTCAATTAGGCTAAAACCTTGCTGTGATGCTTTGGTGGGCAACATCAATGTTGGGGGTAGCTTTTGCTTAAAGCGCATGAATATAACCTTCTGATTCTATTTGCACACTGATATTTTGCTCACCGTTAATGGTGATTTTACAAGGAGCATCACAGGACGGTCGCCCCATACTGTCGAATGAAAAGCTATTGCCCATTATATTGCTGGAAAAGGTGACATTGTCTTGGTCAGCTATCTTCACTTTTGTGGCGCTATCTTCCCATATGCTGTCAAAACTTGGCGTGTCATCACAGTCATCAGGCGTGCCTAATTTTGTATCGGTTAACAATACACTGTGGCAATAACTTTTATCGTCTTCTGGTATGGCTTGAGTTTGTTGCATGGCCTTAATTTGAATCAAACGTAATTTCGCTATCACATCGGTACGATAGCCGTATTCTGAGAAGCCCTTAGCGGTAAAAAATTTAGGGGCTACTGTGACTGAGAGAATCCCCAAGATAATGATCACAATAATCAATTCAATCAAAGTGAAGCCCTGATTTAAGCTTTTATTTTTCAGATTGTTAACATTATTCACATTTATCCCACCACAAATAACTATACCAAAGACACTAAATACAGGCGTTTAATATAAAAGACGGTACACTAGCTTCACTAGCCGGCTTAACATAATAAACAATACAAGGGTCGGTTAAGCTCGTTGGCGGCGTAACATCGCTGCGATATATAGCGATAACATCTCCCACTGCCAATTGGCGATAGTTGAAATCGGCGACATCAAGACTCATCAATCGTTGCCATTCGCCTGCATTGGCTACCGGATAACCAAAAGTAATAGCTAACTCACCATCATTAGCCGACCCACCACCGTCACCGATATTAACCGTCCCGGTGACAAGCTTTTGATTGCCTTTAACCAGTGACTTACTATGCACCTTAGCCGCAGCAGCTTTCATTGTCGCCTTAACACCCTGCAATGTCGCCGTTTGTGCATCCGCGTTTAAATTAATAAATTTAGGCGCGGCAGTTGCTGCTAAAATGCCAATAATCATAATGACAACAATTAGCTCGATTAAGGTGAATCCTTTGGAATTCATACTAACTACCTTTAGTGCGCTTTTATTAAATAACTCAGGCTAATATTATAAGTAGCACAAACGATTATTAATTGAATGTAGTAAAACCCTTAAAGCTTTACCGATACATATATGGCTATTGGTCAGCTTAATCTCATTAGTGTTAAAAATACATGACCATTTTTCTACAAGTTATTTACCTTTAAATGGCAGGTACTAAAACGCTTAGTTTTTTAACTATTCAGTTGGCTTATGTACTGTGCCTGCAAAGTGCATATAAAGCGAACAGTTAGCCTGTATTACTTAATACCAGCCAATTTTTATCCTTGAATTTTTATTGTTAAATAATGGACTAATAGTCATTCATTAACAAACAAGGCTTGATTGAGCTTTTTCTAGCTGAATAAATACAATACTCTTAATATACTCAGCCGCTCAAAACAATAAAAGAGAGCTTAGCTCTCTTTTATTAAAATTTTCTCTACTATATTACCGGCTACGCACAAGGTTTCACTATAATAGTCGGTGGAGCATCTGCAGTTGCTTCGGTGAAAGAAACATTACAAACAGAAGAAGTAGTGGGAGTTGTCCCATTTTTAAGATAAACATAAAAAGCAGTACCAACAACTGCTGTTTCAAAGTCTCCAACTTCTATTAACTTATCCCAACCACCTGGAAGAGTAGTTGCATTATATGTAACTACCGGATAGCCATAACTAATCGCTAAATCTGAACCGTTTACCTTTACAGTGGGCCCGCTTGCAACACCAACTGTATCCTGATTACCTGCAATCAATGATTTACTATACACCAACGCACTAGCTGTTTGCATTGATGCCTTAACCGCTTGTAATGTTGCAGTATTAGCGTCATCTTGTATGTCAATAAACTTAGGCGCCGCTGTTGCCGCTAAAATACCTAAAATAACAATAACCACCACTAATTCAATTAGGGTGAAACCTTTTTGCTTGCTAAAACTATTATTTGTTAACTGCTTCATAACATAAACCTTTGTTGTTAATAATTAATTAACAATAATTAATTATCAACAACAAAG
>NZ_JACGVK010000134.1:0-48893 GCF_014077185.1 Colwellia sp. MB02u-10
GCCGCAGGCTGGATCGCCGGGGATGTTGTCACGGTGGCGAGCACGGGTACCTTTGATACTAAGCATGCGGGTACCGGTAAGACGGTTAACCTGAGCGCTACCAGCTATGGCGGCGCGGATAACACTAACTACAGCATCACCGATCAGGTGACGGCCTCTGCTGCCATCTCAAAAGCGAACCTGGTGATTACTAGCGATGATGTTACAAAAACATATGACGGTACGGTCATTGCAGAGGGCTCAGCATCAGCGACATCGGGTACGCAAATGTTTGTCGACGACAGCCTGACGGGTGGTACGTATGCCTTCACCAATGCGCATGTCAGTCGTGATGGTAGTGGTAATGTTCTCAATAACAAAACCGTTACCACCACAGGCGTCACCGTCAATGACGATAACAACGGCAATAATTACGCGGTTACCTATGCGGACAACATCACCAGTACCATTAATCCTCAAGCTTTATCATTAGTGTTGGCTAATCAGAGTAAGACCTATGATGGCTCGACCAATGCGCCGCTTGATACGACTGATTATTCACTCACTGGATTTATCGGAACTGAAGATGCCAGTGTTACACAAACTGTGGGAACCTATGACAGCAAAAATGTTCTGGATGCCACTAATGTAACCGCCGCCCTGACTAGCAACGACTTTACGGCAGATGCATTAACGGCTTTGAGTGATTACGTTCTGCCTATAACCGTGGTTGCCGAGGGGAGCATTACAACGGCAACCCTGACGGCGGTTGCTGATGTGCAGGATCGTACCTATGACGCTACTAATGTTGGCACACTGAATGATATTACTCTGCAGGGCCTTATTGGTAGTGAAACATTGCGGACTGCTCAAACAACTGGAGGTGACACGTTATTTGGCGACAAAAATGTTGGCGTTGATAAGACGGTTACTGTTACGGGAATTACGATCAACAACGGTACGGGAGTTGAAGCGGGTCTGAGTTCTAATTACCAGGTTGCTTCCACCGCGACAACTAAGGCCACTATCAGTAAAAAGGATCTGACAGTAAAAGGTGTGGTTGCGCTCGATAAGGTTTATGACGGCAAAACTACCGCGCAAATTAACACCAGCATAGCATCGCTTGATGGTGCAATTACTGATGACCTTGTCAGCATTGGCAGCATGACTGGTAGTTTCCTAGATAAGAATGCAGGAGACAATAAAGTGGTTAATGGTAGTGAGGTTGTACTCTTAGGGGCTGATGGCGGAAACTATAATCTGATACAGCCCACAGGGTTACAGGCCAGTATCACTCAGAGAGCACTAACAGTCTCTATTAGTAGTACTGATGATAAGGTTTACGATAGCGCTACTGATGCGATTGTTACATTGGCTGATGATCGTGTTAGTGGTGATCAGTTATCCTATGTTTATGATGCAAATTTTATCGACAAAAACGTGGGTAATAATAAGTTTGTTAGCGTTAGTAATATTAGTTTAACCAGCAGCGCAGATTTGACTAATTATACGGTAAATAGCACAGCATCTGGGTTTGCGGCTGTAACGGCTAAAGCGATTACCATTAGTGGCATCACGGCTGGCGACAAGACCTACGATGCAAACACAGCAGCGATTATCGATGTCAGTAGTGCTGCAGGTTGGATCAACGGGGATGATGTCACGGTAGCGGCTACGGGGGTGTTTGCCACTAAAGATGCCGGCACGGATAGAACGGTGGCACTGAGTTCTAGCTATAGCGGCGCGGATGAAAGCAACTACGTCATCACCCATCAGTCGACAACTACGGGCGATGTAACGGCTAAAGCGATTACCATTAGTGGCATCACGGCTGGCGACAAAACCTACGATGCAAACACAGCAGCGACTATCGATGTCAGCCGTGCTGCAGGTTGGATCAGCGGGGATGATGTCACAGTAGCTTCTACGGGTGCGTTTGCCACTAAAGATGCCGGCACGGATAAAACGGTGGCACTGAATTCTAGTTATAGCGGCGCGGATGAAAGCAACTACGTCATCACCCATCAGTCGACAACCACGGGCGATGTAACGGCTAAAGCGATTACCGTTAGTGGCATCACGGCTGGCGACAAGACCTACGATGCAAACACAGTAGCGACTATCGATGTCAGCGGTGCCGCAGGTTGGATCAGCGGGGATGATGTCACGGTAGCGGCTACGGGTGCGTTTGACACTAAAAATGTCGGCACGGATAAAACGGTGGCACTGAGCTCTAGCTATGGCGGCGCCGATGAAAGCAACTACGTTATCACCCATCAGTCGACAACCACGGGCGATGTAACGGCTAAAGCGGTTGCCATTAGTGGCATCACCGCTGGCGAAAAAACCTACGATGCAAACACAGTAGCGACTATCGATGTCAGTAGTGCTGCAGGTTGGATCAGCGGGGATGATGTCACCGTAGCGGCTACGGGTGCGTTTGACACTAAAGATGTCGGTACGGATAAAACAGTGGCACTGAGCTCTAGCTATGGCGGTGCGGATGAAAGCAACTACGTCATCACCCATCAGTCGACAACCACGGGCGATGTAACGGCTAAAGCGATTACCGTTAGTGGCATCACGGCTGGCGACAAGACTTACGATGCAAACACAGCAGCGACTATCGATGTCAGTAGTGCTGCAGGTTGGATCAGCGGGGATGATGTCACGGTAGCGGCTACGGGTGCGTTTGCCACTAAAGATGCCGGTACGGATAAAACAGTGGTACTGAGCTCTAGCTATGGCGGCGCGGATGAAAGCAACTACGTCATCACCCACCAGTCGACAACCACGGGTGATGTAACGGCTAAAGCGATTACCGTTAGTGGCATCACGGCTGGCGACAAGACTTACGATGCAAACACAGTAGCGACTATCGATGTCAGCAGTGCCGCAGGTTGGATCAGCGGGGATGATGTCACGGTAGCGGCTACGGGTGCGTTTGACACTAAAGATGTCGGCACGGATAAAACGGTGGCACTGAGTTCTAGCTATGGCGGCGCCGATGAAAGCAACTACGTTATCACCGATCAGTCGATAACCATGGCTGATGTTCAGTCGACAACCACGGGTAATGTTCTTCTGAATACGATTGTTACTGATGTTGTAAATACTCCAACATCAGCCACTGGAGACGTGACCTCTGAAAATATTAATAGCAGCGCAGTTAATCGTAGCGGATTTGGTAGTAACGCTACTGGCATGATGACTGGCTTGATGACTGACTTGATGACTGTCGCTGATGCCGGTATCTCTGGTTTGCAGGCTAAAGATGAAGAGGATAATAATGGCGAGTGACGCATTAAACTATGATTGAATACATGGCATCTAACTAGGCATGTATTCAACGGAATATGATTATTCAAGTCATTAACTAGTACGAATGATAGCGATTACTCCTAATTGACAGGTAAATCGCTAAATAGAACCATTAATAATCAGGATAGATATAAAATGCATCAGTTTAATTGCACTTTTTTTACCATGGTGCTTGCCAGTAGTGTCGGCAGCGTTCATGCAGCGACTATACCCCCAACTGATTCTGGGCGGTTGTTACAAGACACCAGAAATAGTCAAAGCATCACTAAGCCTATGCAGCAATTGAATGGTTTGACTTTACATGGATCGCCGTTGAGTGAATCAACACCGGGAGGGGCAAAAATCCTGCTGAATAAATTTAATGTTTTTGGTAATACTATATTCGATTATGATCAATTACTGGCTGTGTTGGGAACGGATACACAGGGTAAGAAGTATGATTTAGCAGAGTTAAAGAATCTTGCTAATCAAATCAGTATTTTTTATCGAGATAACGGCTACCCGTTTGCGAGAGCCTTTATTCCTGCTCAGGAGCTTAATAGTGGTGAGCTCACCATTGGCATTCTTGAAGGCCGTTATGGTGAGGTTCGCACTACGGGTGATCATTCGTTGTCTTCTATGACACAGGGCTTCTTGATGTATATACAGCCTGATGTGGTGATTGACGAGGCTAAGCTGGAACGTTCAATGCTTTTGTTAAGTGATCAACCAGGGGTTGATGTTGTTCCTGTGATACAGCCAGGGAAGGAAGTCGGCAAAGGTGATTTGATGGTTTCCGTCCAAGAAGGTAAACGCTACGCTTTATCTGTCGGCTTAGATAATTTGGGTAATAGGTATTCTGGTCGTAATCGCGCTACAATCGATTTAAATGTTAGCAGCTTACTAACGGTTGGAGATAACCTGTCGTTCAATCTTTTTCGAACAGATGAAGAAACTTGGCTAGGACAGGCAAAATATGAAATGCCAATTGGATTTTCTGGTCTAAGAGCTTCAATCGGATATTCTTATTTGAATTATTTTTTGGGCGCTGAATTCGAGGATAGTGATTTTTCAGGAAAGGCTACAACAAGGAGTTTTGAATTAACTTACCCACTTATCCGTTCATTAAGTCGTAACGTTACTGCTCTAGGCAAGTATAATATGGCTAAATACTCAGATGAGCGACTTGGTTTTATTGATACAAAAGATGGGGATAGCTTTCAATTCGGCATACAGTTTGATAACCGTGATAGTTTTTATGGCGGAGGGATTACTTATGGCAATATTTTGAAAGTAGAAGGTGATATTCATCACTCTTCGGGTGTGGGTTTTGATCGTTTTAACCTTTATAAAGGTCAGTTATCACGTCAGCAGAATATGCCGGACAGCTTCTCACTATTTGCTAATTTAAGTGGCCAACACTCTGATAAGTCAGTAGATGGTTCAGAGCAACTGGCACTGGGAGGTGTATCCGCAGTCCGAGCTTATCCACAAGGAGAGGGCAGTGGGAGTAAGGCTTGGGTGGGTCAAATAGAGCTTCGATATCAGATTGATGATTACCAGCCATTTGTGTTTTATGACTTAGGTAAACGTTTCAATGTTGGTGCGGAAGAAGTACGAAAATTGGCCGGCGCTGGTTTGGGTATCAGGTATCAAAGGGATAAATTTAATGTTGAACTGATGTCGGCTTGGAAGACAACAGGGGGTGATTCGTTATCTGATAACAAACAAAAAAGTGCTCGTATTTGGTTTAAAACCGGCATTGTTTTCTGAAAAAATTCAGTAACATGATGCCTTTACTTATAAATATCCATTAAGGAAAGTGTAGTGAATACTATTAATATTGATAATAAAGAGTTTGATGTTGATGCATTGTCGGAAAATGCTAAAGCTCAAATAATTAGCTTGCGTAGCTGTGATCAACGTATGCAAGATCTACAGCAGGAGCTGGCAATTTTGCAGACTGCTCGTAATGCCTATTCAAATGCTTTAAAGGCAGAACTACCGGATGATGCAGATGATGCAACAGTAAAATAATAAGTACCTTCTAACCTATCTTGGATGTTTTTCTTTGAAAAATGGAAATATTAATGCGTACAATAATTAAAAGTATAATTACGATTATAGGCATAACATTCAGCTGTCTTGTATGGTCAGAGGAAAGCCCTAAAAATCCTAATGTTGTTACTTATGGTGATTGGGGTTTGCAATGCACTGAAGAGGTTAAACTACATATCTGTCAAGCAGTACAAGTAATTTGGTTAGAGCAAGATGAAAAAAAACAGCGAGTTCTTACTCTGCAATTAATTCCAAGGAATGAGGAGCAGAAAGTGCTGCAACTCAGTTTTCCACTAGGCGTTGATTTAAGACCCGGCATTGTAATCGCGGTTGATGATGGCAATGAGCAGAAATATCCTTACACTACCTGTGCCAATCAAAGTTGTTTATCTCTAATTTTGATGACAGAAGAACAATTATCTATGTTTGAGAAAGGTAATGTATTAAAAGTAGGTTTCAAAACTTTCGAGTCTGATAAAACTGTAGTGCTCGAGGTTTCGTTAAAGGGCTTTACAAAAGCTAATGCGGAGGTGAAAAAAGCGTTGATTAAGTAACCTAGAATTATATAGGTTATCTATTCTGAATAAGCGTTTGACGTGGTCAAGTGACTTTTGAAAAATCAGTAGCTATTATTTTTAAGAAAAATAAAATGGTCAATAGGGCCGTAGCCTAAAAAGCGACGGTCCTTATAAATTGCTTCATTATTCATGCGCCTCTTTTATCTGATTGTAGTCCCCTAGCAACAATGGCTTTACGGAAAAAATACGTAGCCCTTAATTGATGCTAGTCACAGATCATATTTTTGTGTGAAGAAGGTTGGACATTATTACTAAATATTCAGTAAGTGAAAATCACTCATCGGGAAGTCTTCTATAAATAGTTTTACGACGAATCTTATAGTTAAATTAATACTTGTTTACGACTAATATCAAACTTTATTATAGGAATACATTACCCCTCTCCGCTTTCTTATTCATATTCTGGCTATCCTTAACCCGACATGGATATTAATAATAGGCAGTTATACAGATTTTGTTACAGGGTCATAATCACAGTATCATCAGGTAATAAAAAAGCCACCAACATGATGTTGGTGGCTTTTACTTTTATAAATACTTTAACAAAAGTTTAGATTATCTGATTACGCTTTTCTACGGCGAGTAAATAACAATGGTGTCAGCAGTAATATTAACCAACCAAATGAACCACTTTCTTTCTTATTAACAATTGATACTGAAGCAACCATTGAATCTGAGTTGCCGTTGCTATCATTTACTGTCAACTGAAAAGAGATAGTTTCATTTTTCGATACTTTGGGTGCTGTAAAGCTAATTGACTCAGCGCTTGCGTTGAAAGTCACCGGAGTACCTGCCATCTGTACCCAAGCATAAGTAAGTGCATCACCGTTAGGATCTGATGAGTTAGCACCACTCAGTTGTACACTTTCGGTTTCAACAACAGCGGTACTACCTGTAATCATCGCGGTAGGAGCACCTTCAACTTGAATAGCAACACTTGAGTCATTAACAACTTCAATTGTATTTATATCGTCTGCACTGTGTGTAAGAACAACATTTGCTGTACCACCTTTAAACGTATCTTTAATCTCAGTAGAGAAAGTAAAGACTCGTGGATCAGTTGCGACAGGCGTTAATGCATAACATATAACTAAGCCAGAATATATATCTGCAATATCACCAACAGAACCGGCTTCACCGCCTGTATAAGGTGATATTGCATATACGTCGGTACGACCTGATGTACCTGCAGAATTTTCAAGGCCAACAGTAACACCTAAATCAGCACCAACAACATGTGTCACATTATCGTAGGCAAACATAATATTGCCAGTAGAGTTCTCAAAGACCACTTCAAAATCGATATTATCAGAAACACTTGCATCGCCATTATGGAAATCCCAAGGTCTCATATCATCAAACTCAATGAAGCTATAATCACCAGCTGAGGCAATACTAATACCAGAGGTATCGGTACGAACAATTTCCATATCACGCCAAAATGGGGCAACTAAGTTGTTAGCTTCCGCTGTATTGGGTAATAACTGGTTAACCCAAGGTGTTGAACCGGCTGTACCACTTAAGTAAATAAAACCATCATCTGTTACAGAAACTGAACTAAATGACTTGCCTAAAAAGTTGGCGTCTAAGCTATATGTCGCGGTAACCGTGTCGCCATTTAGCGTACCAGGTAAGATATCAAAATCAGCTAAATCAAGGTAACCACTACCTTGACCAAAATCTGGTAATGCACAACTTGTATCATTATCATTGGTCGTTTTAGTATAGAAGGGCTCAACACCAAAGAGTGATTCTTGAACAACAGTCCAGGTAATATCATTACCGCTAATTACCGCATCACCGCTAACAGAAGCTTCATCAAGCGTCATACTTGCAGGTACTGTTGCTTTAACAGTATATGTGCGCTCGCCCGGGGTTAAGTTTGCAATTACACTCACTTCATAATCAACACGGTCTTGACGTTCCATGTATGCATTTGCATTACTTGAAATAGACACATCGTCCATGCCACGCATAAGGTCAACAGATACTAATCCTAAGTTGCCTGCATTTTCAAAGCTTGTACCTAAGTCAAGAGCACCGTAGTACATATCACCTTGTAAAGCACCGTCAAGTGACCATTTAACACGTAAGTCAAATTCTGTTAATGCAGTTATAGCAGTGTCAGCTTCGATAGATAAGTTATCACCAGCTTCAGCATCTACAATAGCTGTTGCTAAGGTATATGCATCTTCAGCACCTTCCTCTGATGCCGCCCAGTTTTGAACAGCAACCCAGTAACTACCGGCTTCAGGCATAATTAGGTCAACTTTTTCAAGTGCAGTAGCGGTTGCACTGATACCCACTTCCTCGTCTTCTTGTGGAATACCATCGCCATTAGCATCTAAACCTACGCGTAGATCTAAATCTGGAGATGCTGACGCTAAGATTTCTGCAACAAAACGTTTTGCATCAGCAGGAACGGTATGCAGAGTAACATTAATGCCATCTGCTAAATCATCGTAAGCATCACTATTATCGCTATCGACAGCTAATGTCGCCTCAGTTTTTTCTGCCTTAGTCAAACCGTACGAACGACTGGTAAATTCAGTAATTTCAACCGCCATAACATTTTCAATTAAGAAGCTATCTTGATCGCGATTTGCGTCGAAAGATAGACTGTCTGGTATGTTACCATTTGAAGCCTGCACGCTTACAGGAATTCTAGCTGTTGGATGAATATTTGATGTCATCACAACGTGGCCAAATGACCAAACATCACTTTCTGCAGCAATGGCATCAACGCTAATTGCTATAGTCTGGCTTTCGCCGGCAGCAAGTGTAAATGTTGCCGGAGTAGCGGTAATGATTAAACCATCAGAAATCGTAGTGCCTTCAACAGTCCAAGTGCCATCTGCTGTAGCAGTTACAGTACGGGTCCAATCACACAAACCAACACAGCTAGCATTAGCAACCGATGGAATGTTTAATGTTTTAGGATCCCCACCTTCTTCAGGATTAGCAGCAGTGTAGTTCGCTGCGGTTTCATTCATTACAAGACCCGTTAGATGCGCTAAATTTACCCGTATACTACCAGCCCCCATATCAAAGAAATCAGCAGCTGTTGTGCCATCTTCTTTACGAACATCGGTAATGGCTGTCAACATTAATGCTGAACGAATGTTATCAGGTGTCCATGTTGGATGAGCTGATTTCAATACCGCACCAGCGCCAGCGACATGAGGAGCTGACATTGAAGTCCCTTGTAAAAAGGCAAAATCTGTTGGTGCTGGTGTGGTTTCGTCATGACCAAATTGCTGATCTGAATAGGCCGCATAAATTGAAACCCCTGGAGCTGTTACAGAAGGTGTCATGATATCAGGAACTGTATTATTACCGCCTCGTGAAGAGAAGTCAGCCATATCATCTGCTTGGCCAATTTGTAACTCACCGACTGCAGTAGTAATGGTTGCAGTATGTCCTTCACCACTTGCTAACCAAGTACGTAAAGCATTACCATTTTCTGCGTTGATATGAATACCAGGTACCACGTAAACGTCATTGGCTACAGCATTTGAACCACCATCTATATTACCAAGTACAAAACCACCTGCGCCACCATCAGCAGCATTTATTGCTTTTTGTACACGAGCAATTTCGCCTCGGTCACAAACAACTATTTCACCTGAGAATGTATCTGTAGGGAAAGGTTGTAAACATTGTGCAGGGTCTCCATCAGGATCGTTGCTGTTAGCGTAATCACCAGCCCAAACGATACTTGCTGTAATACCTTGTGAAGCGCTCTTACCTTCAATAGCCGCTAATTCAGTATCACCACCGGTGAATGCGCCAATTTCTTTTTCAAAGGCAACTTCACGGCCGTGTGTGGAAGCACCAACAACAGTATACCAAGGAGCATTTTTCGAAGTGGTCAATGCATCTGGACCGTCATTACCCGAAGAAACAGAAGAAAAAATACCGGCTTCTTGAGCGGCTAAGAACCCCAATTCAGTTGAGCTTGACCAAGGATCGCCACCACCACTAATCGAGTAGTTAATCACATCAACGCCATCAACTAGCGCATCATCTAGCGCTGCAATAATTGCGGCACCTGGACAACCCGAATATTTATCACCAGTGTCGCCACCATGACATATTTGATAAGCAACAATGTTTGCGTGCGGTGCTACACCAGAGATTTGAGCAAATTCAAAGCCTGTTGTGTTTATACCGTCACCTTCAATTTCACCTGTTTCAGGGTCAACTAAAGGCACATCATGTAGGATGTTACCACCAGCAGTACTTGCAGTATGAGAACCGTGCCCGCCGTAATCTTCACCATTTTTTGCTGGTGGGGTAGCACCAAATACATCAGCATCGTCATAGCTGTCTGTAATAGTGTCATATGAACGTACACCAATTAATTTGTCGTTACACAAAGCAGCGAAATCGCCAGCACAGTCACCCGCGTAGACACCTGATCCCCATGGGTTAGTATGATCGTAGCCGTCATCACCAACGTCGGCAAATGATCTGTGATCCGTATTTGCACCGGTATCAAGCACACCGATAATTACGCCTTCACCCATGTTAACAGCACTTTGGCCTTGACCATCCCAAACTAAAGGTGCGCCAACGTGAATTGGGCCGGTATCAGTTTCTAAATGCTCAGTTTTTTCACGCTCAACGTATGCTACATCAGCAAATGCCGATAACGCTTGAGCTTCATCTTGTGTTAAACGCACAGCCATACCGTTGAAGGCATTTTTATATTGATAAGTAACGTTTAAACTACTGCCTAATTTTCCTGACGCCTTGGTTAAGAAAGTCTGGTGTTTAGCTTCTAAATAATTACTGTAGGCCATTATTTCAGGCGCTTGAAAATCAAGCCGTAACTCTTTTCTGATTTGTTTAGAGCTTTTGTTGCTATGGGCTAAAGATTTAAAAAGAGACTTCTTGGCAATTTGAGGATTAGTCGCTGTTAAACCGGCAACAGAACCGTCGTATGTAGCAACTGGTTGGTCTTTAAGTCGAATAATATAAGTATAAGTACCACCAGTTAAGTCTTTTTCAGCCCGAAATTTTTTAACTTGCGTTTTATTGTATGTACCACCTTTATTTATTGAAATTGGTGCGACTGACTTTAATGAGTCAGCCAAATATTGCGTTTGAACTGTGCTAGCAGATGCCTGCATAGTGGCCATTGATAATAGCGCTGTAGAAACAGCAATGGTTACTTTGTTATTCACAAGGAGCTCCCTAAATGCACAGGATAGTTGTGCAGTTTATTATTTTATATTTAGTAAATCCATTTAATATTAAAGACCTACTTATTTCACAAGACGAAAAACGCAAAAATGCGATGAGTAAACATAGCAATACGTAAATAAAATGTAAAGTTAGTGTAAATTAATGTCAGTGCAACTTTTATTTAAGAGGATGTTTATTAGAAAAATTGGAAAGTAGTGTTTACAAAATGTACCTTGGGTTTTTATTAGGTCTAAAATTAATTCTTCATTAGGGACAAAATTAATTGACTAGTTATCTAGTATCTTTTTTAGTTTTATTTAACAGTAAATTTAGCAATTTAATCTAAATGTTATTAATTAATATATTTTGGCTGGAAAAACGGTAGGTATTTAATCGTTGGGGATAATCAGTGACTTTAAGCGTGGTAGCCTACGCACGTAGCGTAGACTACCAGAGGTTGAACTTAGCTTAACCTGAGTTTAGTGAGTTGTACCGTCAATAAATTGTGCTAATTGAGGACGCTTAAATTCATAAGTGGTCAGACAATAATCACAAGTCATCGACACACTACCTTGTTCAACAATAATACTTTCAAGCTCACTAGGTTCAATTTGAGAAATGGTATTTAAACACTTTTCTTCTGAGCAACTACATTGATAGCTAACAGCTTGCGGCTCAAAGAGTCTAACCTCTTCTTGATGATATAACCGGTAAAGCAAGTCTTCGCTAGCTAATGAGAATATCTCTTCAGATTTAATCGTATTGGTGAGTTGGCACAAGTGCTCAAAATCAGCTTGTTGTTGCTCTTTATCATCACCATCAGGTAGTAATTGAATTAAGGTGCCTGCTATTTGCGAGCTTTGCTCATCACTAAATAGCCAAATTTTAGTGGGGATTTGTTCTGAAACATCAAAGTAGTGTTCTAAGCATTCGGCCAAGGTATCTTGCTCAAGCGCTACAACACCTTGATAAGGTTCGCCATTGCTCGGCCGAATAGTGATGATCATATTACCTTTACCGATAAGTTCTTTTAGCGTCGTTGCATTGGTTTCGCTCACCATACGTGCAATACCACGCATTTCTTGGCGATTATTGCCATTTACGGCTAAATAACCTATTGGGCCATCGCCTTGAAGTTGTACCGCAATTTCACCTTCAAATTTTAATGTTGCTGTTAATAAGCAAGTCGCTGCCACTAATTCACCTAACAATTGCTTTACGCCCAGCGGGTAGTCGTGTGCAGCAACAATGTCTTGGAAGGTTTGGCTTAAGTTAACCAATTCGCCTCGAGCATGTAGGTTGTCAAATAAATAGCGATTTAAGATATCTTTTTGCATGGTCACTGTTTATATCCTTTCTTTTAATTGCCGAATTTGTCGACGTTGTTTCTTATCAGGTTTAGTGTCACTGGCTGGGCTGAGCAAAATACCCTGCTGGCGGGCTAAGTTGTTTCTCTCACGGGTTTTAATACTTTCAGGCGTTTCTTGATAAAGTGTTTGAGCAAAACTTGCATCTCGACGTTTATCTGCCAAGGCAATGACCAAAACATGTTTTTCTTCAAAACCTTGGCGAATGGTAACGCGATCACCTAAAACTACAGCTTTGCCTGATTTACTGCGTTGGCCATTGTAGAATACTTTACCGCCATCGATCATCTGTTTTGCAATCGCTCGGGTTTTATAAAAGCGCGCTGCCCACAACCACTTGTCTAAGCGGGTTGACTGGGTGTTGTTTGTCTCAATAACGTTAGGTTTGGTCATTGTTTTGTTTATATCCCGTGTAGGCATTATAAATTGGCGAAAGTTAACATAACGCTAATGTTTACGCTAGTTAGAATGCATTTGGTTACATTTTTAAGCTTATACCAAGGTCGTTAAATAAAGTCATTAAATTATTGTTCACCTTTATTGGTTAAAATACACTAGGGCAGCGCTGGTTATGTTTAGTCTGAAACAATAAACACCTGCCCTGATTTACTTTTGCTGTGCGCAACTAGATTACAAACTTCATGAAAAATGGCATAATTATAGGTAAAAATAATATGACGTCTTGTTGCGAGGCGTTTGGTCAAGTATCATCAAAGCGACTTGAAATCTCCAGACAATAAAAAAATTATAAACAATGACCTTATCGAATAACCTATCAAACGCGTTTGATCAGCTTGCTAAGCTGCCACAACAAAAAATTACCCAGGTAATTATCTTGGTGTTGCTGAGTTATATTGCCTTTCTCTTTGCGCAAATAACCTGGCTAGGGTTAGCAGAGACCGATAATAATGCGAACTTAACACTTAATAATTTATCGTCTGTTTCAGTTGCGCCAAAAGAACAAGTTCAGGTGAAAGCCATTCAAGCACTCAATCTTTTTGGTGTTTTTTCTCAGCAAAACGTAAATCGTGTTGAAGAGGTTGTTGAAGACGCGCCAGAAACACGGCTGCAACTCATTCTAACCGGTGTGGTTGCCAGTAGTAACAAAGCGACTGCCGCGGCAGTAATAGAAAGTAGGGGAAAGCAAGAAACCTATAGTATCGGTGAAAATATCAAAGGCACTCGGGCCGTGTTAGAAGATATTTTTCACGATCGAGTCCTGTTAAAAATATCGGGTGGCTTAGAAACCTTAATGTTTGAAGGCTTAATATTTGATAAAAAAATTAAGGCTATTAAACCACGTTACAATCAGCAAGCTGTGACGCAGCCGACAAAAAATACCAGTCAAAACTTTTCACCCACCAATATTGTTGATCAACGAGATAATAAAGCGCTAGCCCAAGTGACCAGGTCACTACGAACAGAATTAGCTAGCGACCCAGGTAAAATTACTGATTATTTAAAAATTTCACCTAAACGAGAAAATGGTAAAATTACCGGCTATCAATTAATGCCAGCAAAAGATCCAACTTTTTTTCAAAGTGCGGGTCTTAAGTCAGGTGATGTTGCGGTACAAATGAATGGTTTCGATTTAACCGCGCCACAAGAGGCAGCTCAAGCGCTACAATCTTTAAAAGAACAACGCGAAGTTTCGCTGTTACTTGACCGTAATGGTGACATAACAGAAATACTCTTCAGTATAGACAATTAGAATAAAAGGAATAATAAATGCGCAAATTATTAAGCGCACCTTGGTATAAGCGAAGCCTTACCGGGGTTGTTACTGCAGTTTTACTCAATAGTATTTTGCTTTCTGCCAATATCAGTGCTGCAGAATATTCGCCCAATTTCAAAGGGACAGAAATTGGGGAATTTATTAATATTGTCGGTAAAAACTTAAGAAAAACCATGATTGTCGATCCAAACGTACGTGGCAAAGTTAATGTCCGTAGTTATGACTTATTAACTGAAGAGCAATATTATCAATTTTTCCTAAATGTTTTAGAAGTCTATGGTTTTTCTGCCGTATCAATGGACAATAACATTGTCAAAATCATTCGAGATAAAGATGCAAAAACCTCATCTATCCCAGTAGTCGGTAATGAAAACCCCGGTGCAGGTGACGAAATGGTTACCCGTGTGATTGAAGTTAAAAACGTCACAGTTCGCGAGCTTACGCCATTGCTGCGCCAATTATCAGATCAAGCAGGCGGCGGCAACGTGGTTAATTATGATCCTGCCAACGTTATTATGTTAACGGGCACCGCGGCTGTTGTTAATCGCTTGGTGCAAATTATTGAACGGGTTGATAAAGCGGGCGATCAAGACGTACAAATCATTAGCCTTAAATATGCATCGGCTGGCGAAATGGTCCGTATTATTGAAGCAATGAACAAATCTGGCCAAGGCAAAGGCTCTAGTACACCGACTTTTTTAATCCCTAAAATTGTGGCTGATGAACGCACCAATAGCGTTATTGTTAGTGGCGAAGTCAAAGCGCGTGAGCGTGTGGCAAGATTAGTGTCACGTTTGGACAGTGAATTAGAGTCAAACGGCAACACACGGGTTTATCATTTAAAGTACGCAAAATCAGAAGACATGGTGAAAGTACTTCAAGGGGTTAGTGAATCTATTGAAGCAGACTCTTCTACAACAACTTCATCATCGCGAAAAAGCAAAACACGTAATGTCAGTATTGACGCCCATGAAGATACAAATACTTTAGTTATTACTGCCCAACCAGATATGTTGCGCTCATTAGAAGCGGTTATTCGCCAGTTAGATATTCGTCGTGCTCAAGTGCTTATTGAAGCCATCATTGTCGAAGTATTTGAAGGTGATGGCGTCAACTTAGGCGTGCAATGGTATAGCGAACAAGGTGGTGTTACTCAATTTACTAACGGTGTTGCACCGATTAGTTCTGTGGCAGCTGCTGCAGAAGCGGCTCGCTCAACTTCTGGAACTAAAGGTTCAACAGTCACTTCAGAGAGTGGCGCGGTTACTGTTAACCCTGATCAAGCCGATACTAAAGGTGATTATAGTTTATTGGCTCAAGTATTAGGCTCTGTTAGTGGCACTATGTTCGGTATTGTGAAAGATGACTGGGGCGCGATAGTCCAAGCGGTAAGTTCAGATACCAATTCAAACTTATTGTCTACGCCAAGTATTACCACACTAGATAATGAAGAAGCCTATTTTATTGTTGGCCAAGAAGTGCCTATTATTACTGGCGCGCAAACCGGCAGCAACAATAGTAATCCCTTTCAAACAGTCGAGCGCCAAGAAATAGGTATTAAGTTAAAAGTCACACCACAAATTAATGAAGGCAGTGGCGTGCAGTTAACCATTGAACAAGAAGTGTCTTCGGTCAGTGGTGCTACGGGTGTTGATATCTCAATCAATAAACGTGAAATTAAAACCACCGTGATGGCTGATGATGGCGCAACCGTTATTTTAGGTGGCTTAATTGATGAAGATGTGCAAGAAAGTGTGCAAAAAGTCCCTTTACTAGGCGACATTCCATTTATCGGCCACTTGTTTAAATCTACCAATAATACCACGCGTAAGCGTAATTTGATGGTGTTTTTACGGCCAACTATTGTCCGTGATGGCAAATTGATGAATGACCTGAGTAGAGAAAAGTACAACTATATTCGCGCACTGGAAATTCAAAAGAAAGCAGCGGGTCTTGAGTTAATGTCGGGTGAGAAGTTGCCTATTTTGCCAAAATGGAATGATCAATTGGCATTACCGCCGTCGTTTGACGAATACATGAAAAAGCGTGATGAAGAAAAGTCATCTGCTGAAAACGAATAGTCATGAGTGACATTGCCCCACAAACACAAGTGCTTGTTAACGCAAATGAACAAGGTGCTGCCAGTGAAAACACCTTAGCAGCTGATGAGTCGTCAACGATTGCCGTTAGTGACATTTTGAAAGACGAAAATGTTCGCTTTCGCCTACCCTTTGGTTTTGCTAAGCGCCACAGTGTGTTGGTGGCAAATGACCAGGGTGTATTACGTTTAGTTTGCACTGACTTGCTCAGTGCTAATATTTTGTTGGAAGTACGTCGTGTACTCAAAGCACCTTTTACCCTTGACGTAAAAAGTGCCGAAGAATTTGAACAATTGTTAATCATTGCTTATCAGCGTGATTCATCAGAAGCGCAACAAATGATGGAAGACATTGGCAACGAGGTTGACTTATATTCCCTTGCCGACGAGATGACGGAAACCGAAGACTTATTAGAAAACGAAGACGATGCACCGATTATTAAACTGATCAATGCCATGCTCAGTGAAGCCATTAAAGAAAACGCTTCTGATATTCATATTGAAACTTTTGAACAAGCGTTGCAAATTCGCTTCCGTGTTGATGGTGTATTACGTGAAGTGTTAAAACCTAATCGTAAATTAGCCTCATTACTTGTTTCACGTATCAAGGTTATGGCCAAGCTCGATATTGCGGAAAAACGCATTCCTCAAGATGGTCGTATTTCGTTAAGAATAGCGGGTCGAGCCGTAGATGTGCGCGTTTCCACCATGCCAACAGGCCATGGTGAACGTGTAGTTTTACGCTTACTAGATAAAAACTCAACACGTTTAGACTTAAAAGACTTAGGCATGAGCGATGGTAACCGAGCACGTTTTTCTGAATTAATTGAAAAACCTCACGGTATTATACTGGTTACTGGGCCGACAGGATCAGGTAAAAGTACCACTTTGTATGCCGGTTTAAGCCAAATTGATAGTAAAGAACGTAATATTCTCACGGTGGAAGATCCCATCGAATACGCTATTGAAGGTATTGGACAAACACAAGTTAATACCAAGGTTGATATGACTTTTGCCCGAGGTTTACGCGCGATACTGCGCCAAGATCCCGATGTGGTTATGGTGGGTGAAATTCGAGATTTAGAAACAGCCCAAATTGGCGTGCAAGCGAGTTTGACTGGACATTTAGTCTTATCTACCTTACATACCAATACAGCGGCAGGCGCGATAACGCGTATGGAAGATATGGGTGTTGAACCTTTCTTGCTTTCATCAAGTTTGCTAGGTGTTTTAGCGCAGCGATTAGTCAGAACCTTATGTCCGCATTGCCGCGAATGTAGCACCCCATCAGCAGAAGAGCGCAAGTTATTGCAACTAAGTGACGAGGATACCGCGCCAATATACCGATCTGTGGGTTGTGAAGATTGTAACTTTAAAGGTTATCGGGGCCGAACCGGTATTCATGAACTGATTGTCGTTGATGAGAAAGTCCGTGCATTAATTCATAACGGTAAAGGTGAGCAAGCGATTGAAAAATTTATTCGTAAATCGACACCCAGTATACGCCGTGATGGTTTTGATAAAGTCATGCTTGGCGAAACCACGATTGAAGAAGTATTGCGTGTTACGCGCGAAGACTAACAGTCGACTCATCTAAGTACCTAACTAAGTACCGAACTAAGTATAGATAAATTGTAAACTATGGCAGCATTTGATTATCAGGCAGTAGACAGCCGAGGCAAAAATAAAAAAGGGGTTATCGAAGGCGATACCCCTAGACATGTGCGTAATTTATTGCGCGAACAGGGCTTAATGCCGATTGAGGTGACGCCCTGTCTGCAAAAAAGTAAGCAAGAAAGTAAAAAGTCTATTTTTGCTGGCGGTAAAAAAATATCAGCGTCGGAGTTGGCATTAATCACACGGCAACTATCAACCTTAGTTGAATCAGGTTTGCCGA
This sequence comes from Colwellia sp. MB02u-10, assembly GCF_014077185.1. Classification (NCBI taxonomy): domain Bacteria; kingdom Pseudomonadati; phylum Pseudomonadota; class Gammaproteobacteria; order Alteromonadales; family Colwelliaceae; genus Colwellia; species Colwellia sp. MB02u-10. The sequence goes on from NZ_JACGVK010000134.1 coordinate 18,203, forward strand.
TAGAAGAGTCCTTGATGGCTGTTGGTGAGCAGTGTGAAAAAATCGTTATAAAAAGCATGATTATGGCGGTGCGAACAAAAGTCACCGAAGGCTATGGTTTAGCTGAAAGTATGGCGGAGTTTCCGCAAATATTTAATCACTTATTTCGCGCTATGGTTGCTGCGGGTGAAAAATCAGGCCACCTCGAGAAAGTATTAGACCGTTTAGCGGATTACACCGAAAAGCGACAACAACTGCGCTCGCAGCTTATTCAAGCCTTGGTATACCCGGTTATTATGACCGTAGTGGCCACTGGCGTTATTGCTATATTACTGACCGCTGTAGTACCAAAAATTGTTGGCCAATTTGAGCATATGGGTGCTAATTTACCCGCCACCACCCAGTTTCTCATTGCCAGTAGTGACTTTTTACGTGACTATGGTTTGGTTATTGTGCTGATTGTCGTCGCACTGATGTTACTTTGGTCGCAACTGCTGAAAAAGGCCAGTTTTAGGTTTGCTTATCATAAGCGTTTTCTTGCCATACCTGGCATAGGTAAAGTAGCAAAAAGTGTCAATACCGCAAGATTTGCTCGTACCTTGAGCATTTTAACCGCGAGTGCCGTTCCTTTATTAGAGAGTATGAAGATATCGGGTGAAGTACTCGACAATTTATATATTAAGCAAAGTGTTAAAGAGTCAGCGGATAAGGTCAGAGAAGGAACAAGTTTACGGGTGTCATTAGAGCAAACTAAGCTGTTTCCTCCCATGATGCTACATATGATCGCCAGTGGCGAAAAAAGTGGTCAGCTTGAACACATGTTAGGTCGAGCTGCAGATAACCAAGATCGTGAGTTTGAGGCTATTATTAATATATCATTAAAAGCATTTGAGCCAGCTTTAATGGTGGTAATGGCCGGTATTGTATTATTTATCGTGATGGCTATTTTACAGCCAATTCTTCAGTTAAATACGTTAATAGGAAATTAGAAATGAAAGTAGTAAGAAATATTCGAGGTTTTACCCTGTTAGAAGTTATGGTCGTTATCGTTATTTTAGGCATTTTAGCTAGTATGGTTGTGCCTAATCTGCTTGGCAGCCAAGAGCGTGCCAATATCCAAAAGGCGGTGTCAGATATTAATGCGTTGGAAACGTCTTTAACCATGTACAAAATGGATAATTATCAGTACCCAACTACGGAGCAAAGCCTAGAAGCACTGGTCACTGAAACGGATATAGAGCCAGCGGCACGTCGTTTTCCACAAGGCGGTTATGTTAAGCGTTTACCTAACGACCCTTGGGGCAGTGAATATCAACTACTAAACCCAGGGGAACATGGCGCTATGGACGTTTTTTCTATGGGACCTGATGGTGAACCCGGTACAGACGATGACATTGGTAACTGGAACCTAGGCGATTATCAATAATCAGTCGCCTAGATTATTGACTCACTATGAAGCTTAAAAATGGGCATTTGCCTAAAGATAAACATCGCCAGCAAGGTTTTACCTTAATTGAAGTGATGCTAGTGATCGTGTTAATTGGCGTAATGGCTTCTGCAGTACAATTTACTTTTTCTGGTAATAAAGCTGAACAACTATTAGAACAAAACAGTGCCCGTTTTGCCGGCGTTTTTGATGTCGCTGCGGAATACGGCCTGTTAAATAATATAGAGTTAGGCTTGTTTGTGGAAAAAAATACTTATCAATTTCTTGGCTATGACGGTGTTAGTTGGTCGCCGATTGCCAGTAACCCTATGTTTGAGGTCTTTACTTTACCTGAGGGTATAGAAATCACCTTACAGCTTGATGATCTGCCTATTGAAGAACCTTTGCTGTTTGATTCGTCGTTATTAATTAATGAAGATCAAGACGATAACTTTACTGAAGAAGAGAAGAAAAAAATCATCCCTCAAGTGTATATGCTCTCTGGCGGTGATATCACCCCTTTTAGTTTAACCTTTTCATTGGCAGAGTTTGCTATTGATGGCGATGTAGATATCAGTTTTAAAGTGTCTGGCATCTACACCACACCATTAACGATAGAAGGGCCATTAGTTAATGCTAACTCTCGTTAACTTTAGTTTTCATAAACTGGCAAAAGGTTTTACCTTAATTGAGGTTATGTTGGCGATGGCAGTGTTTTCAATTGCCGGTATTGCTATTTTAGGTACGGCAGATACCAACGTGCGTAACTTAGGTTATTTAGAAAGTAAAATTATGGCGAGTTGGGTGGCATCGAACCAGTTAGTCGAAGTAACGGTTAATAATGCATGGCCACCCAAAAACAATAAAAAGGGTAAAGTAGAGCTGGCAGGACAAACATGGTTTTGGCAACAAAAAGTACTTAAAACAACGGACAGCGACATGCGTTCAATTGTGATGCAAGTGCGACTTGACGAGAAAGAAACTTCAGCGTTAACCAGTTTAACGACTTATATCTCTAAGCCTGACCAATGAAAATTTCTACCATTAAATATGGTTTTTTGACAAAACCCGTTAGCCTTATGCCAAAGCGCAGCAAAGGCTTTACCTTATTAGAAGTGCTGATTGCGATTGCAATTTTTTCAGTGATCAGTATGGCAAGTTTTAGCATTTTTGAAACTGTGATTAACAGCGACACAGTAAGCAAAGTACGCACTGACCGTATTAACGAACTGCAGCGGGGTTTTTTAATTATCGAGCGTGATATGTTACAAATAGCGCGACGCAGTGTACGTTTAAACGGTGAAGCACCTCTGAGCGATTTTTTACATACTGACAACGACAGCTTTACTACTAGTGAACAAGCCATCGCCTTTGTTCGTCATGGTTGGACTAACCCAGGATTACTATTACCTCGCAGCGATATGCAGTCGGTAGCTTATCAACTAAACGAAAATACTGTCGAACGAGTACACTTTAATTTTGTTGATGCGGTGTTAGGCGAGGAGCCAAAAGTTAGGCCATTAATATCGCAGGTAGAAAAACTAAATTTTGAATTTTATGACGGGGAAAAATGGCAAGAAGCCTTGCAAGAGAATACCTTACCAATGGCGATTGCAATTGAAATAGACACCACAGACTATGGCATAATTCGTCGCCAATTTATCGTTGCCGGTGATAACCTGCAAGATAATGGGAGCTAGCAGTGATGACTATTTTTGCAGGTAAACATAGCGCTAAAGGTGTTGCGTTAATCACCGTTATGCTTATTGTGGCATTAATCGCTATTTTGGCAACGCAAATGACCGCGCGGTTACAATTACAAATGCAACGCACGACCAATATTTCCTCAAACCAGCAAGCCTATTGGTATGCCATGGGCGCAGAAGCCTTTGCAAAAAGAGTGTTAATACAATCCTTTGCAGATAATGCCGAGGTAACACATTTAGGTCAAATATGGGCGCAAGGGGAGAACACTTTTCCTGTCGATTTTGGTGAAATTACCGGTGAGATAACAGATTTAAATAGCTGTTTCAACTTGAATGCCTTACGAGCCGACGATGATGACAGTAACAATATTAGTAATAATGGTGATATAGCGACCAAATCGCCAGCACGAGCCGCGTTTGAAGAATTACTCATTGTCATGAATATTGAAGGTGTTGGCAGTTTTGAAGCGCAATATATGGCAGATGCATTAACCGACTGGTTAGACGCTAATAGCAGCATCTCAAGTTCAGGTGGTGCTGAAGATAATGATTATGCCGCAAAAGCATTTCCTTATTTAGCGGCGAATAATTATCTTGCTAGTATCGGCGAGTTAAGAGTCGTTGAGCATTTTACGGTCAATGTCATTAATAAACTAAAAGACTATGCCTGTGTGTTACCTAATACTAACCTCAATAAGATTAACGTTAATACCATAGCATTAGATAAGCCTGAAATACTTGTCGCTATGTTAGGGATAAGTCAAAATGAAGCGACACAAGTCTTGACTGCTCGCGGTGAAGAAGGCTTTAAAAGTGTTGATGAATTTTTTAATTTAAGTGAGTTGAGTAAGGCTAAAATACCCCCCGAGAAAAAACAACAATTTGCCGTTACCAGCGAGTATTTTAAGCTCAAAACAACAGCAAGTTTTAATAACAGTTACTTTGCTTTGAATACCATTATGAAAGTAGACAATAAAAACAATATAAGTGTGATCAGTCGCATCATAGGACGAGAGTAATGGGTGAAACCTTATTTATCCGTTTAGGCAGCCAAGTTGAAAATAAAATTCACTGGCTGATCAAAACCAACGGACAAGAAGATATTATTGCAAGTGGTGAGTTACCTAATGCGAAGGCATTGAGTCAATTAACTGAAAAATCGACAGCACGGGATGTGGTCGTTTTTGTACCAGCAAGTGACATTGCCATTAAACGCTTAAAAGTGCCTGGTTCATCTCAACGCGCTATTCGTTTAGCGGCGCCATATATGATGGAAGAAACGCTGGCACAAGATGTTGAGCAACTATGCTTCTCTTTTAGTGATACAAAACAAGATGAACAGGGTCATAACTGCTTTGTTGCGGCACTTGAGCGTAAGCAGTTAGAGCTTTGGCTACAGTGGCTGGCCAATGCAGGAATATTCACTGAGTCAATCATTCCCGATGCTTTGGCATTACCCTTGGATAGCCAAAGCAGTACGGCAGTGATGCTGGGTGAGCAAGTATTAATCAGGCTTGGTGCATGGCAAGTTATGTCATTTGAAGCCAATGCATGGCCTATTATTGCGCAACACTTCAGTGCACAGGCAGAAAACAGCGCACTAGCAGACAATGAAAACACCATTTTGGCCTATTCATCTCTACCGCAAGTGCCGGGTGAAATAAAGGTCGAATACTTACCCGAAGAGTTGCCTTTAGCTATTTTAGCGAATAATCATTCCGCTAAATTCAACCTACTGCAAGGTGAGTTTCAAGTAAAAGAAAAACGTTCAGCAACCAAAACCAATTGGCTTTGGGTTGCCGGTATTGCCGGTGTAGCTTTAGTGCTTAACTTTACCCTTAAGGGGGCAGAATTATATCGCTTGTCAGATCAGCAATCGGTGATTGAAGCGCAAATTATCGCTAATTATAAAGCAGCATTTCCTGAGACTAAGCGGGTGAAAGTGTCAACTGTTCGCTCACAGTTACGGCAAAAATTAGCCGAGGTGGGTAATAGTGACGAATCTATAGGTTTTTTATCATTATTAGTTAAGCTTGAGCCCGCATTAGCCAGTGTGCCTGAGATTAAACCACAAACACTAAAATTTGACGGTAAACGCCATGAAGTTCGTATGCAAACTATTGCCAAAGATTATCAATATTTTGAAAAGTTAAAAGTGGCGCTTGAAAAGGCAGGATTAACCGTGAATTTAGGCGCACAAAATAATCAAGGTGAGCAAATTTCAGGCTCGTTTAGTATTACAGATACCGCAGCTAAGGGGCGCTCATGAAAGCTTGGTGGCAACAGTTAAATATTCGTGAACAACGTTTGGTCAGCGTGATGTCAGTGCTTATGTCGATATTTATTTTATATGGTCTTATTTGGCAGCCGTTGACGGAAAATATCGAAAAAACAACATTAAAGCTTGAACGTCAACAAGCCTTGTTAACTTGGGTGACCGAAAATACTCAACGCTATCAACAAGCAAAACGTAGTGCACGCGCCAATTCGGGCGCAAGTTTGTCGAGCATAGTCAACCGCACTTCCAGCGCTAACAATATAACCATTACTCGCATGCAGCCCCAAGGCGATGACTTACAGGTCTGGATTGATGAAATATCATTTAACCAGTTATTAACTTGGTTAGAACAATTGGCTATTAACGATGGTCTGCAAGTTAAAAATATAGATCTTAGTTCAGCTGATCAACAAGGTATGGTTCGTGTTCGTCGATTACAGTTAGGAAAGAGTTAATGAAAAAGAAGTTTGCTTATATCGCCATCTTTTTAACCGCGTACAGCGTTTTTGTTTTAGCATTAATGCCGGCAAGTTGGTTGATGGCGCAAATTAAATTACCGAAAAATATCACTATCGCCGCAGTAGAAGGCACTATTTGGCGAGCCCGTGTTAATCAGGTAATGGTTGATGACGTTGTGATTAACCAAGTGCAGAGCTCGCTATCGTTTATGTCTTTGTTAACGCTTGACCCAAAACTTGATATTAGTTTTGGTGGTACTTTAGTCAATGGCCCTGAAGGACAGTTGACGATAAGTGGCCTATTATCTGACATGGTTATTAAAGATGCGCAGATAGACCTTGCTGCAAATACCGTGACCGCAAGGCTTAACTTACCGGTTAATGTTATTGCCCATGAACAATTAGCGCTAACTATTGACCGTTTTATTATTGGCACGCCGATATGTCTTGAATTACAGGGTAATTTGCAATGGCGTAATGCGGGTATTACCGCTTTTGATGAAAAAGTTGAGTTTGGTACACTTAAGGCAAAACTAACCTGTGATAAAGGCGAACTTGTCGCTGATATAGACCCTGAAAATAATTTAGGATTAAGTTATCGTGCCCAGTTAAAGCAAGGCGGGCGTTTCTCAGGTAGTGGATATTTAAGCCCAGGGGCTAAATTTCCTGAGCAATTAAGATCAGCATTAAGCTTTTTGGGTAAGCCAGATAATCAAGGTCGATATCGCTTAAAAATATAACGGCTATATAATGCCTACATAAGATATCACTCACCTTACACTTAGGTGAGTTTAGGTGAGTTATATCAAATACCTCAGCTCACTTATAATTACTGATGAAATGCAATGGCTATTATACTCAAGGGATTATTAATTGTTCCACTTGCTGTTGTTTATTCCTGCCAGCAAAACACTATAATCAGTAATCGACGGGTAGTCATTAATCACAGCACTGGCTTTTTTACTATCGGGGTTTGCCACCGCTAATAAATGCTCAATACCATATTTTTTAGCAGAATCTAGCATAACGACACTGTCATCAACAAAAAGTGTCTTCTCTAAGGCAAAACCATGCTTTTGATGTAGACGCTGCCAGAGTAGTTGTGATTCTTTTGTCACACCAAATTCATGAGTTGAATACAGGGTATCAAAGTATTTATCTAACTTAGTGCGCTCTATTTTTAGCGATAAACTATCAGGATGGGCATTGGTCACCAATACCACTTCACGCCCTGATGACTTAAGCGCGACGAGAAAGTCATGTGCGTCACTGCGCAGTTGAATCAAATGTTGTACTTCGCGTTTTAGGTCGATGATCGACAGTTGTGTTTGCTGGGCCCAATAATCAAGGCAATACCAGTCTATAGTCCCGGCCACTTTTTCGTAGTGATTGGCCAATGACGTTTGCGCATCAGCTAAACTTACCCCGCGTAAATCACTATAGCGTTTAGGTAAGTAGTGCAACCAAAAGTGATTGTCAAAATGTAAATCGAGAATGGTTCCATCCATATCAAGTAAAACAGTTGAAATTTTTGACCAATCAAGCATAGATTTTTCCCTAGAAACACGTTTATTATAGGAGCATACCAAAGAGGTTTGGTTATGTATTCAACGTTATCGTGTTATGGTTAAACTTTAGTTTTTTTAACGTTGCATTCTCAGTTAAGTTGTTGCAATAAAGGTCGTTATGACAACAAAAAAAGTATTACCGCAAATTACCGCACGCAAGCAGGTTGCTAAAAGTCGTTTATTTTCGATTGAACAAGTTGACCTAACTTTTACCAATGGCGAAAAACGTGAATATGAACGTATGTCTGGCAAAGGCAGAGGGGCGGTGATGATTGTTCCTATGCTAGATCAACAGACCATGTTACTAGTACGTGAGTACTGTGGCGGTACTCACACTTATGAACTCGGCTTTCCCAAGGGGCTGATTGATGCCGGCGAAAGTGCGGCAGAGGCAGCCAATCGAGAATTAAAAGAAGAAGTGGGCTACGGTGCTCAAACATTAACCTCAATACATACCGTTGCCATGGCACCCGCATTTTTTGATGCCAGCATGACCATTTTTCTCGCGGAAAATCTTTATACTGAAAAGCTGCTCGGTGATGAACCCGAAGCCTTAGAATTAATACCTTGGCCGTTAGCCGATTATCGGCAATTGATGCAAGAGCCAGATTTCAATGAAGCACGCAGTATTGCCGCGCTGTTATTAGTAAAAGATCACTTAGGAGGTGTTTTATGAGCCCAGAAAAATTATTGTCAGTAGCACTTGAAAGTGCCAAAAAAGCGGGACAAGAAGTCGCGAGTTACTATAAGCATGGCAACTATACGGCTGAAATGAAGGAAGACAATAGCCCAGTGACCAGTGCTGATATGGCGGCAAATGACATTCTAATGGATGAATTAAGACGGCTAACACCTGATATTCCCATTATTTCTGAAGAAGTGGGGGCGTTAGCACTTGCTCAGCGCAGCAAATGGTCACGCTATTGGTTATTAGACCCTATTGATGGAACGGGTGAGTTTATTGCCGGCAGTGGCGATTTCGCCGTCAATGTTGCTTTAGTGGAAAATGGCTGGCCAACGATTGGTGTTATCCATGCACCTGATCATCAATTAACCTACTATGGCCAAAATAATTTAGGTGCATTTAAAGAAAATGATAGCGGTAGTCATAAAATACAAGTGGCAAAATATGATGGCCAGCGTCGAATTAAAGTCGCTATTAGTCGTCGCCAAGATATTAACTTAATGGGGCAGTATTTAAATGATAAATACGACTACGATCATGTTGCTTTAGGCAGTTGCTCGCTAAAAAATTGTTTAATTGCTGAAGGTGGTGCTGATTGTTATTTACGGGTTGGGCCAACAGGTGAGTGGGACACTGGCGCTAGCCATTGTATCATTGAACAAGCGGGTGGCAGTATTATCGACAGTGAATTTAAACCATTAACTTATAATCAACGTAACACTTTGATGCAGCCTGATTTTTTATCTTTAGGGAATACAGAGATCCCTTGGCATGATATTATTAAGCCGCACAGAACAACACGCTAACAATCAATAATAGCTTAAGCGAAGAGTTAACACACTTATTTGCTTTAGGCATAAAGATCAAGGCGAAAGCCTGACATAAATGGAATATATAATGCGCCAAACAGCTTTAATGTTAATTACCCTACTTGTGGCTACAATCAGTTTACCTGCTTTAGCTACATGGAAACTCGACAATTCAAGTTCACTACTTAGTTTTACATCGGTGAAAAAATCGGCTATTGCGGAAAATCACAGTTTTGCAAAACTTGAAGGCGATATTGACGCAAAAGCACAGGTGACTATTAGTGTTGACCTAGCTAGCGTAAATACCAATATTGCTATCCGCGATGAGCGAATGAAAAAGTTCGTTTTTGAAACGGATAAATATAGCTCAGCAAATTTTACGACTCAGCTTGATAAAGAATTAATTAACACTTTAAAAGCTGGCCAAAATCAGCAACTCAGTCTTAGTGGCACGCTTGACTTCCATGGCCTACAACAAGTAGTCACTATTGATGTTAGTGTTGTAAAACTAAGCGCAGATAAAATATTGGTCAACACGATAAAGCCATTTTTTATTAAAGCGGATGCTTTTAGTGTCGTTGCTGGCATTAATAAACTTAAAGAGTTAGCGTCTCTACCGAGTATTGATTATGTCGTACCGGTAAGTTTTTCAGTCACCTTTACTCGTTAAATTAAAGGTCGTTAAGTTTAAAGTTCGTTAAGTCTACACTTGGTTAAATGCAACATTCGTTAAGTTGACACAGCATTACTCTTTATCAAAGGCACTTAATCAGTGCCTTTTTCATTGCAATAAACTGTAATTATATTTTTTAAGCGCTTTCCTCACTGTCTTCAACCAATTGATCTGTCGGTAAAATATTAACTGTCTCATGTAGTTCTGAGTAGACTAATAGGGCAGAACCTTGTGTTAATTGCTGACGCACTTGAGTGATTTTATCACTGAGTGACACATCCTCACTACCATACTCAGTACCTTCTCGAAGGACAAAGTTCTCGATAATGGCGTTTAAAGTCTCGGTTGATAATTGTTCTAATGGAATGATCATAAATATCTCGTCAAAAATTCAGGTATACGCTGCTCAAGCCAAAATTGTGGCTTAAGTGGATTTTTACCGGTAATGAAGCCAACATGGCCACCATGAGCACTAATTTCAAAGGTTAATTGCTCTGGTAGAACACTAATAGCGGTGGTGTTTTCATGGCATAAGAAGGGGTCATCGCTCGCGTGAATGATTAAACATGGCGTGGTTATCTGTTGAAGTACATCTCGGCCGCTTGCTTGTTGATAATAGTGATTGGCATCGCGAAAGCCATTAACTGGGGCGGTGATCATTTGGTCAAACTCTCGAATAGAGCGAACCTTGTCTAAATTTTTTCTGTCTATATTATTGAGTAAATTTGTATTTATTTTTTCAATGGTGCTAACTCTAAGCATATCAACCAGGTACTTTTGATAAACGCGCGAAAAGCCTTGATTAATTCTGTCACAGCAACTTGATAGGTCAAGTGGAGCACAAATTACACCGGCGGCTTGATAGATATTTTGTTTTTGTTCTGCCAAATATTTAGTTAATACATTACCACCCAGTGAAAAGCCTATAATCGCTTTTTTTGCGTCAGGATAAGTATCAGCAAGATATTGACTAAAGTAGTCAACATCACAAGTTTGACCACTATGATAAGACTTTGCCATACGATTGGGTCGGCCACTGCAACCGCGAAAATGCATTAAAACACCTATCCAACCTTGCGCTTTAATTGCAGATAACATGCCTTTAGCATAATGACTGTTTTTTGAACCTTCTAAGCCATGTAATACGGCGACAATGGGGCGAGAGCACGAAGGGCTAACCTTTTCGGTCCACGCCAAATCAACAAAGTCACCATCGGGTAACTCTAACGTTTCATTTGTGGTATTAATAGTGTGACCACGCCGAAAAAACTTAGCGGCAATGGTTTGGCAGTGAGGGTTTTTAAGCCACCAAGCAGGGCTGAAAGAACTTTTGGTAAACATAACGTGGTAATAGTGTGTAATGCAAAAAATTATTGTACGTTAAAACACTGTGGATGCCCAATGGTTAGCCATCAATGTACAAGCTTATTTGGCTTGGGTAAGTAATGCAGGGAGTCTTACGCAGACTAAAGCAGTCTTAGTTAGTGGAGCCATAGCTAGCAAGGTTAGGTATGAGTCTAAGAAAGGCATTAGTCAGTTTTGCTCGACCTTGTCCAGTAAGACTTACGTTATTTAAATAGGCAATATTAGTTTGCTCAATGTAGTGAAAATAAACTTAACAGCATAAGTTACTTATTCAGCTTAGAGCAGAGTAAAAAGCCAATACTGAACCGATAGCATTGATCTTGTTATATGTTAAGCGTATATACCTTGATTGTACTATTGCTAGATTTACTTTTCATCTTCACTAATATGCTTTAAAAAATAATAGACATAAAAACCACATATACCCAGTAAAACCGCTAAGCCAATAAAAGAATAAAGCACAACAGGGTCGTTGATTAGCATATTTAAAACGTTCATAACTGACTCCAAAAATCATCAAAATAGTAAAAAGATTAGATAACTATTGTAAATAATAACTCAGTACTACTTATTGATTTAGATCACATTCATTGCCATTGTATGCTGTGAATATGATGGCTAGTAATGGAGGCTAGCATTGACTTGAGGTATTGATATGAGGTATTGATATTAGGTATGGACTTCAGGTGTGTATTTTTATTAATAGTAAGAAATAAGCAGGTTATAAATTAACTTTTCTATCGCTGAGGTTACTGATTTTTATCATTTAATAGACCGCTAGATAAATAACTTACTGAAAGGCAAAAATAAACCCGCTAACGTTTGTTGCGGGTTTATATTTTTTATTGAAGCCGGCTAATGCAGACGAATTTTTCGTCTAACGGTTTTGCTCTATTAGCGCTTGCCTTAATTTCAGCTCTCTTTGTTGTATTATGTTACGCTGAAGAGTATCTGCTTTTTCACGGCTGATATTAATTTCTTCTACCGTTAATTTATACTCGTCCATATCGCGACTTTTTTCTGCTATACGATAGCCATTTCTAGCGGCAATGATATTCCAGATATACGACATCTCTGTACTTTTAGCGACCCCTTTGCCGTCAAAATACATTAAGGCGAGGTTAAATTGCGCTAGTGCATAGTTTTGATCAGCAGCCTTTTGATACCAGCGCGATGCTTGCAAATAATCTTGCGGTACACCGCTGCCATTATAAATCATCACCCCTAAGTTAAATTGCGCGCGAGGTAAGCCTTTTTTTGCCGCTTTTTCCATTAAGGCATAAGCAGTGTTTAGATCTTTTTTAACGACTTCACCCTCACTATATAACAAAGAAAGGTCAAACAAAGCATCTGAATAATTTTTTGACGCCGCCAAATGAAATAATTCCACTGCTTTTGTTGGATTTTTAATCACGCCGTAACCATTTAAATAAACTAAGCCCATTTGATATTGAGCAGGTGCATATCCTTCTGCAACTAAAGGCTCAAACTGAGCTATTGCGGCGTTAAACTCACCACGATTAAGATCATATATGCCTAAATCTAAATCTGCGCTGTATGCAAAGTTCTGAGCAAATAGGGCAATACTGAGTACGAGTAAGGTCAATTTTTTCATTTTAATGTCCTATAGTCTGGTGTTGTCGCCATTAAACGCAATGACAAGGTATTTTTCTGCTATGTGTTAAGTGTAGCAATAAATTTATAATGCTTGCGACATTATCTCTTCAATTTGCTCTTCAAGGTCAAGCCATTGTATTTCATTGGCTTCTAAGTCTTGTGTCAGCTTTGCTTGGCGTTTCAGTAGTTCGGTTAGTTTGGCTTTATGCTCAGCTTGATAAATGTCACTGTCTGCTAACTTAGCTTCAACTTCCGTTAACTCGTCTTGGCTTTTTTGTACTAATTTTTCAAATTTATCTGCTTGTTTACGCAGCGGTGAGGCTTTTTTACGTAATTCGGCTTGTTCTTTGCGTTGTTGTTTTTTATCAACTTGTGGCTCGCTAACGATTTTATTTGCTTTAACGCTTTGCTTTTTATCGTCATTTAACCATTGTTGATAGTCGTCAATGTCACCATCAAAGTCAGCCACGTGGCCGTTAGCTACTAAGTAAAATTCATCGACACACGACTCTAATAAATACCTGTCATGGGCAATAAGAATGATTGCGCCCTCAAAGTCTTGCAGAGCGAGTACCAATGCTTGACGCATTTCTAAATCAAGATGGTTGGTTGGCTCATCTAACAGTAGCAGTTGTGGTTTGTCTAGGACAATAAGCGCTAATACTAAGCGCGCTTTTTCGCCACCAGACATAGTGCCGACTTTATCTAGTGCTTGGTCGCCACTAAAGCCAAAGCGGCCTAGAAATGACCGTGCTTGTAATTCGGTTATATCGGCCTTTGCCCGTGTAATATGCTCAATGGCACTACTGGATAAGTGTAGTTGCTCAAGTTGGTGCTGTGAAAAATAGCCCACTTTTAAATCTTGCGCACAATAACGCTCACCTTTAAGCAGGGCTAAATCTCCCGCCAGTGATTTTATTAATGTTGATTTACCCGCACCGTTGCGCCCGAGTAAGCCAATGCGACTTCCAGGTACTAGGGTCATGGCAACATCTTCTAAAATAATGGCTTGTTCACTATAGCCACATTGGCTCTCTTTTAGTGCCAGTAACGGATAAGGCAGGGTTTCGGGCTGCTCAAAGTTGAAAGTAAATTGACTATCTACATGAGCTGGCGCCAAATCAGGTAATTTTTGCAGGCGTTTTAAACGACTTTGTGCTTGTTTTGCTTTACTGGCTTTAGCGCGAAAGCGGTCAACAAAAGAAGTTAAGTGAGCAACTTCTTTTTGTTGTTTCTGATATTGCGCATCTTGTTGTGCAAGGTGTTCGGCACGTTGGCGCTCAAAAGCACTATAGTTACCCGAATATAATTTCGCAGTTTGATGCTCAATATGCAGAATTTGGCCAATCACATCATCAAGAAAATCACGATCATGTGATATCAGCACTAAAGTACCGGTGAACCTTTTTAACCAACGTTGCAGCCAAATCACGGCATCTAAATCTAAATGGTTGGTGGGTTCATCCAGTAATAATAAATCGGCCCGGCTGATCAAGGCTTGAGCTAAGTTTAAGCGCATTCTCCAACCGCCAGAAAATGATTTAACCGGGTTAACTAGCTGCTCTTGTACAAAACCTAAACCGTGTAATAATTCTCCGGCTCGTGCCGGTAAACTGTAGCCATTAACCGCGTCAATTTGGTTGATAATAGTGGCTTCAAGTGTGCCATTGTCGTCTTTGCGTGCTTGTTCTAATTTAGCTTCTAGCTCACGATATTCAACATCACCGTCCATAACATAGTCTAGAGCTGAGCGGTCTAACGCAGGCGTTTCCTGTTTAACGGTAGCAATTTTCCAGCTTGAGGGCATAGAAAGGTTGCCCACATCTGATGGTAGTGTGCCCAGTAAGCTGGCAAATAAAGAAGATTTTCCACAGCCATTCGCCCCAACAAGTCCAACTTTATGATTTGGATGTATAGTAAAACTTGATGATTTTATGAGGTATTTTGCGCCTCGGGCTAAACTTAAATCTGTGGCTATGATCATTTATCGTTACTCATTTTAATGCAGAACACTATTGTCGCTTTTCCTTAGGGGGTAGTTCAAGGTAAAATAACAGCACTAAGCAGATATCTTGCTAAAATCTAATACAAAATTAATTAAAACTGAGTAAATAAGTGAAAAAACGATTTATAGCAGGAGCAACCTGTCCAAAATGCAAGGAAATGGACACTATGGGGCTAACGAAGGTAAACGGTATTGAAACAGTCACCTGTGTAAGTTGTGGCCACCAAATGTCGCAACCGGAAGAACATGTTGTGCAAGAAGTAAGACCAAACGAACAAGTTATTGGTATTTTTAAACCAGATTGATGTGCTAGGAGATACTTACAATAGACTGTTTTAATTAAGAAAAATATTATAAATCATTGGTTAAGTACTATGTTTTAATCAATGTCAATTAAGTGGACTTAGCCTCAGGCTGAGCAAAGAAAACAAACGGCACAGCCAGTGGACCGAGAATAGCCCCCATTATTACCCAAAATCTAGTGTTAGCACCTTTAGATTTTGCAATTGAATAACAAACAAAAATACAGAGTAAATTTAAAACCACTAAAGCAAAAATATAAAGCTCCTTTTAGAAACTATATTGGCAATAATATAAATTTAACACAAAATGATACGTACACAAATGCCTTAATAATAGACTGATAATTTTAGGCAAAATTTTATCATTGAATTTACTTAATATGCTTAATACTGAAAAGCTAGACTTTTAACTAACAAAGTCTAGCGATAAATTTGCGTAAACAGCTTTTGAACCTAGCTGAATAGGGCATAAAATTTTCTTGAAATAGAAAGGACTATGCGAATAAAAACTATTCCTCAAATAAAAGTACGTTAGATTTTTGTGGCGATAATTCGACCATCTGTTTACGACCATCGAGTTTGTTTGTTGCGGTAATTTCTAAGCTTTTTTCAGCATCCCCTTGACCAAAAAGATTGACTTGATATTCAAACTCACTATTGGGCTTAACTAAAGTATAACGGCCCATAACCACTAACTGTGACGCAGGTGCCTTAGGCGAATGATGATCAGTAACTGGCGACAAGATTATTCCCTGCAAAGCGAGTTTTCCGCTTTTATCTTTTAAAGTTATTTTGCTGTGAACCGTATCGATAATACTAAGGCGGTGCGTTGCAAACTCTTCAGCAGAAAGTTTACTATCAAGATCTTCATCGATGCCTACAAAAGCAGATACCGGCAATGAAATTACCATGTAAACGCCATCTTCGGCAACGTTCAATGTACCGTGCTGAGCTACCATTACATGGGCATATAGCGACTTAGAGCACAGTAAATTTAGCAAGATTAAAATAGTCGACATTGCTATGGTAATATTCAATTTCATCTTGTTACATCCTGATAATTTAGCCGTACTGGGCTTATAAAAGTGCCAGTCGTATTTTGTAAAGTTGAACCGACATTACAGAATTACTGATGTCGGTATCGTTAAGTAGGTGTATTAAGGGGGTGGCATACCACCTGTTACTTCTACTTCGCCTTTTACACAGCGTTGAAAGTACGGGTAACTGTCGGTGGCAAAATAATGATAAATACCTTCGGGGAACTCAGGTGTAACGCCCACTCGGCCATTACATTCATCTAAATCTCCTGAACCGGCAACATATTCCCAGTCTTGAGCGAAAGTCCCTAATGTGTAGATGTCTTGCGAAGGTCGAGAAGCACTAACGTCACTTTTTAATTGAAAGCTGCCTGTAAGCAACTTAAGTGCTGACGTTGCATCACTTACAATGCTATAACCGTAGCGGGCGTAAATAGGAAAGCCATCGGCAGCCCAACCAATTAGCGTCATGCTTGTGTCTCCACCACCTTGTTTTGTTATAAAACCTTCTGGCATACCATGATAATGATATGTGCCACCGGGCTGAACATGGGCATTGTTGTTGTCAGTACCAAAGTTAAAACTTGTATGACCTAATGCTTCGATACTCCAATTGCCGCTGTTATCGATTAAACTACAGTTGTCACCGGAGTCGTCACAGCTTCCTGCGGTACCCGCATCAATTTTCACCCCATTAAGTACGTAACCTGTAACACCGCGAGGACCGCCTAACTCTGTTGCAGCAGTCGACTCTACAGGCGACAAGCTTAAGTTAGCTGAAATAGTTTGAGACGAAATAGTATTGGGGTTGCCTTCATTTGGAAACTCTCCTACCTCGTGATCAGGAATGCCGTTGGCACTTAATAAACGCTCACTATCGGTACAGCTCCATTGCGAAAAGCTGTCGTCTTGTACATAAATGGAATCGTTATATTCGTTATAATTGTAGTCACATAAAACACCTAAAGTAGAGCTTTGCGGTACTTCTGAAACCACTATTTCAACACTATCAACTTCACTATTAAGCAGAGTATCGTCGACAGTTAAATTAACCCTATAACTACCTATAACATCAGCGACAAAAGTAGGTGCTACCTGAGTATCGCTTGATAATGTAGCAACACTGCCATTAGGAATTGATGAGAAACTCCAAGAATAACCGAGCGTATCCTTGTCTGCATCGCTACTTAGCTCACCAGAAAGGACAACAGTACTGTTTAAAAATACCGATTGGTCAGTGCCAGCGTTAGCAATGGGGGCTGAATTAGTCGTTCCAGATTCACTGCTTTCATCACTATCGGCGCTACTACTGCCACCACAAGCGGTTAATGTCGATATGACTAAGCATAAGCTCAGTAAGCTTGATGAACTTTTCCAACAACTTATTTTTGTTTTCATTTTAAAAATTCCTTCAGTATTTTTTATTAGAATAGCGTTAGTTTAAAACAAAAATGTGCAGAAAGTGTGCAAAAAATGTGAAAGGATTTTTAAAGCTAGTTTAAAGCTTGGAGCGGATAAAAAGTTAATAAAAATAAGCTACTTTCACTTTAAAAGTAGTTTATTGTCAAAATTAAACCCACATTAATTTTTAGATATACCATCAGCACATGAACTATTAAATATTTTACTCATAGTTTACGCCGTGGTGTTGATAATTGACTCGCCCTCTTCAATATCAAACTTTTCAAAGATCTATGCCAATATCGATTGCTTGTTTGTGTCGCTCAGGCTATTGCCATTATTTTCCGCCGATGTTCTTCTAGAATTTCTGCTAGATAGTCTACCAGAGAAGTTATTTCTTCTGCACTTTGTCTAGGCGGAGGAAGTGGCCTGTTAGCTTTAGAAACATTGGCTAGATCGCCAATGTTTTTTGCATCAAATTCGGCAGTTTGAAGCTGCTTTTTCTAGCGCTGCATTTGGTTGAATATTGGTTTGAGAAAATGCTTTTATAATGTTCAAAGCACCTTCTTGAGTAATATTTTCAGTGTCAAATTCAGCTAAGGTATCAGAAATAAAAAACTGTTATTCTTCGGTTAAGCTTTGCGCTGATCTTGGCGATGGCATTGAACTATTGAAATTTGTTGAGTTAATCATTTATAGCGCCTCAACGTTGCTGTTTAGTAGGTGGTCGGTGATTTTTAAACTCTGTGCTACTAATCACGCCATTATTATCGCTGTCGATATGAGAAAAAATAGTTTGATGATCACCATTAGGCAGGGTTTGTTGCGAAAACTCGTCCATGTCAATTCCACCGTCACCATTAATATCTATCGATGAAAAATCCGGTGGTCCTGGTCTGTCTCGATTTTTTTCTTGAGCCTGTACTTGAGAAAACATAACCACTACAAACGTGATAGCTAATACGGCTTTTGATTGCATATTCATAATCTTTGTTAATCCTGTGTTTAGTTCATAAACAAGGTTATCAATAGAAAATGCAAAAAATGTGCAAATAAAAAGTAAGTTAACTCACTTCAGTCATTTTTATTAAAAGCAGCTAAAGCGCTAAGTGATAACCCTTGCCATATAACGACTGCAGCCAGTCTTTGCTATGGCTAATATCGTTGAGTTTTTTACGCAATTTTTTTATGTGGCTGTCAATGGTGCGATGATTTACGATGCGATGATCTGAATACATATTTTGTATCAGTTGATCACGGGTAAAAATTCGCTTGTGTTTAGCGGCTAAGGGTTTTAATAGCTGAAACTTTACAAAAGTAAGTGATACTTTTTGATGATGAAAACCTACCGTAAGGCGATGTTCGTCGAGTATTAGCATATCAGCACTATTTTCGATTGTTTGTGTTCTTCTTAGAACCGCTTTAACTCTTGCAACAACTTCCCGAGGGCTGAAGGGGTTACAAATATAGTCATCAGCGCCTAACTCTTAACCTATCAAGCGTTCTATTTCTTCAACCTTAGCCGTCACCATTAAAATAGGCTTATGACTAAAAGTGCAATTAGCCATAAATATTCTTGTTGTTGTTCAATAAATTCAACTTCGTAACCTTGTGTGAGTTGATTCCGTTTTGATACCGCAAAATATCCCACTACGCGATTATCAACCTCGATAGCTATTTTTTTATAATCTAAAGTCGACAAGTAATTAGCAATAATCACATTTTCGTCAGCATCTAATAATGCATACTTTGCTTCAGATTTTGGCGGGCGAGGAGGTAAGTCAGCAAAATTGTTATGGCAAGGTGGAGGTCTATTTTCTGCTGATTCAGCTTAAAACCATGGTTTATCGAGGCGCTTTTATCGGTTATATCTTGTGTAGGCGGAAAGTTTCTCTCTACATCCAAGTCACTATTAGCTAATTGCTGGGTAATTAAGTGATGAAACCTACGGTGTTTCCCAGCCAGATACGGCCCATTGTTTTCAACTTTATATTTATCTGTTATCTGAGTTAATGCGGGCTGTAATGTTTCTATTTCTTTTGAAATAACATATTAAACCATGCCTTTATCAATGCTCCACTGCATTAGTAGGGTATTGGGGATTATCGTTTCAACAAGCCAACCATAGGTGTTCAGTTGAGATGTTTTTTTTTAAATTCTATGACTTTTTGCTTTTTTTGTACTTTATGATCTTCCTTGTGGTTTATTTAAATTTTATTCGTTGGACCATATTTCATAAAAACTAAAACTAGACAGCTTAATTATTGAGGTTAATAAGTTTTAGGTATTACAGGGAAAGTAAGCCAATCATGATGAGAAAGATACTCTAGAAAATACCTGCCAGTATTTTCCAGTGCATAATGAAGTTTAAAATTAAATTTTTACGAAAGTTTTAACTCTTCCAGTAAGTCATGAATTTCCGCTTTTAATTCTTTATCCGAAATTTTATTACAGCTTATTTTAGCTTTTTCTAATGACTCAATAGCACCTGCTTTATCATCTAATGCCACTTTCATTGTCGCAATAGAATAACTAATAGACGAACGGAAGTCTTTGTCGTTAATCGCTTCAGCTTTTAATAAAGCTTGCTCGTAAATAGTAATAGCTAAGGGTAAGTCATCAGTAAAGTCAGCAAGTGTTTCCCATTGCACAGGGTGGTCTTTATCGGTATTTTCATTCTCTTCGCAGAGTTGCTTTAGCTCGGCATAAAAACCATCAAATGTAGGTTGGTCTTGCTCTTGAGCTGCTGCCATTAAGTGATCAGCGAAAAAAAGCACTTGCTTGTATATTTTGGTGTTCATGCTGCGACCTTTGTCAGTTGCGTTAACTTGCGTTAAGTTTTGTGATTAACAATATTCAATCGCTAATTATAATGCTTTTATAGCCACCAACCCCAGTTTATTCGCTCAGTAGCTTAAAATTTAACAGAGCAAATTAAATAAAGCCTACTCATTAGCGCCTAAGGTTATTTTAGATCTGCTTTAATAACCTCGCAGGTCTTGAAGTATTTGGTATCAATTAGATTACAATATTTAGCTTATTGCTTTTAATAGTGTGGCGGCGGTGGCTCTACTTCTTCTTTACCGTCTTGCTCTGGCGTATTGTCTTTAATTCTGTTGGCAAGCAATGATACTTGCTGTTTCAGCTCTGCAAGCTGGCGTTGATGTAGTGTTATTTCGTGGTTAAGTTGTTCTATTATGTCGTCTTGAAAGGCATTGCGGCTTTCAAGCATTTCAATTGCTTTGTTTAATTCGTTAACTGATTTCACTGTTTATTTACCTGCCATAATTCGGCGTATCCTGAGGAACTTTCGGTGATTACTTGGTTATTATCTCTAAAAGCGACGCTATAAACAACTGCCCCCGCCGGTCTAATATCATCACGTGGTAAAACACGCCAACTGGTTAGCCGTTCGCCTGTAGCAATATCCCATACGCTAACCTTACGAGAAGGCGCGCCAGTTAATAACTTAGTGCCGTCAGGTGAAAATTGCACGGCACTAAAAATCTCTTGGCGATTAAAATATTTTAATTGGGACACTAACTCGCCCGTTTTTAAATCCCAAATATTGGCTGATTTTTTACTGTCAGCGGTAAAGGCATAGCGTGCTTTAGGATCAAGCGCCACCATAGTCACGCGGCTAGGGTGATTAAAACGATAAATAACTTGTCCCGAAGCGGTATCCCAGACATAAGCAACAAAATCATTAGAGCCAGAAATAGCCACTCGGCCATTAGGTAGCATATCGATTGCATTAATTTTTTCTTGATGACCCAAAAACTCTAAGCGGCGGCCATTGGCAATGGTGATGTGTACGACTTTACCGTTACTCTGTCCAACAAGTAAGTAGTCACCATTATTTGCTACGGCTACATCACGAATACTAGATTCGGTAATTGACCAATAACCTTCTGATTGGCCATTTTTGATATTCCACAACGAAAAATCATGGCGATTAGCGGTTATGGCATGACTGTTATTATCAGCAATATCTGCCACCAACACTAAATTATCAGCACTATTTTGCTGTTGCGACCAGTTATATTTCAGCGCGTTTTTGTCTAAATCCCACAAGCTAATGCCGTGATGAATGGATGAGACAACACTGAATTTAGCGTCATTAGAGATATTTGCCGCGTAGGCTCCCTCTACCGCATGTTGCCACCTTTTTTCTGGTGCTTGACCGAGAGGCTGACAAGCTGTTAGCCATATCAACACCAATAAAAACAAAAGCTTGGCTTTAAAATTAGTTAAGTTACAGTTTAGCAAAATATTAATACTTTTTTCTTAGGGCATTTATCGTTAGTATAAGCCGCATTGTTTCACAATTCACACATATTTAAATGACTTAGCGGGAATTTCTGACTGAGTAGTAAACGGAGAAATAAATGAAATTTTTTAAACCAACGGTAGTCGCTATTGCTTTATTATCAGTAATGGGTTGTCAAGAACCAGTTAAGCAAGAAGAACAAACAGTTGCGCTTGATACAGAAATACAAAAACAAGCCTACGGTTTAGGTGCTTCAATTGGTCTATATATGGAGCGTAATCTAGAAGAGCACGATAAATTGGGCTTAACTTTAGATAAAACACTTATTATTCGTGGCTTTACCGATAGCATGGACGGTAATTCTCAAATTGAACAAGAAGACATTCAAGCCTTGTTGATGAACTTAGATCAAGCAATGAAAGCAAAGCAAGCCGAACAAGCTACCGTCAGTTCAGAAGCAAGCTTAGCTGAAGGTCAGGCTTTCTTGGCAGAAAATGCTAAAAAAGAAGGTGTTCAAGTTACTGAGTCTGGCATTCAATACGAAATTTTAACCGCTGCTGACGGCGAAAAGCCTGTTGCCACTGATACAGTAAAAGTACATTACAAGGGTACTTTCCTTAATGGTGAAACTTTTGATAGTTCATACGAACGTGATGAGCCAGCTGTTTTTCCACTTAATCGCGTGATTTCAGGTTGGACCGAAGGTGTGCAGTTAATGTCAGTAGGTGCTAAGTTTAAATTTACTATCCCTGCAGATCTAGCTTACGGTCCTAACGGAAACCCACCACGCATTCCGGGTAATTCTGTGCTTCAGTTTGATATTGAGTTATTAGAAATTCAAAAACCAGAAGCCGCAGCGCAAGTTGGCGACAAATAGATAAGTAAAATTTTATAGCTTTTTGTATAGTAAAAACCAACCACCTAGGTTGGTTTTTTTGTTTTTAACCCGGCATTACTACTGTATTGCTACTGCATTCAATTAGGCTAATCCGTTAGCTGTAAGTGCTCAACGTACTCAGCAATAGCTAAACTTGAGATCAGCCGGGGTGAGTCAGTAGCCAATAAATAAATTAGCCCTGCTATGCCATATTTGTTTTCATTTTGAATGCTAAAGTCTTTAAAACCTTCGTATGTGGCTTGTAATTTTGGCCGAGCCCCTGCGTAATCAGGCTGCAATTTATTAGCATCAACTTCAGGGAAGTATCGTACTATTGGGTTAAAGAACTTAGCTTTTATTATCGGGTCAACGTGGTAGTCAATAACATCAATGTATTGCGTGTCAGGGCCAAAGTTAAGATGTCCCGCTATATTTAACGAAACATGAATACCTAAGCCATTAATCTGAGGTATTGGCTAAATAAGTTGTTGAAATGGACTTTCCCCCTGATAACCCACAGTATACAAGTGCAGTGAGGGCAGGTGTAGATCATGGCAAAGAATCAAGTACAGTTTCAGTAAGGGTATAGTTTGTTTGAGTTTATGGGAAACTTTGGCACTGAAGATAAGTGCCAACAAACGTTGTTTAACTGGCGTTTCCCACTGGGGTCTTTGTGCTGGGATTGCGGTAACCATATTTATTGCTAGTTGAAGTGCCGCAGACTTTTACAATGTAACCGCTGCGGTCATCAACATTCTCTGATCAGCGGAACATTATTTGCGAGTACTAAACTGTCTTTAACTAGGAGGTTTATGGCAATCCATTTGCTAATGCAATCCAAAACAGGATTGTCAGCGATGGAGCTAAAGCGCCAATTAGGCGTGAATTACGACACCGCCTGGAAGCTAAAATACAAGCTGTTACAGGCGATGAAAGAAAGCACCCCATTGGAGGTGTCGTGCAGTTGGAAGATGTGTACTGGTGAGGCAAACGACGCGGGGGAAAGCGCAGCTGGTAAGACACCTTTTGTCGCCGCAGTCGCCTGAATGAGCAGGGTCATCCCGTTCGGATGAGAATGAATGTGGTGAATGGGTTTCAATCAAGGGCGATAGAAAATGATCAGCGCTGCATATCAAGTCAGATACCATTGTTATTTAAGACAGCCTGCCTGCTTCCGGGTGATAGCCAGTGAGGATAAACACCATTTTTGAGCCGTTACAGGCGGTAATCTGGATATGTTGGAGCATCCCGCCTTCATGCGTGAATACTATGATAGACAATGTGAAGAACTCGCTACGGTGCAGTTGTCATGCCATTGGAGCCAAACATCTGCCACGTCATTTGGCGGAGTATTGTTATCGGTTTAATAATCATTTCGAGTTGAGGACGCTTCTACCAAGGCTGGTGGTAAGAACACAGCCTATGCCAATCGTCTATTGAGACTAGCTGAAGTTTATTGGTAATCAGGAGATTGTATTACTTTGAAAAAGCACACAAATATGACATCCATTTCTCTACTACTTGTTATTCTATCTTAATGATTTTATTTCACACATCAGAATACGCCCATTCTTATTCAAGTGTGATTTCAGAAGTTTTCAGACAATTTCATTAGACCATTAACCACAATTCAAGCACCTTGTTAGTGTGAACTTATATCATGTAATCCGTTTAATATTAAACCAAAAAGGTGAAAAAATGCTGTCTATAGAATCGAAAAAACGCCCTATCATTACTTCAATACTCTTTTTGCTAACCCTTCTTAGTTTTTCAATACAAGCTAATGAGAATAAGACGACCTCTCTGATTTGGGACGTTATTGAATCATTTAAGCTTTCTATAGTAACCAAAGATGAAGCGTTATTTTTATCGCTGTTCCATAATATGAACAATGATAATATAACTTGGGTTGGTGTTATTAGTGACGACACATTAAAAGCATTAATAGCGAAAGATGAGAAATTTAAACAACAACCTAAGATCATGAATAGCACACCAAAAGAGTTCATCCATGCAATTGTCAATTCACCCCAAGCAAGCAAAGAGGTCTTCAAAAATGTCAAAATTAATACTGATAAAGAAGTCGCTTCTGTCAGTTTTGATTATGAATTTTTCAAAGATGAGAAAGTTAGTAATTTTGGACAAGAACACTGGCAGTTAATAAACACCAAAAACGGTTGGAAGATTAACGCAGTCAACTTTTCATTCACGCTAGTTATATAATTAAAAAAACTTAAACCTATGACGCTACAGGTCTTGTTGTAGCTGACTAGTTTTAATTCGATGTATCCATGATTTTACTGCGGGTTTTATACTTAGCAATTCGCGTTCATTAATAATTGCTAATGCTTGCTTAGCGTTATATTCGGCGACTTTTAAATCACCTTGCGCATGCGCAAGTACCGACAAATGCATCAGTCCATTAGAGCGTCCCAACGGACATTGCAAGACTTTATGGTATTCAATGGCCTGCTCAAAATTTGCTTGAGCTAAATCAAACTTAGCTAGGTGTTGATTTAATGAACCGGTAAATTCCGATGCATAGGCTAAATATAACCAGTCGTTAATCAGTTTTGCATCAGTGTTAACATCATCAATAAATTTTTGACTCTGATCAAAATCGCCATTTTGTGCGGCGTTCATGGCTGCAAAAAATCGTAACCGAATCAGCTCTTTAATATTTTTTGTGGCTATAGCCTTGGGAATTGCGTTGGAAAGGATCTCCTCCACCGCAGCACGATCTTTGTTTTCTAAAGCAACTTCTACCAACAACCGTGAAGCGGTAAGGTTGTCAGGCTCAGTTACGGTAATAGCTTCTAACAGTTGCCTCGCCCCTAAATTTTTTCCACTGTTTCGCATTTGTATTGCTTCAGCAAGCATTTGATTGGCAAATGCTGATAAATAATGTGTTGTCGAAATTTCGTTTTTGTTGTCTAGCTTTCGATTGCCTATCACCGCCAATCTATCAATAGCAGACCCAATGTGCTCGTCTAAAATAGCCCCTCTTTCAATGTCATTCTGTTGATGCAAGGTGTAAATGACTTGGTAGTCGCCAGAACTGCCTGTTACCGAAGCCTCAATAACTAAAGTCGCGCCCGATACAGTAAATATTTGCTCGATGTGTTGACGGTCAAAGTTATCCCTTGGCATGTCAGCTCTTTTCATTACCTCCATAACGTAGTCAGTATTTAACACTCCGACATTGTGACTAGACGACAGTCGCTGAATTAGCTGATCCATTGCGCCATAGCGAACCCACTGATGGTTAGTGTCTTCAATATTATTTTTAATAGGCAAAACAACGACAGAACCGGTAATGGCTGGCTCGCCCTGTTGCATAAAGGAAGCGGCTAAAATAACAATGAACAATATCGTAGCGGCTATTGCTAACGACAATGGATTATTGAAAAGAGTCGCCTTTTTTAAGCCCACAGCTTTGGCGTCGTTAGGGGATACATCTATATTTTGGTTCTGTTCAATTTTGGCAATCCAAGCATATCCTTTGCGTGGATACGTTTTAATAACATCTTTACCCACAAAAAGTTTTCTAAGCTCTTTTATCGATTGAAAAATAACTTGGTCATCATCAACAACAACATCATCCCAGATTTCATCCAAAATTTGTTGTTTGCTGACCATATTTTTAGACGAAACGAGTAATACCAGCAATTGGAACGTTTTTGGACGAACACTGACATTTTGATCGTTGAAAGTCACTTTGCCAGTATGGGGCCATATTGTAAAACCGACAGTTTGGTAAAACACAGTCACAAATTTACTACCCACTTACTTAGAGTTTTTCAACAACAGGAATGTAATAGTACACCAGTTCCTATTGCAATTGTCTCGAGTGCACCAAATTAATATAAAATTAATTGGTTAAGTTTTTGCCTCACCTGAATTTCAGTAATTTTCAGATTATTTCAATAGGTTTTTTTTATGAACGCATACACCATTAGCTTTATCCAATAACTAACGGTAACTCATAAGAATGCAAAAACTTAAACAACAAATTCTCAATCAACCGCTAATCAGCGCTATTTTAATTGCTGTGATTGCCGTCGCTGCATCGCAATTAATACCAGTACTGTTAAATAACTTGTTTCCCCAAGTAGGATTATGGACCTTTGCAACACTCACTCGTTACCTAATCGCAGCCACTTCTATGTTGCTCGTCTACCGTTTGGGTTGGAACACCATAACGAAACCAAATAAGCATCTAGTGATCGGGAGTAAATATAGGTGGGCGCTCATCATTCCTATGTTGTGTGTGGGTCTCATTAACCTAGCCAATGTTAAATGGGTACTACTGCAACCTAGTTCTGTAGATATTGTCCGATGGCTAGCAACAAACCTCGCGGCAGGCGCTTTTGAAGAAACACTAATGCGAGGTTTAGTTTTTATCACCTTGTATCATGCATGGGGACATACCCGATCGGGCTTGTATAAAGCGGCAATGGCACAAGCAGTTATATTCGGTTGCCTTCACCTACTTAATTTAGTGCATTCCGATCCCATAGATGTGATAGCACAAGTTCTATACGCCACTATGCTAGGCATAGGCTTTGCGGGGTTAATGTTATATTCACGCAGCATATTTAGCGTCATTGCCGTTCACGCATTCATCAATGCAACTGGCAGTATAAACAGCAGTTTCATCTTAGATTTCACCCCAACGCCCAACGAACCGGCCGCTTATTTTGTTGCCATCCCCTTAATATTCGCACTCGCCACCTTGCCCGGTATCTGGGGATTAAAGCGAGTTCCTCTTAATTGTTACCTACAAGGATTAACTCATGACTAGTTTCAACATCCTACGACCAACATCACTCATACTACTAACCTTACTTTGTATTGAGAATCACCATGTTCACGCCGATACAGATTCAAATATTGGTCGGTCAAAGGTAGCTTTACAAAAAGCGATAAGCGATCTTGAATTGCGCAACAAACAAGTGCCTATCGACTTAGGCATTTCTTTTATCCGCACGGTTGAAGATGGTGCAGGCAATAAACTGCAATCAAAATACACTCCAACGACACAAGAAAAGGGGGAGTGGAAAACCATCGAAATACTGGGGAAAATGCCATCTGGTAGATTGCGGTGGAATACAAATTTCCTTGTATCTAATACCAACTTTATTATTGACGAAACTACGCTAGTGAGAGAGTCAGAGACCACTTGGGTATTTGATATACCTAACGTTGTCAATGTCGATACCGGTGAATACGATTCCACTGAAGAAACAGGAAAGAAAATAACCAATACGCTTGGGGCATCGCTAATAAGCGAAATGGCTGTCAGTAAGGTTAATCCACGTTTTTTGTCTATGCACATATATGCCCCAAAATCCTTTAAACCGTCAATATTGGCCAAAGTCAACACCTTCGAAGTCAGAATTGATTACGCCGAAGCGTGGGAAGGCGGGCCGTTATACACCAAATTGGAGTCTCGACAACTCAAAGGTAAGTATGGATTTTTTATCAGCATAGATGAGTTCGTCACTACAACCCATACCCATGTTGTTGTCACCCAACGACTATCCGAACAAAACAATACAAAACTTGATTCAAAGCGCTAGTTGAAACTGCGAACCAGAATCAAACTGTGTCGATTGAAAAACTAGTTTAGTGATTTGGTTGTGTCCAAATGTATAAAACACATAATGAAAAAAGATAGGCGCTACACGTCTTCCAATTGTTAAGTAAATCAGTGGTGATTCAAAGTGCATTAATAGATCAGTACTCGCCATTTTTTTATTTTACTTCATCAGGTTCACAAAAGGCCTGTTTTGCGACACGTTTGTGAAAAATCGAATCACCCAACCGACCTCCTTGGTGGCTGATACCTCTAACAATATTCGATTTGATAAAAGTGCCAAATATCTCCTATGGTCGCTAATTTATGATTGGTGCTGAAATCTTCCACTGACTGTTTTCTGCTATTACCGCCAGTTCAATCAAGGTTGAATGTCGATCTGCAAATAGCACAAATGCGTTATTCCTGATCCGTAGGACTATGTCCGCTATGGCGAAGCGGGCTATTTATTATAATAATATTGTACCTAAATTAGGTCAGTTTTGTGGTCTTTGTTAAAAGCTATCGACGGGTTTTGAGCTTGAAGCTGACGTTAGCCATAGCTCGCTGCTAATGTTGCAATGTGCACTTTGTTATCGTTCCAATGTTGGTGATTAGTAAAGTTATTTACAGAGCTTCAAGTGAGAAAAAACTACTTTCGTTCTTTCTAAACGTCAACTAAAAAAACTAGTGACAATTACTTGCCCTCCTTAAAGCACACCTTTAATCGTTTGACTAATATCACCATCTTTCTTTAGGTCAGGATTGTTTTCTGCGTAATCCATTATTTCCTTGTCTAATTTTTGATAGGCATTTCTTATGCTTGGAAAGCTACTTTTTTTATAACGTTTTATAGCAAAGGTTTTCTTCATACTGCCTATACAGATCACCGACTGATAAGTGCTCTATACGTTCTTCGCGTTACTTCTCAATAGGGTTAACACCATTTTCCATTAACAAGATATTTTCACGTGCTTGCTCAATACTATTTGCAGGGGACCTCCCTAAAGTAACTCGAACATATTTATCATCAATTTTTTTGGCAACAGAAAAGGACTTAGAGCCAGTTGACGTTACTCTTAACATTAACTAGGGAATTTTGGTGTCTCAATATTAGACTCGACTGCTGTCGGTGATTTTTAAATTGTTTATTGCGGGGATAGTAAAGTTGAAGCGCTTATTCATAATACTTCCTCACATGGTCGTGGGATTTCTTCTGGGGATACTTTGAAGGTGTATTTCGGTCTATTTTCGTTAATCTTGAGTAATGTTGAAAATCCATGTGTTTGCCTACAACCCTTGTGTATTAACTTTGGTTAATGTGAACACATTATTTTAGGCAATAAAAAAGCCTTACCGAAGTAAGGCTTGAAATGCTCGCTATATGGTCTAGTAAACTAGCTTCTTTTTATTTTTTTCTTTATTTTTATTATTATTTTTATTGTTTTTATTATTGTTTTTCTTTAGCGCGAGACATTTATAGCAAAGGCTTTTTATCTGTGCAACAACTTTAATAGAGCATATATTCCACGAATATCTTCGTATAAGTGATGTGTAAATTGACAATGCTCAGTCTATTTTTTTGTTATGTAGGATTTATTTTCAATGAAAATATGTTCAGTCTACTGAAAACACCAGTGTTTATGGAGTTTTGGTATTTATAATGGTCTAATTTATCACTTCTATTTCTAACTTTTTTATTTGAATTTACTATAGATGAATGGATTAATATTATTATTATTTGAAATGATTTTTTTTTAAGTAGTGTAGTGGTATTTTCAGTCTCACTAAAATTTTCATATCTATTACTTGTACCAGAGTCTTTGAAGTAATTACTTTAGTTAAATAAAGATTATAAATCTAATATTATGGTGTTGTTTCTATGCGAACAAAAGTACTTTTGTGTAGAACGCAGAAAATGATGAGATTTGCGCCAGAAAATGAGATTTTGATTGGATATTATAAATGAAATTGATGGACATTAAATGAGATAGGGTCATTTTATGAAACATTAACTTTTGCCACAAAGTTAGCATTAGCAGTTTTATGACGAACGACCGTTTTTTTTGGCTTTTCCGACTGTCAGTCTTGATTAAAACCTATAAAGCCAAAGTGATAGTTCAAGTTTGAGCTAATAAATTTAATGGTATAGAGGAGTTTTTGTTGGATTGTAGTTCGTACTAATTTATATGCAGGCACGATAGTATGATCCAAAACGTCTTCTCCGCGTACATTGGAGACGTTAGCAACTCATTAATCCTAACGTCCGCTTGAAGCTCAAAACGGTCTAAAATCACAAGTAATAATCACCTCAATTAATGGTAACTAAGATACGCTAGCTGACATTTCAATATCTATTTTAAACTTCTATCGTTTTCCAATTTTTTTGTTCCAACTATAGGCTACAATGTACCTTGTTAATTTAGTGCCTATTGAGTAAGTCATAAAGTATGAAAATGAGTAAAATCTGCCATCGTTTGAACAATAAGTTATTGGCTGTATTAGACCAAATCAATGAAGAGGCAAAGCAAATCGGTGGTTTTAGTCATATAAGTCACACTGTTCAGTTCGATTGCTTCCCTGCCAGTTTATTAGTGCACTGCCATTTTAGTGAAGCACAAAAGCTACGTGTTGCACAGAGCAGTCATGCTGAAACC
>NZ_JACGVK010000135.1:0-279560 GCF_014077185.1 Colwellia sp. MB02u-10
TCATTAAATTTGTGATCTTGTTGTGCGCAGAGAAAATGCATCAGGGCAAGACGCTTGATTGAGCAATAGCTGGCTATTGTGATTGAGAGCACCGTAGCCTTGGTGTATTTTAACCAGCACAAGTGAGCAATAACTTAATGAAATTGGTATTAATCTTCAGTGCGCATGGCGAGCAACTCATACCCTGCATTAAAAATAAGCTAGCTTAAGTGCAGTGGCTGATGAACTAACTCTCTAACCTTCGACATTGATTTTCCGTCAAAAATAAACTCAAAGTGTTTAGTTTGAATAGCGCTAGTGACATGAATAGGTGAAAATAATCCCCAACAGGTGGCACCTTGATTTCTTACCGAGTAATATTGAAAACCTTGCTGAGCATTCTTTTTAAGCTCTGCGCCAAGCCGCCTTGGTAGCGAGTAATCCTCTGGTTCATAAATACCTTTAACCTGAAATAAATCAACAACACTTGCACTAAAGGTTACTTTTAAACAACGCATATCCACAGTATCATAATGTAAACCCTGCAGGTTTTGAAAGTATTTGTCTTGATGGTAAAGGGTTTCTTTAATGGCGGTATCAATCGTGTCGGCAAGATAAAGCACACCAAAGTCACCATTGCTAAAGCGTGAGCCTTCAGGATTAATATGGGTAAAAGGCGCGGTTACATAATTTACACCATCAATGCCAAAAGGAATTTCATTACTTGATAGTAGTGATAAGTCGCCAAGCTCATTTAATATTCTTGGGTTGGTTAGTGCTTGAATAGCGTAAACCGTTGCAAAGTCTTCTTGACTGACAACATCATCAAAAAGCGTCATAGGAGGAAATTTTGAGTTTACTAACCTAAAAGCAATTTTGTTCAGCAACTTTACTTTTTTAGTGTTGGCCTTCATCTTACCACTGCCCGTTACGCATGGCGTCTATCCGCTTGAAAACTTCGTATAAGGTGCCAAAATTTCCACTTGAGATCAGCGACAGTGGCGAATGGCCATTAAAGTAAGGATTATCATTTTTCATTGCCATAAAGCCATAAACATTGTCAGGATTAGAAAAAACCATTTTTAATGCTTGATGAATATTAGCAATGTAACTAATACGCTCTAATTGGTCGTTAGAAAGGCTGGCGCTTTCATTATGATTAAAACGATAATAGCTACTTTTGCTCAAGCCTAGAATAGCTTGCTTGTCGCTGGCACTGCATTGCCACTTCTCTAATATATTACTACCGAGTTTAAAAGCCACGGCGCTGTTAATTTTTGGTGCTTGATGTTGCTTATTTGCAGCCTTCATTGAGATCTCCTGATAAAATCGATGTGCCATAAAAGTCGCTAATCTTATTATATCAACTTAAGTGTAGTTTCAAATGGTACTTTTATCAATAATTCGCCTCAAATGATTCGGTTTTTTAAATGATAAGGTAATTAGCAAGCTAGTTATGCTTGGGTGCTGTGCTTTTTTTTGATAATTTTTTTAATGGTTTTTTCTGATAAGAGTAAAAATATTACCGCAGAAAGTATGGCGGAGGCGAAAATCATACACATGACAATAATTTGATATCTTACGGCGATCAAAGGAGAAATCCCTGACAGAATTTGCCCTGTCATCATGCCGGGTAATGAGACTAAACCCACAGCGAATAATGAATTAATGACGGGTATTGTCGCCGCATTAAGTGCCTGCTTACGTGCTATTGGATAGGGGGTTTTATTGTCCAGTTCTGAAAATATTCGTTCTGCAGACAAACTAATGCTGTTCATCGCGGTGGCGAATATCATACCAGCCAGTGGAATAATAACTTGTGCTTGATACCAGGGCTTTAAAGACAATGCGCCTTGGCTGATCACCAATAAAGTAAAGCCACCGCCACATAATATGGCAATAAAACCTTGTTTAAACAGCACTAATCGATATTCAGGTAATGTGCGTAAGGCAATCCAGCAAGAAATACTGACCATAGCTAATAAAATTGAGGTGATTAACCACACATTGTCGGAATAAAAAATGTAGCTTAGTGCGTAGCCGATAAATAATAACTGTATCAGCATACGTGAAAGGGCATAGCTCGCTTGTTTTACATTGAGTGACCATAAATATAAAAAAGCCAGCGCAATAACAACGGGGATAAAAGCAATAGATAGATCAACTAAGCTGATCATTTGCAGGGTATCATTCATGGGCATTAAAAGTAGTTAACCTAAGATTTTAATAAGCGTTTTATTATCAACAATAACAGGCATTAAAAGCGCGTTATTAGGAAAATTCGCTTATGGGTTGATCAAATTATTTATAAAGGTGAAACTATTATTTAGTATATTCCCTTTAGATACAAATTTAGTGTATAACACGGCGATAACATATTTAATAAAAACGCTAGTAACAAGCTCTAGTAACAAGGAACACTCAGTGAATGACACCCGTAAAAAATTTATACTTTTACTCTTAATAATAACAGGACTTTTTTCGTCATTTTCACTGTTGGCTCACGGCGTAGACGATGTTACAAAACAGTTTTTAGAGGCTAATGAAGGGAGCGCAATATTCCCATTTATTTATATTGGCGCAAAACACATGCTAACAGGTTATGACCATTTATTATTTCTGGTTGGTGTGGTGTTCTTTTTATTTCGCAGCAAAGACGTGTTGCTTTATGTCAGCTTATTCACGCTAGGCCATAGTTTAACTTTGCTCTATGGCGTATTTAGCCAGATTGAAATTAATCCCTATATTATCGATGCCATTATCGGGTTATCTGTGGTCTATAAAGGTTTTGATAACTTAGGCGGCTTTCAACGGCTATTTAACTACCAACCCAACACTAAAATTGCTGTAACAGTATTTGGTTTATTTCATGGTTTTGGTTTAGCCACTAAAATACAAGAATTTCAGTTACCCAGTAATGGCTTAGTGAGCAATATTATTTCATTCAATCTTGGGGTCGAAATAGGTCAGCTTTTAGCACTTGCCATGGTGTTAATCATATTAAGTTTTTGGCGTAAACATAGTAGCTATTTAAGCTTTGCAACCTTCACCAATACCGCGCTAATAAGCGCCGGCTTTATGCTGATAGGTTTACAACTCACAGGCTACTTTATCAGTTAGCGTGAGTGATTTACGCTCATTAAAGTACCATCAACTTTGGGCTATTTTAGCGAGTTGTTAGCGTATCAAGTAAATCAATAAAACAAATAAAAAGATATTTAGGATATAACATGCATAAATTTAATATACCTGTACATAGCACGACAACTTTAATTAAAGCCACTGCTATTGCGCTTTTAGTGGCAATAACGCTACTGATCACCTGCATTTTACCCGCAGAATATAATATTGACCCAACGGGTAGTGGCAAAGCATTAGGGCTAACGGCAATAGCCGAAGCGTCAGAAAAGTCGCCAACCTTGATCGTAGAGCGAGGTAAACAAAATGATCTATTACGCAGTGATAACGTTGAGATTATTATCCCTGCAGGCAAAGGGCTAGAATATAAATTATATATGGATAAATATGCCCATGTGGAGTACGAGTGGACATCGGGTGTTACAGCACTTTATTTTGATTTTCACGGTGAGCCAGCAGGGGATACAACGGGATATTTTGAAAGCTTTTCAATTGCCACCACAAACAATATGCAAGGTTCACTAACGACACCCTTTAAAGGCTCTCACGGTTGGTATTGGAAAAACACCACGCAAGAACCGGTAACAGTTTCGTTATCAATTAAGGGTTATTATACGATTAAAGGCTAAAGGCTTTGGTGATAAAAAGCTGTTGTTAGTGGCTTTATTAGCTAGTTTATTGACAAATTTTTATCAAATTTTTCAATGATTTATACGTTTTTTTTATATTCATTCCTTACTGAAATTTTTACAGCAGTTAGGAGTGTCTAGACCCTATATTCGCTATATTAAGTGTCTTATCACTCTATTATTTAGGCACTCTATTATTTAAACACACACTTTGTCAGTAAGGAAACGGCTTTGTTTTCACGTTTATATAACTTTATGCCTGGCTTGAAGGTTTTGTTCAATTATCAGCGTAAATGGCTCGCTGATGATGCAAAAGCGGCATTGTCGGTTGCAGCAGTCGCTTTACCGGTTGCTATCGCTTATGCACAGCTAACCGGTGTTAATGCTGTTGTTGGTTTATATTCCTGTGTATTACCCATGATCATATATGCGCTATTTGGCACCTCCAAGCAATTGATTGTTGGTCCTGATGCCGCGACCTGTGCGGTTATTGCCGCCGTGGTAACGCCTTTAGCCGCAGGTGACATTGTTAAGCATTGGCAATTAGTGATCACCATGACGGCGATGACAGGTTTTTGGTGCATAATTGCCAGTCGTTTTAAGCTTGGCGTATTGGCGGATTTTTTATCTAAACCTATTTTGATGGGACTATTAAATGGTGTCGCCATTACCATTATTGTGGGTCAGTTTTCTAAAGTTTTTGGTTTTACATTTGACGAAAGGCACCTGGTTGAGCGTTTAGGGGGTGTACCTGAATATCTCTCGCA
Source organism: Colwellia sp. MB02u-10 (assembly GCF_014077185.1). NCBI lineage: Bacteria > Pseudomonadati > Pseudomonadota > Gammaproteobacteria > Alteromonadales > Colwelliaceae > Colwellia > Colwellia sp. MB02u-10. The sequence goes on from NZ_JACGVK010000135.1 coordinate 4,514, forward strand.
AGCGCATGTGCCAACGCTATTAATGGCCTTATTTACTGTCAGCATTTATTTTGTTATCAAACGCTTAAAACCCACTTTTCCCGCTTCTATGTTCGCCATCGCTTTTGCAGCTACGTTAGTATGGTTTTTTAATTTAGAACAGTTTGAGATAAAAACCATTGGCATTGTTGAGGGTGGTTTACCCTTATTTAAAGCACCTGATTTTGATCTTGGTATTATGCGTGGGCTAGTTATGCCAGCACTTAACCTAGCGATAGTCAGCTTTGTGAGTATGATGCTAACCGCACGCAGTTTTGCTGAAAAAAATAGCTACGATATTGACTCAGATAAAGAATTTATGGCCTTGGGTATGGCAAATTTTGCGTCTGCTTTATCACAAGGCTTCGCAGTGAGCGGTGCAGACTCTCGCACGGCAGTGAATGATGCCAATGGCGGTAAAACACAATTAGTCTCTATTATAGCGGCGATTATTATCGCCATTATTGCGATTTTTTTAACGGCGCCACTTGAGTTTATTCCCAGCGCTGCATTGGGTGTTGTATTGATCATTGCGTCAATACATCTTTTAGATTTAAAAGCGGTATGGCGATTAAGATTAAAAGACCGGCAAGCATTTTACTTAACCTTAATCACATTATTTGCGGTGCTGTTTATTGGTGTTATTCCTGGTATTACGCTGGCGGTATTACTGGGTTTATTTCAATTTATTCGAACCGTAATGCGCCCTACAGACAATATACTTGGTGTTGATATCAATGGTGTGGTGCGAAGTTTAGATACTAGCGATAAAGCCAAAGCGATAGACGGTGTTTTCATCTATCGTTTTAATTCACCGTTAACCTACTTTAATTCTAGTTTTTTTAAACGTAGGTTATTAGAGCAATATGCCCGACAAAAAGATGGTGTTGAGTGTGTCATTATTGACGCGGTGCCATGCTTCACACATTTAGATTTAAGTGTTATGGCCATGCTGGCAGATTTGAATACTATCTTTAAAAAGCGCGGGGTACGCCTTGAGCTTGCCGGTAGAAAACGCCAACTGCTGGCGTGGTTTAAAAACGCAGATATTAAATCAGGTAGCGAGGGCATTTATGTTCATTCTGACTTGTATTTAGCGTTGAGAATAAATAAAAGTAAACAAATCGCCGATGAAGAGGCGCAAAGGTAAGGTCTTTATGCGATCAATGTGCCACTAAATATTAGTTTTTACACCATTATATTCTAGTAAAATTAGGCTGACTTGTTGAACACGTTTTACGAAACTCTTTTTACATGCTCGCTCGTCTTTTGTATGGTCGTGTTCCCCAAAGGGACCAAAACCGTCAAGTGTCACTACGCCCGCTGCTGAAACAATATTGGCATCACTAACGCCGCCTCTTGTTTCTGTCGGTAATTTTTCACCTAAAATAGATTCTAGCTTGGCGAGAAATTGAGCCTGCTTATCGTTAGCTTGCATAACGTCGCGTTGAATACCACCAGACAATTTGGCGCTGACCCCTTTTACCTGCTCGGTTGCGACGATACCATTGATTGCAGCGAGTAAACGATCTCGTTCGTTGTGTGTTTTGTAACGAATTTCCAGTAGCAAATGTGCATTGGGTGAAATCGTATTGGCACCGATTCCGCCGCTAATTTTTCCAACATTTACTGTTGTGCCTTGTGCAAGATTGGTCAGCTGATTTAGTTTGATAAGCATTTTTGCTGCCGCTAAATTAGCATCTGCACCCTGTAGATAATTATTACCGGCATGCGCGGCTTTACCGCTAAGATCAATAGCAAAAGTGCCAACACCTTTGCGTCCAACCACCACTTCTCCGTTTTTACCTGCGGCTTCAAATACCAGACAGGCCTGATAGCTTTTTGCTAATACAGCGGTGATCTGGCGGCTATCATCACTGCCTGTTTCTTCATCGCTTACTAGCAGCACGTCAATATTAGCAATACTTCCACGTCTTTTCGCTACTTCCCTTAGGGCGCAAATGGCGACATGAATGCCGCCTTTCATATCACAGACGCCTTGTCCATAGATCCACTCTTTATCTTCACTAAACAGGTTAGGTACTTCTGGCGGTAAAACAGTATCTAGGTGACCTAGCAGTAAAAGTTTATTGCCGCTGTTAGTTTGGGCGCTAAATAGCAGATGATCGCCGATATCATTTCTGGGGTATCGTTTGGTGTGATACCCCAGTTTTTCAAATAGGCTTTGATAGCGCTTACCTAAAAGATCGACGCCTTTTTTGTTGTGGGTATTGGAGTTCATTTTTATGAGTTCAGCGAGCTCTGAAAAATCATAATTTGATCCGTCAGGTTTCATTGGATCAGTATCAGCTTTTAAATCTAAATTAATCTTCATGTGGCTCCTTACCGGTTAATCATATAGGGGATAAAAATACAGATGACAGCTTAAAACAAAGGTTAAAAAATTTAATAATCCCTCACCCTGACATTTGTCAAATTAGTTGCAGGTTAATTAATTTATAATTATTCAGATGAGGTTAATAACTGCTCGAACTAAGCTTGATATTTGATAACGATACAAGCGTTTATTTTTTTGATTAACTTTACTGAGTGGCAACTATATGACTGATTACATTATTGGGATGTGGATGTACCGAAATGGCGGTGGGGAAGTAATACAGCAACGTATTATTAAGCAACTAAATCAAAATGGGATTGCAGTTATTAATAATTTGAGCTTGAAAAATGGCTATGCAAATAATGGTCATATATTTTCCGGCGAGGTAGACATGGCAAACCTAGATCTCTACTTTTCCTATAACGCTAGTGAGCAGAGTGATTATCAGGTGTATCTCTACCAAGCGCTTAATATGACGGTGCCTTGTATTAATAGCTTTGAAGCTTTTTGTGTGTCGGAAGACAAGTTTAAAACTTCTCATTTACTTAATCAAAATGGTATCCCAACCGCTAATTATCAATTATGTCATCACCAAGAGTTGGAAAGGGCCAGAGAGATATTGCGTAACTGGGGCGGCAAAGCACTGTTTAAACCCACTAACGGCTGGGGCGGTAAGGGTATTATTAACATTGAAAGTGCAGCCGAGTTCGAACGGTTATTACCGTTATTAAATGAGACTAAGCCTGGTTATTTTTATCTCGAAAGATGGATAGACAATGACTTTACAGATTTTCGAGTAGACGTGGTTGATGGGACGATTGTGGGTTGCTACGGACGCAAAGCAGCGCAAGGCGACTGGCGTACAAATATTTCTTGCGGTGGTTCGATAATTTTACGCGAGATAAACGATCAAATAGCCTCTATTTCGCTACGCGCAGCTAGGTTAACAGGCTTAGATATTGCGGGGGTTGACCTGATTTATGACCGAGAACGCGAACAATTTGTGGTATTGGAAGTCAACGGTATTCCTGCCTTTGCCACACCGGAACAAGAAAAATTCGGACTGGATTTTAATACGCGAAAAATTGATAAAATCGTCAATTTAATCAAACGCAAAGTTAAATTTAATTCTAATTCTATAGGAAATATTCATGAGCAAGCACTTGCCAAATACATTGCCTAAAATTGCCTTTTTATATCTCGACCATGTACAACGTTTTTTTGATTACTCTAATTTTAAAGGCTGGCCTGATAAAATAGAAAAGGTGGTTTATCATTGGGGTAAAGACAAAGAACGCTTTATTGCTGCGGTAAAAAGTAAAAAAATTGACGTATTGATCGGTAATATTCCGGCAACCGCTTATGAGACTTTTCGTGAGATTGCGCGCGCGTTACCGGCAGTACAATTTATCCCCTCCCTTGATAGCCAATTCTCAAATAAATCGAAGGAAAATGTGACCCGGTTTTGTAAAAAATATGCACTGCCGATCCCTAATACGCATATTTTTTATCAACCACAAAAGGCCTTTGATTTTCTGTCTAAGGCAGCGTACCCGCTCATCATCAAAAAATCTTATGGTCCCTCTAACTATGGCGGTTATTTCGTCCACAAAGTAGATTCATTTGCGCAGGCCTGTGAACTTTTGGAGTGCAAAAAATATTACCCCGTATACGTACAAGACTTTATCCCGATGGCAGCAGATATTCGAGTGATGTTAATCGGTAACAAACCAGTATGTGCCTTTTGGCGCAGACCCCCGCTAGGTAAATGGCTAACCAACACGAGCCAAGGTGGCTCTATGGATTATAAAGCAGTACCCCGAAAAGTTTTGCAATTATCGGTTAAGGCATCAAAAGCAGCAAACGCTGAATTTTGGGCATGTGATATCGCCGTGGGAAAAGATGGTCAATACCGCATTTTAGAATGCGCCACGGCTTTTGCCGCATTTTCTTATATCAGAGACTGGATAGGCCAGTACCTAATGTGGAGTTTGTCTTCAGGCCAATTTTCTAAGCCTTATATCCCCCTTTATAACTGGGAAGAGTTAGGGAAAATAAATTCTGCTTTGCTTCGCACTATGCGTCACATCAGTTTTTCAAGACAATGTCATCAGAGCGTCAACGATAGTGGTGAAACCTTCGACAACATAAGTGCAGACGGTTCCCCATTACTTAATACTGAGCCAAATCAGTACGAAGAATGGCCGAGTGATGTTTGGAATTATCAAGATAATTATGCGCGTTATCAACCAAGCCTTGATAAAACCTCTGAAGTGGCTGTTCAATCCGTTGGTGCACAGGAGAGTGATATACCTGCTTTTGAAAATGTAGGCAGAGAAGACATACAAGTAAAAGAGCAATTGCCGCCGGTACTGCCTGTTATAAGTGAATAACAGTAATATTATTCGATTGAAAAATAAAATGGCCTTCTATTATGAAAAAACAATATTCAACTTATCAGCAAACCTGTGAATTTTTGGCCAATGCGATGCGCGAATACCCTGATCTAATTCAGGTTAATAGCATTGGTGAAACGTGGGAAAAACGGCCCATCATGATGGCAACAATTTCCAATGATGTGAGCAACGCGGGCAATAAACCGGCTTTGCTTTATACCGGTTCAATTCATGCGCGCGAGTGGATTGGCAATGAGTTAGCGATAAAGTTTATTCAATATATTATTGATAACCATCAATATCATCCGATGTTAGCATCGGCACTCAATAGTAGTAGTCTTTATATTGTGCCTTGTCTTAACCCTGACGGTTTTGAATATTCGCATACCCATTTTTCATTTTGGCGCAAAAATAGGAGGGACAACGGCGACAATACCTTTGGTGTTGACCTTAATCGTAATTTTGGCGTGCGTTTTAAAAAAGGAACGGACACCAGTTCGGCGATATATTCAGGTCCAGCCGCATTTTCTGAGCCTGAAACTCAAGCCATCAAAGTGTTTGTTGAGACTCACCCCAATATTCGTGTTGCTCTTGATTATCATTCACAAGGTAATGTTTTTTTCCCCGCGCATAAATTCAATCACGAGAAAGAAATTGAAGGCACTGATTTGAATGTGTTGTGCGCCAACATGAACAATGAAATCAGGAAAGTTACCGGACGAGAATACGGTATTCATCGAGGAAAACCACCGTTTAATTTGATCCACGGTAGCGGCCGTGAGTATTATTATGATAGAGGAATAATGAGCATAGTGGTTGAAGTGGGTAGCCGAAATATTCCCGATTATTTGCAATATATGGCGCAATCGATTGATGAAAATATTCCGGCCTTGTTGCTTGCTTTCAGAACAGTGAGAAATTACGTTAAAGAGGCTCCACCGCGTATTGAAAATTTCAATGTGACTGATATCACTGCTGATAGCGTTAGTTTGAGTTGGGACAGTCTGGAAAATAAAGCGATATATTTTGAAATATTTCGCAGTGACACCTCTAAATCAGCTTGTTCAAGAGAGAATTTGATTGCGATCACTCATAGTGTCGAGTTTACCGATATTCAATTGAAGAGCGGTCAGATGTATTATTATAATCTTCACGCGATTGATCCCAGCAATATGCTAAATTCACCGTTTAGTCCCGAAATCAGGTTAAAAACAAAGTTGGCGCCGGATGAATTTTCTCGTGCCTTACTCCCAGCCAAAAGCGATATTGGTTACCTTGGCGAATATAGTCTTGATGCCAATAAAAAACATTTTGGTCGAAATTCTATGTTTATTGGTGTTTCTAGTAAAAAAGGGATCTGTTTTGGCTTAATTGCTTTTTCACTGAAAAACTTATCTCCTGAGCTAACCATTAAATCGGCCATTTTTTCTTTATATCCGATGAATAGAGTGGGTGCCAAAATTGAAACCTATGGCGAATGGAGTATTTCGATCCTTGACGCTAATACGCTGGAAGACATCTCTGATTTCAATCAGGTTCAAAATGCTGTGCCTTTACTTACCTTAGGGCAAACCATTGAGTCTGATCATCTCAGACAAGGTATATGGAAAGAATGGCGCTTTAACGGCGTTGAGCGTGCGTTATTACAAAATCAAATTACGAGTGGTCGTATTCTGTTTAGAATACAGGGACCAAACACATTGCCCTTAGGGCAAAAATCTCAGCTTATGCAGTTTGATATTGGTTATGGTCCATTTGGTGGAGGGGTCCATTATCGACCATTCCTTGATATTATTTATCGTGCGAAACCAACAGAGCTAAGATTAACGCCGGTAGCGTTAAACACCATTTCAATGCACAAAATTGACGAAGATTGTCTGAGCTGCGGGTTTGACAGTGAAGGGGGGGTTGTTTATGGTCAAATGGCTTTTACATTGGATCAGTTACCAGACCCCGAGGAAACGGTGATCACTGATGCTTACCTTGTTATGCAGAATAAAAACAGTATTAATACTAACAAAGATATTCGCTTTACGATTGAACTCGCAGAGCTTAAAGATCTGGATTATGTTAGCGTCAAGAATCGACAGAAAATTGAATTTATCGGTTATGAAATCAGTAACACACAACTTAAAAAAAGTGCCCAGCACCATCTGATTTTTGACAGCTATTGTCGTCAAGACCTGGAACGGCTTCACTCTGAAGGAAAGCCCGTTTACTTCATTATCAGACCGACGGCTATCTCCCAAGAACGTGACGCTATTATTGACTGGTCATGCAATGACAAGAATAACGAACCAAGTCTAATGATTGACTATGTCACACGTCGTAAAAATTCCGTGTCACCACCCACTAATTTATCGCTAACGATTGAAAATTCATTGGTGAAATTGAGTTGGGATAACCCAGAAGATAAAGATTTTATTGGTTGTTATGTGGTGAGAAATTGTTTTCATCCACCCATGTCACCTTTCGATGGGGTTAAGCTCTATGCGGGAAAAGACCAATATACCTACGATAAATATGGTAACGCCAATATTCCCAAATACTATTCTGTTTTTAGTTATGATGTGGTGCCAAACTATTCAAAACCCGCAAGTATCTGTTATAACGTGACTGATACCCTTGTTGTTAATGAAGATTTCATCGACTTCGATCATTTTGATGAAATGTTGAGCGAGTACGAAAATGATGACGGAGATATTGAATAGCCTGCTTGTTAAGTGTCATTGTACTCGCTCTAATTAAGACAATAATGGGCTTTGTCACTCACACATGAAAACCATCAATAATGATACTGGCTTTTTTTTCTCAAGTGTTTTATCAAGTTTTTGATGCTTGAACATTGTGCTGTTGTGTTATCTCCTGATTAATAACTTCTGGGTCATCAGTACGCTTATTAATACTCAGTGGTGCAGGTATCTCGGCAACATATATGCCTTTGCTACGCCATATTCCTGTATTCCAACGCTTTAAGGCTATAATTCCGCGAATACATTCATCTAAACTGGTTGCCAGCCAAATACCCACTAAACCATAGCCGAAATGTAGCCCTAACAGCCAAGCTAAGGGTAAAGCCATAAACCACATAATAATAAAGCCAACCATTGACACATAACGTGCATCGCCAGACGCTCGTAATGATGCGCCAACAATCAAATTAAAACTTCGGCCAAACTCACCGATGATGGCAATAATCAATATCAGCTTGCCCAACGCCCAAATTTCAATATTGCTGGTAAATATTGCAAACAACTGGTCAGAAAATGTCAATAAGGTGAAAACAAAAAACATCGCCCCGGCAATACCCAGCTTAAGTCCCAACATCAGTTGTTGATCAGCCTCTTCAAAACGCTTGGCACCGATATAATGGGCGACCTTAATTTGTACGCCTGAACTGATAGCAAAGCCATATAAAATAGCGGTAAAAAGTAAATTAAAGCTATAAACACGCGTGGCTAAAGCAAGCTCACCCATACTGACGATCATAACTGTCATCAAGATTTGGGTTAGATGCCACGACATAGGCTCTAACACCGATGGCAGTGCTATTTTTAAGATGGGCGCACTATCCGTTTTAAATAATAGCCAGCGCTTGGGTAAAGTAATCTTGATATGTAAATGTTTAATAATGATCACAAGGGTAAAGCATAAACTGACAACCCAAGCGATGACCGACGCATAAGCAACACCTTGTACTCCTAAATCAGGGAAGCCGTGTTTTCCGTCAATCAATAGATAGTTAAATAATATATTGACTATGGTCATGACGAAAGTCGACCACATATTCCAATGTGTTTTACCTTGAGAGGTTAAAACAGCAGCGGCAGCAAAGCGTACGGCTAATATCGCAGTGCCCATACCTATGGTGCTTAAGTATATGCTCGCCATACCTGCCATATCATCGGTTAAACCCATCCATTGCGCGAAGAGAGGCGCAAAAGCCATCATGACAATGCTTAATAAAATACCGATAAAGAGCAAAATGGCAAACAGCACACCATAAGTTGCGGCTAACTTGTTATGATCTCCAGCGCCAATACGCTGTGATGCAATACTACTGCCGCCTTGATGCATAGTACTATAAAGCGCAAAGGCAATACCTAAAATAGGTATAACGGCACCTATTGACGCAGCTGCAGAATCAGATATACGGCTTAAAAACCATGCGTCAGTCACATTGATCATGAAAATGAAAAATAGATCAATAAAAATGGGCCAGGTTAAACTTAAAAGACTTCGGTCAGCAACTGATTGACTTGATTTAGGCACAATATCTCCGGAAAATTCGCAATAGCACAGTATATCAGTTGCCACGGTAATTACTGATGAATACGATTGTTACAAATCGTACTTGTGTGGTGAAAGTTAAGCGCACTGCAAAAATGAGATAAATGTGAAAAAACTGCTAGTAAAAATCACCATTTGATGATTTATTAAGCACTTAACAATAAAAATCAAACAAAATGCCTAATAAGCTAAATTAGCACTTTACAAAGCAGTGAACAGTATCTATTATTCGCCCCGTTCTCAAGCAGCAATGCTTTCGAACATTGGAGAGATGGCTGAGTGGTCGAAAGCACTGGTCTTGAAAACCAGCAAGGGTTTATAGCCCTTCTAGGGTTCAAATCCCTATCTCTCCGCCAAATTATAAAAAACCGCTAATCGAAAGATTAGCGGTTTTTTTTCGTCTAGAATTTAGTGGATTACGACAAGGTAAGGTTTATAGCGCCAATCCTTCGAGTAGGGTTCAAATTCCTATCTCTCCGCCAAACTATAAAAAACCGCTAATCGAAAGACTGGCGGTTTTTTTTCGTCTAGAATTTAGCGAATTACAACAATGTAGGGTTTATAGCGTTGATCTTTCGAGTAGGGTGCAAATGCCTATCTCACCGCCACATTAAAAATGAAAAAGTCTTTTATATTCAACGGATTTTTTATGTCTACAGGTTTTCAAATCAGTTCAGCAGGATTGACTGAGACAATGTACTTATTTAGACTCACTAATTGCACCTATTTTACAAAAGACTTAAAAAACAGAGGTTCCCCTTTGACATAAAAATTTCATTACTTACCAAAGTACGTCAGTTTGTAAATTTATTGATCCAACTGATGTCTGTCAATTGCAACATTTAATTTAAAACTTCCAAGCTGTATTAGGATTTATCGTCGCATCGTTTCTAATGATTGGATATAAAGAAAATGGTTAAAAATAGCTGAAGTGAAATTTATTTTTTTGATGTTAGCCTTTATCAATACTCGTGTTTACATAGAACATTGATTTATATATCAATATGTTGTACTTTACTTGCAAGGCAAGTATGGAGAAATTCATATACGCAAAGTTTACGACCTTAATGTTTCGGACAAAGGTAGCGTGACTGCAATTCCCTCTTGCTTGCCTATCTATAAAAATTTAATTATAAAATTATATCAAATCGAAAGCTGTTGAATTTAGTTCTACATGGTTGTAGAAGCTTATCAACTCTCGATATAAAGGAATAGTCGTAATATGTTCAAAAATGTCATCAAAAATAACTTTATTAGAAGCAGTGTTTTTGCTGCTATTTGCACTTCTTCTTCGATAGCTAACGCTGATGAAATAAGAGTAGTATTCTCAGATGCTGAAGGCGTAGGCTTTAATAGCCAAGAAGCTTACGTTCCTGAAGGTGGCAATAACGCTACAACACTTGGAGAGGCCCGTAAAAACGTATTGTTTCGTACAATACGTATGATTGAGTCTCAGATAAATATAACATCTGACTTTGCAATAGAAGTAGAATTTGAAGCGTTAAGTGGTTATGGCGCTATTACGCTAGGACCTTCCTTTTCGAGCTTTGATGAAGGTGGTGCTAGCCCTTATGGCATAATGGAAGTAAATCGTCAGTACCCAACCAATTTACGTTATTCGTTACAGAATATTGATACTAGTTCGTGGGATATAGAGAGTGACCCTGTCAGTTCAACACAATTTTCTCCAAATAGCTCGATATACCTTGGTTTTGATAATGAAGGACAACATAGAAGTTTTATTACTACTACCTTGCATGAGTTAACACATGTGATGGGTTTTGCTAGCTTAAATTGTTTAGGTGATTGTTTCCCTGCACCATTATCTAAACCAAGTCACTTTACTAAATTTGTATTTGGCGAAGGTGATCCTTTAGTCGTTTTTGACAATTTATCTATCAGAGAGCAAGAAGAGGTTGTTTCTTCTGGTGATGGACTGTTGTTTCTGGGCTCTACCTCCACACAATCTAAATTATCTGGATTACTCACAGGCGGAATACATAATGGTGCGGTTGAACTACATGCTGATGGACAACTTGACGGACAAGAAATAGCTCATTTTTCACCTAACGTTTATCCTGAACAGTTAATGGCGTCTGTTGGTTCCAATGTATTAAACCTAGGCGCGGCGGCTTATGTTTTATGTGATATAGGTTGGTGTCGTGGCTCTGGTAAGGTTATAGATATTGGATTAAATGTTGAAAATACCAAATTCAAAGCGTTACCTAATGATGGGGTATATGTTGATTTTAATATAGAGAACGCCACAGACGCTCCTGCTAGTGATCTTCTTCTTGAAATAAGATTCCCAGAAGGAACTGCGCTATCAAATGCTCTATTAGAAAATGGTCAGTGTACAATAAATAATAATGCACTTATGTCGTGTACTGCCAAAAATATAGGGGCTAATGAGACGCTTGACGTTCACTTTATGTTGAGTGGCAATATCGGTGATTATGCTTTATCGGGCGAGTTGTCATCCACTTCTTTTGATGTCGATTCAAATGGTAATAATAATTTATTTGATATTGAATTCACCGCTACATCAAACCAAGCACCACAGATAACCTTAGACGAATCAGTAAATGCAAATGAAGGGGATAATGTGTCAATTATTGCGTCTGTATTCGACTCGGATGATGACGAACTTACATATTCTTGGACTCAAATCAGTGGCCCTGATGTAACGTTAACCGATGCTGACATGCAACATGTTAAAGTTACAGCGCCTCAAGTATCAAAAAATACTGACTTAGTGCTTAAATTTAGCGTTTCCGATGGGGAAGATGAAGTTTCACAAAACATTACAGTGTCGGTTGCTAATGTACCCAAAACTGACACAGAGCAATCAAAAGAAAGTTCTGGTGGTTCATTTGGGTGGATACTCGTCAACCTATTTGGTCTTGCTTTGTTCCGAAAATTCAAACGTGCTAACCCATCTGCACATTCCAGTAAATAACCAATCAAATAAGTAATTAATTTTAATGCAAATGGTTCCAATGTGTGACGCTAGTTCTTGTGTCGATTAATTTTAGCCATTCTGCATTAATTATTGTTCACCAATGGAATATGGGGCTATCGCGGCGTGATAAAAAATGTGTCCGTTTTATCGGGGAAATATTATCAAGGGTAGTTATAACATCACTAAATGCAAATAATTGCTCTTACTTGATGTAATTTAGTGGGTCGCCTGTGGTTATTTTCCATCTCAATTCCTTCCAAAATAGAAAAGAACCTCCTTACTCAATATTCTCATTTATGAATATGAATTCAGTCATATTCTCTTACAGATCACCATGGGACTTCATTGCAAAGATTTTGATTAATTGTCAGACTTCTTTTTGCTATAACAGTGCTATATCCATTTAAATGAAAATCGTTCAGTTTGGTATTATTTATATAGCGAAAGTTTCTGCTGTTTAAGTCGGTCTGCTCACTTGTATGAACAAATGTAATGTTACTTACAAGGCTAAAACAAGCTTATTTATAAATTTTAATTCGACATAAATAGTTCTGTATTGCATTGTTATTTAATAAGGTTAAATGAGATAAAGCGTATTGTTTTATTCATAAGCATCTTAAAAAATAGCTTTAAAATACATTGTTACGAATTCAAGTTACTTAATTAATTCAATCATATATATACAGAGGTAATATGAAAGCCCCATTTTTAAAAACATTTTTTACTTTAGTTTTATTACTTAATTGTCATCAGCTTTTTGCTGGTGAAATTGCAAAAACAGCAACATCTATGACACCATTAACCAAACCTAAAGTTATTATTTTTGATGTTAACGAAACACTACTCGACTTAACAAGCATGCGTAAATCTGTAGGCGATGCTATTGGTGGACGAGAAGACTTATTACCTTTATGGTTTTCAACTATGTTACATCACTCTTTAGTTGTTTCAGCAACTGGCGAATATGAGAGCTTTGGTAATATTGGTGTAGCTGCGCTACAAATGGTTGCTAAAATTAATGGTATAGACATTACTAAAGAAGACGCTAAAAAATCTATTTTAACGCCATTACGTTCACTACCTGCACACCCTGATGTTGCTGAAGGTTTAGCGGCATTAAAAGCGCAAGGTTATAAATTAGTAACATTAACTAACTCTTCGTTAGCGGGTGTTAAGCTACAACTTAAAAACTCAGGTTTAAGCCAATACTTTGATGCGAACTTAAGTATTGAATCTGTAGGTGTATTTAAGCCTCATCTTGCTACTTACCAATGGGCAATTAAAGACTTAGGCGTTGATGCTGACGAAGCATTAATGGTTGCTGCTCACGGTTGGGATATTGCGGGTGCTGATAAAGCAGGTTTACAAACAGCTTTTATCCGTCGTACAGGTAAAGTGTTATTTCCACTTGCTGCACAACCTGATTACAGCGTATTAGATGTTAATGACCTTGCTAAAACATTAGCTAAGTTTAAATAAACAACTATCTGCCATGCGTTGCAGTATTTTACTCAACGCATGGCGCTATCCCTTCTAATATCACCTCAAAAAATCAACTATTCAACTTGGTATAACACTCGCTTTACTTCATAATCCTACATAACAAACCACCAAATCAATAAACATTTCATTTCGATTTCTCTATTTTTAGCTGGTGATCTTGCCCCGATAAAACGGAACTATACCTAATAATGAAAATATTTTTACTTACACATGAGCGTGAATTACATAGGGCAACTAATACCGGCGCTCTGGCACTAGAAAGTGCTAATGAAATTGTTGAACGTGTACTCTGGGAAAGAGTAAACCCTAACAAAGACCTGACTCGACTCATAGAAAATAATGAGGCGGTATTATTATATTCGAAGGCAGAATCATCGTCTGCAGCATCAAAGCCAAGGCCAACAATTGAAGCGTATGAAAACATTATTATTATTGATAGCACATGGCAGGAATCAAATAAAATTTTCAACCAGAGCTCGTATTTAAAAAATGCGCCACAATGCACTTTGAAAACGGCAAATGCTTCGTTATATAACCTGAGAGCCAATCAACCTAAAGGTGGCCTATGTACCATCGAATGCATAATCGAAGTATTAAGGCTTAAAGGACAAGATAAGATGGCAGCAGAATTATCATTAAAATTTGAGCAATTTAATGGCAAAAAACTTAACAAAAAACTTAACAAAATATTAAACTAAAGATTAGGGTTGGCTGCGTTTACGCTACTTTTTATCCAATGAACAAGCTAAAAAATCACTTTAGAATATCTAGCTATCGTACTAAATATCTAACTAAAGTCCTATAAGTCATCATGGTTATTCTAAATAAAGCCAGGTCGGCTTAAACCTTGTTGTTCATTTTTAAAGTAGCGTGTGTGTTTCAGTTAAATTGGTACGCTAAATTTATGGCAGCGAAACAAGATCAACTTGGACGTTATAGTGACAAATCAAATGAAAATTCGGTTGAATCTGATGCTTTGCATGGTAACGGTAATAAGAAGTGTTTAAGATACCCCCATTATCATTTAAATTGCTTGTTTTATTCGCTTTAAAAAGCCAGTTATCCTGTTGTATTCAATCCTAATAGCCGGCTATTAGTTAATCATGCGCCTTATTAGTTAACCTTTTTAATCCGACTTAAATCTACGTACTTTGAATGCTCATAACATTTGGCATTTGCCACTCATCATTGATTATTTAACGCGGAATTTACATGAATTTAGAACAAGCTTTATTAGTAATAGGTAATGCACATGACAACGAACTGCCTGTTGCCGCGCTCGACGTAGCTAAAACGAATTGGTCAGCATTTTATGCTGAATTAGAGCAGATAATAGATCAATTTGTCGCAGATGATAGTTCGCTAACCGATGAACAGAATGCCGTTTTATTTTTTGGCACCTTATTATTAGCCGAATTAAAATATTCTCCCGCGCTGTCAAAGTGCTTGCAGCTTTTTTCGTGCAGTGACTCGTTTTTAACGCCTATTGAAGGGGTGTTTGGTGATGCGATTACTGAATTAACATCAACCTTATTTTATAATGTCGCCAATGGTAATACACAAGCTTTGTCTGACTATATTGTTGCTGGTCATCAAGCTATGTATGGCAAAGCATCTGCTATGGAAGCGGTATTTGCTCAATACGAGGTGGGCACTATTGATAAAGCTGAATTAAGTGAACATATTACGCTTTGGTTAGCCGCATTTTTGGCTTTACCCAGTTCAATCAGTAGTTTTTTAATGAGCGCATTAGCTGATTCTTGTATCGAATATCAACTTGATGATCTTAAAAGTCAGTTTATTGGCTTATGTGATAAAGACGTATTTGATGAATACCGTTTTAAACAAGATGAAGTAAAAGCATGGCAAAGCCTTGATGGGCGTAAGTTGATTGAGTCTGGCATTATTCAAACAGAGTTTAATCTTGTTGACACCTTAAATTCTTGGGCTGAAGGTGATGGCTCAGATGATGAAGTATTCGACAATCCTTCAATCGATAGCCTTTCAAGCGACAACCTTTCGAACGACGACCTTGATGTATTTGATTCGTTAATGGGCGAGGGCGGTTTGTTGTCTAATATCTTGTACGACGAAAATACCATTTTAGAGAACAGTGTGCCCGTGAGTTCATTAGCAACGGCTGGCCGCAATGATCCTTGCCCGTGTGGCAGCAACAAGAAATATAAAAAGTGTTGTTTACAGTAAAGTAGCAAGCTGGAATAGCCAAAGTAATAACCAAAGCAATAAGATAAACACTCGCATCTACACCATCTAGCTAACGGGCTATAAAACATTATGGCTCTGTTAAGTAAAGTGATGTTGGCAATGATGGTGTAAAGGTTTATCTTCATTTTAAATTAGCGTGAGTGTCCTAGTTAAACGCTAGTTAAACGGCCAAAATAAGATTGCTGAATAACATCAGCAATCACAGTATAATTGCACATTATCATCAGGTATTTAATCAAAGGTATTTAAAAAGTAGTATGGCAGAACAATTAAATTATCCCGAACTAACCGTTACCCAGCTTGATCTAACTGAAGCACATACCTCAGATGCCATAAAACCTGATGCCATAAAAAAGTGTACACAGGTTGCTGAGATAAACAGTGATGAAATGGATAAAGCCGTGCCTAAAATTGTGCTTGCTACCCTCAATGCTAAATACTTTCACACCAGTTTTGGTTTACGTTATCTTTACGCTAATTTAAAAGAATTAAAGGATTATTGTGAAATAAAAGAGTTTATTATCCAAACGCGTGCCATTGATATTGTTGAACAAATTCTTGCGTCAAAACCTGATATTGTTGGGTTTGGGGTCTATATATGGAATATCGTTGAAACCACCGATGTGGTTAGCTTATTAAAAGTTATCGCGCCTGACATTAAGATTATTTTAGGCGGGCCAGAAGTCAGTTATGAAACTGAGCAGCAAGCCATTGTTGCCAATGCCGATTATGTATTGACAGGTCCGGCGGATTTAAGTTTTTATCAACTGTGTAAAGACATAATAGATAACACGCCACCCGATAAAAAAATAGTTCACTCAAAACCGGTTGAATTAAATGAGTTAGCATCACCTTATCAGTATTATACCGATGAAGATTTAACCCACCGTTTGCTTTATGTTGAAGCCTCGCGTGGTTGCCCGTTTAAGTGTGAGTTTTGCTTATCGTCTTTAGATAAAACCTCTGTGCCATTTGAGATAGTCATATTTCTGGAGCAAATGGAAATTTTATATAACCGTGGCGCGCGTAATTTTAAATTTATTGATAGAACCTTTAATTTAAATATTAATACCACGATGAAAATCATGCAGTTTTTCTTAGACCGAATGACTAATGATCTTTATCTGCATTTTGAAGTTGTGCCTGATCATCTGCCTAGAAAGTTAAAAGAGGTGTTAGCGCAATTTCCAGAGGGCAGTTTGCAATTTGAAATTGGTATACAAACTTTTAATACACAAGTGCAAAAAAATATTAGCCGTAAGCAAAACAACGCTAAGTCGAAAGACAATTTAATCTGGTTAAAAGATCATACCCACGCACATATTCATGCTGATCTTATTTTTGGTTTACCCGGCGAAACTTTCGAGACCTTTAAAGACAGCTTCAACCAACTTTATCATTGTCGTCCGCATGAAATTCAAATGGGTATATTGAAACGTTTGAAAGGTAGTCCGATTATTCGACATACCGAAGCATTTGATTTGCGTTTTAACCCCTTGCCACCTTTTAATATTTTAAGTACCGACCGGGTGAGTTTTACCACCATGCAACGTATTAATCGCTTTGCTCGCTATTGGGACATGATTGGTAATTCAGGCCGTTTTAAATACGCTTTACCCCATATGTTGTCGGATGAACCGTTTGATGATTTTATGGCGATTACCGAGTGGATTTTTAATAAAACCGGGCAAATTCATAAAATTAACCTGAAAAAGTTATTTGAGCTAATTTCACAAGCGGTTGAAGCTTTGTATCCTGAAAAGCATGAAGCGGTTATCGAAAAAATAGAGCAAGATTACGAAGCCGCTAAATTGAAAAGCTTGTTTAGTAGCTTGAGCCTTTATGCGGTTCCACAAGCAGCAACCACAGTGAAAAATAAATCACTGCAGCGACAACAACGTCATATGAGTTAATAGCTGATTTAATGTCATCATTTTTATCAGCTCAAAGTCTGGCAGGGCAGAACCATGACTCAAAAGGCAGTTACCATGGGCTTAATCAGGTTCAATCATATTTAAAGTGTATCAATTCTGTGAGCTCAATGCCGACGGTGATATTTAATTGGCATTACTCGCCATATACTTTGCTGACTAACTTTAAAATGACAATGTTGTCATACTTGTTGCGATAGCAATGCCTCAGGTGAGATAATTTCGTGAGTTGCTTAAGGAGGTAATTCAATGAAGATATTACTTGTTGAAGACGAACAAAAAATTGCTGACTTTATCTGTGAAGGCATGCAAACAAAAAACGTCACTGTTACCCATTGTGCTGACGGTAACCAAGGCTATGAGGTCGCGAGTAAAAACACTTTCGATATTATCATTCTCGATATTATGCTTCCGGGTCGTGATGGCTTAGATATTCTTCGCTCTATTCGTCAAATGGGTATCGATACGCCCGTTATTCTTCTGACCGCACGTAATGAACTTGGTGATCGTGTTCAAGGCTTAGATATGGGCGCTGACGATTACTTAGCAAAACCTTTCTATGTAGAAGAGCTCAATGCTCGTATCCAGGCATTACTTAGACGACATGCCGGCACACAACAACATGTAATTGAAGTAGGTTCGTTACAACTTGACTGCATTAACCGCAGTATCAATTGTCAGGGGCAATCTGTCGAACTCACTAGTCGTGAATTTAGCCTATTGGAATATTTAATGCGCTCGCCAAATAAAGTATTAACACGCGGACAATTATTGGAGCATGTTTGGGGCTATGATTTTGATCCCTGCACCAATGTTGTCGATGTGTGCATTAAACGTATTCGCCGTAAACTTACCTCTCTGGAAAGCGCAGGGAAAATGGTTGGTGCCATTGAGTCAGTTCGTGGTACAGGTTACCGTTTAAGCCCACGTTAAGGTGATAAAATGAAGTTTCGTACGCGTATTTTTTCCATATCTATCTTAACGGTAAGTGCTGTACTCGCAGTTATTGTTAGCTTAAGTTGGTCACGTATTATGAAAGTGGAACTTGAGCAACTTGATGCCCGCCTTTGTATGGAAGAAAAGCGCATAATGGACTTTAATTTACGTAAAGAACGGCGTGGAAATAATCCGTTGAGCGCCTTTCCCATGGTAAGTAAGGCAGCTAATGCTGATGACTGGCTTATTAATGATTTAATGCAGAAGCTGCGCATTAGCTCTGCTAGTCAACTGATGATATTCGTTGAATCGAATGAGTCTGGTGTATTAACACAATCTGAAGGTGTAGACGTTCAAGCAGTAATAAGTACGTTGAACAATGAGAGTGAAGAGCAATTAGCGTCAACGGATAGAAATGGGGCGACGGTTCTTTGTCAGCTTGTTTTCTTTGAGCATAATAAAAACCAATGGCGAGGTAGTTTTTTTCATACCGCTCAAGCGCAAAGCTTCATTGCTGTTGACGTTTCAGCAACAACTAACCAACTAAAAAGTACCTTGCGAGAGGCACTTGTCGTTGTTATCCCTTTCTCTGTATTACTGTGTGTTCTTGGTGCATGGTTTATTACGAGCAATACCATACGACCGATAAATCGCTTACAAACATCAATGAATATGGTGACAAAAAAAGACCTTAGCCATCGCTTGCCTGAGCATAAAACAGACGAAGAATTTAAACTATTAATCGCAGCATACAATACAATGTTAGAGCGACTTGAAGATAGTTTTCAACAAATTTCTCGCTTTACGGCTGATGCTGCTCATGAGCTTAAAACGCCACTGACGGTGCTAAGAGGTAAGCTTGAACAAGCGGTTATCAATGAGAATGCCGAGCAATTAGATCTCAATGCCATTCTTGATGAAGTGGGGCATTTGTCGGCTATTACACGAAAATTGCTACTGCTGTCGCAGGCGGACGCTGGCTCGATGGCGCTGCATCTTGAAGCGATAAATATAACAGACTTATTAGATGAGTTAACTGCCGATATGGAGCTGTTGTCGGATGAATTGGTACTGCATTGCGCTATTGAACAAGCCTTAATAACTCAAGGTGATACTGTATTATTAAAACAGCTGCTAAATAATTTGCTGGTTAACGTGATGCGCTATAGCCTTCATGAGAAAGGTGTGACTATTCAAGCTAAACAAAACGGCAGTCAAATAGAAGTGCTTATCAGTAACTTTTGTCTGCCTATGTCAGATGCAGTGAGAGTTCAATTATTCGAACGTTTTTATCGTGGCGAGCCTGAGCACATGCAAGGACTGTCAGGTAGCGGCCTTGGGCTAAGTTTAGCGCGAGAAATTGCCCGAGCACATGACGGCGATCTCATTATTGAAGCGAGCGATAAAGAGCTATTTACTCTGCGATTGTCGTTGCCGATAGCTAAATGACAAGCTAGAAATGACAAGTTAAATGACAACATTGTCATCCATAGCCAATGGCTAATTGTTAGCATTAGGGTAACTCATAAATGGTTACCTTAATTGCTAAAGAGATTGGTCATGAATATCAAAAATATTACGTCCCTTATTCCTGTTGTATCGATCGTAAGCTTGATACTACTCATGTCAACGGCAACTAAAGCCGATGAAACCCTTAAACTTTTCAGCCCTGCGTTTTTAGATAATCAAGCACTACCGGTTCAATTTACCTGTGAAGGTGACGGTATTTCACCGCCATTAAATTGGCAAGGTGTACCTGATGATGCGAAGTCTTTGGTGCTGATTATGGATCATATGCCCATTGATCATAGACCCAATAAAAATCCACTTGATAAGCCAAAAACCAAGGGTGCAGGTAACGAGGGAAATACGTTACCTTTACTGCACAAAGAAGCTAAAACCAAAAAGCCAGAAGGCTTGCGTTGGTACTGGAGTATTTACAATATTCCAGCGAATGTCTCTGGTATTGTATCGGGTGCTAACGCGGATGTTAGTTCTAACAAGGAAAATGAGCAGCCAGTCGGTACGTTTGGTAGCAATGTAGTCAATGATAATAATGAATATGCACCACCTTGTTCAAAAGGTCCGGGCTTAAAAAACTACACCTTTCATTTATATGCACTTTCAAAAATTTTAGCACTCTCTGAATCAAAGCATGTATCAGCAGAAATTTTACGAGCCAATATGCAGGGTTTTGTCTTAGCTTCTGACGCTTTAAGCGTCAGTTTTGAGCGCAGTTGCCAATCGCGAGCAAAACCTCACTTGGAGCCAGACAATCACCAAGACAATCAGCAAGGTAATCAGCAAGAAGAAAAAAGGCATCCACCATCAACATTGCCACTATGTGAGCAAGCTAAAAGTACAACCGATGAAGACGCTGACTCTAGTACTTCTCTAAGATAAGCAGCTTTGAAGCTTTAGTTAAGCACAGTTATAAAATATATCTGCACAAAAATTGAGAGAGTTACATGAAAAAAAACATTAAAAAGACCTTGCTATTAGTGCTTTTTATCGTCGTTATTATCGCAGGCGTAGGCTACAAATACAGCATGTCACAGCAGGTTCAAACGGTATTTATCACCGATATTGTTACACGAGGCAATATTGACAGTGTGGTACTAACAAACGGTGTGTTATATCCGTTTAAATTGGTCAGTGTTGGTGCTCAAATTTCAGGATTGATAGAAAAAATTGATGTTCAGTTGGGTGATGAAATAAAGCAAGGAGATTTGATTGCTCAAATCGATAATTTAACCCAACAAAATGCTTTAAAAGAAGCCGAAGCTTTACGCAAGAGCATCGATGCTCAGTTACGGGCAAAACAAGCGCAGATTAAAGTGGCGATAGCTGAATTTACACGAATTAAAAAGATGCTGGCGAATAACGCAAGTTCACAATCAGACTATGACACAGCTGAATCTATACTGGCAGTTTATCGAGCAGAGCTAGATCAGTTAAGTGCCGAAAAAGAGAAATCTATTATCAGTGTAGATAACGCTCAGGTTGATCTAGGTTATACCCTTATTGAGTCGCCTATCGACGGCACAGTAATTTATGTCTCGGTGGAAGAGGGGCAAACGGTCAATAACAATCAAGGTACGCCGAGTATTATTGAACTGGCACAACTTGATGTCATGACCATTAAGGCACAGGTTTCTGAAGCCGATATTATAAACGTCAGTGCAGGACAAAAAGTTTATTTCACTATTTTGGGCGCAACAGGTAAGAAATATCACGGTGTTTTACGCGCCATTGAGCCAGGCCCAACATTGCTTAGCGGTGATGATAGTTCGTTGAAAATTGGTGACGATGAAGCGATTTATTATAATGCGCTGTTTGATGTTGAAAACCCTGATAATTTATTACGCTTTGGTATGACAACACAAGTTTCTATTATTCTTGACAAAGCAGAAAACGTCTTGCTTGTGCCGTCGCAGGTATTACTTAAAAAATCTGGCCTAAATCCTTCCTATCAGGTGCTAGTGAAAAATGGCGACCAAGCTGAATATCGAGATGTGGAAGTTGGCATCAATAATAAAATATACGCACAGATACTATCAGGGCTTAATGAAGGCGATGAAATAGTGATTAGTCAATTATCAGGTCTTAACAGTATGGCTTCCTCTAACGCTATAGGCAGCTCGATGGCTGGGCTAGCAGGTGGTGGTATGCGTGGACAAGGTGGTCCGGGTTCAGGTCGGGGCTTATAAATGATGACTGATGCACTGATAAAACTTGTCGATGTAAGCCGCAGTTTTACTGCTGGCGATAATGAACTTATTGTTTTAAAAAATATTAACTTGCAGATTAACCGTGGTGAAATGATCGCTATTATTGGTGCCTCTGGCTCTGGAAAGTCGACACTGATGAACATGCTTGGCTGCCTTGATAAGCCAAACAAAGGCAGTTATTTCATCAATGGACAAGACACCTCTACTATGGGGGAAGATGAACTTGCCGCATTACGACGTGAATACTTTGGCTTTATTTTTCAGCGTTATCACCTTTTAAGTGATTTAAGTGCATTGGGTAATGTAGAAGTTCCAGCCTTGTATGCCAATGAAGATAAACACGCTCGACAAGCAAAAGCGAAACAACTGCTTACCCGGCTTAGCTTGGGCGATCGTTTAGATCATAAACCAAACCAGCTGAGTGGCGGTCAGCAGCAACGAGTGAGTGTCGCCAGAGCTTTAGTCAATGGTGGCGATGTTATTCTAGCCGATGAGCCAACCGGTGCATTAGATAGCAAAAGTGGCGAAGAGATGATGAAGTTGCTTCAGGAGCTACACGGCGATGGCCACACCATTATTTTGGTCACACACGATCCTAATATTGCAGAGTTTGCTGATCGTGTTATAGAGCTAAAAGATGGAGAAATTATTAGCGATAAAGCTAATGGCAATAACCCTAGCAGCATTGCACAAGAAACTTCTTGTTATGTCATTGCAAGCAAAACAGTTGAAGGCAAAGCAGTTGAAGGTAAAGAACTAGAAAGTACAAAGAAAAAAGCTAAAACAAAAGCTAAAACGAGTATTACTTGGTCACGTTATTTTGAAGCATTGAAAATGGCGCTTATTGCCATGTCTAATAATCGTCTGCGTACGTTTCTTACCATGCTGGGTATCATCATAGGTATTGCTTCAGTGGTGTCAGTGGTTGCACTAGGCACGGGTTCGCAGCAAAAAATTATGGATAATATTGCTTCAATGGGCACCAATACCATAGAGATAAAGCCTGGAACAGGTCGGGGAGATCGTCGCTCTGGGCGAGTTCATTCACTCACCGCAGAGGATGCCAAGGCGCTTAAAACATTATCGTTTGTCGATAGCGCTACTCCTACAGTTAGAGCGAATGTTGCCATTCGTTATTCCAATGAAACGGTTACCGGCTCGGTTCAAGGCGTTGGTACTGAATATTTCCGTGTACGGGGTTATAACTTGGCACAAGGACAATACTTTGGCGAAGACAGCGTAGATACACTAGAACAAATTGCGGTCATTGACGCGAATACCGAACAAGCACTTTTTGCCGACGGTAATGCACTCGGTAATGTCATTTTTCTAGGCCGACTTCCCGTGCGCGTTATTGGCGTGACTAAGCCAATTGAAAGTATGTCTGTCAATAGCGATGAACTGAATGTTTGGTTACCTTATACCACAGTATCAGGCCGTATATTTAGGCAAGATTATGTCGATGATATCACCGTAAGGGTTGACGCAAATGTATCGAGTGAGGTAGCAGAACAAGGAATTATTAACTTACTGACCATGCGGCACGACACGGTTGATTTTTTCACTATCAACACCGACACGATACGAAAAAGCATAGAAAAAACATCTGAAACCATGACATTACTCATTTCTGCTATTGCGTTCATTTCGTTGTTAGTGGGGGGGATTGGTGTCATGAATATCATGTTGGTTTCAGTAACTGAGCGCACGAAGGAAATAGGTATACGCATAGCTGTTGGAGCTAGGCAGATGGATATCATGCGTCAGTTCTTGATCGAAGCCGTGCTGGTATGCTTTTGTGGTGGTGCGCTGGGAATAGGGTTAGCCTACTTGGTTGGTGTAATTATCACGTATACGGGTAGCGATTTTCAGATGATATATTCTAGTACGTCGATCATCGCCGCTTTTGCTTGCTCGACACTGATAGGTATTATATTTGGTTACCTTCCAGCCCGTAATGCGGCAAAACTGAACCCTATTGAAGCTCTGTCAAGGGATTAGGGTGAGTTCAAACGCTTCAGCGATCAGAGAATAGGCAATATTAAATGTATCGCAGAGTATAAAGAAGGCGTTGAATCAAAATAATTGCTTAGCGGCACGGCTGATATAATCTATTGCATTATATCAGCCGTGCCTAAAGTGTTTATATTGAGAAAATAGTTTATGTCATCTGAATTTTTAAAAAGCTTAAAGCTTAAAGACTAGAGACATGGGACAGTTATCTGTCAGGATAACTGTGCCATGTCTCTACAAACTCATAACTGCCCCAAAAGTAGGTTAATGTGTAATCTAAAGGGCAGTATTGAGCTATTATCAGCGATGAAATAGCCTTTAGCGTTAACTTTTCTATTAGGCTGAACTCATTGATTATTTTGTTTTTTTAGCTTGAGTAATAAAATCGTTTAAGTAGTCTATTTGCTGTTCGTCCTTTCGAATACCTACAAAAATTTGTTTACTAATACCTTGCTTCCCAAAACGTAGACTTTTGATTGGCATTGATTTTGAGTATTCATCGACTAACCAGCCCGGCAAGGCACAAACACCTCGACCAGCGGCCACCATCTGTAACATGATCTCAGTTGTTTCAATAATTTTATGTTTTTTAACTGAACACTTTGCTGGATTAAGAAATTGACTAAAAATATCTAGCCTCATTGGCTCAACAGGGTAACTAAATAACACTTCTTCGCTTAATTGCTCGGGTAATACAAAGTCCTGCGTTGCTAGCTTGTGAGATGTGGACACAACAAGTCTATGCTCATAGTCAAAAACGGGGATGTAGGTTATTTGGGGTTTAAAGAGTGGGTCAGGTGTAATAAGCACATCTATTTCATAACTCAGTAATGCACCTAAAGCGCCAAACTGGAATTCCTGCTTCACATCTATGTCGATGTCTGGCCACTGAACAAGATAAGGCTCTATGACTCTGAGTAACCATTGATAACAAGGATGACATTCCATGCCTATTCTAAGCGCACCCATTTCACCTTTTGCAATCTGATTTAATAATAATTCTGTATGTAAAAACTGAGGCAATACTCTATTGGCAAGCGATTGAATACGCTCACCAGCAGCAGTAAGACGAAGGTTTCGGCCATCTTTTTGCCATATCGGAGTCGACACTTGGCCTTCTAATTTTTTAATACTGTGACTTAATGCAGATTGAGATAAATGTAATGAATCAGCCGCTTTTGTTAGCGTTCCATGTTCTTTTATTGCCGTTAGTATTTCTAAATGAATCCTTTCTATCATCAGTTAACTCCTGTCTTTTGTTTTAATGATGAATTATATTCATTGAATGATGAAGTTATATCATTTTTACTCATTGAACAAGTATTGGTACAATTATTTTAGATAGCTAAATTGGTAAAAGATCATTGAAATGAAGCCATAAAAGTAATCATAAAAGTAGTCAAAAAATTAATAACTAGAGTTGAAAGCAGTACTTAATATTAGCTTGGTCATATAGCAGCGAAACATTACGTAAAGTTTGCCTTGTTTTTACCTGAACCCAGCTGAAGGAACATAGTATTGCTACGGTTTGACATAAAGAGCTAACATCGGGGTGGTAGCTTAGCCAAGAATCGCGGGCTAAGTTTTTGCCGATCATTAAAAATAGAAGTAGTAGTTAATGAATATCATTGAATTTATAACAAATAATATCCCTACCATTTTAACCTTGGTTACCACCGGAGTATTCGCAGGAATTTTAGCCGGCTTATTAGGCGTAGGCGGCGGTATCGTCATCGTGCCTGTGCTATTTTTCTTGTTCCAGAGCTTTGGCGTATCGCCAGAATCTGCCATGCTGATTGCTACTGCAACGTCATTGGCTACCATAGTGCCAACCTCTATTAGCTCAATTCGTTCGCATCATCAAAAAGGTAATGTAGATTTTGATCTGCTCAAACGTTGGGCTGTATTTATTCTTATGGGTGTATTAGCGGGAAGTTGGTTAGTGACTCGCGTTGAAGGTACTGTGCTTACTCTGTTGTTTGGCGTAATAGCGACCCTATCTGCGCTAAACATGCTGCTCAGAACTGGAAAATCCGCTTTGTTTCAACAACTGCCTGCTAAAGCAGGGCAAACGGTTATGGGCACATCTATTGGCTTTTTCAGTGCTATGGTCGGCATTGGTGGTGGCACTATTTCGGTTCCGTTACTCACGCTATATAATTATCCAACCCATAAGGCCGTTGGCACCGCAGCAGCGATAGGATTAATCATTTCGTTGCCAGGAGCACTAACAATGTTAGTTATGGGGAACACTCCAACCGATGCACCAGCGGGAACATTTGGCTTAGTTAACCTTATTGGATTCATTTGTATTGTGCCGCTCACGGTATTATTTGCGCCGGTAGGGGCATCGTTGGCAGCTAAATTAGATGCTGGAAAACTGAAAAAGATTTTTGCCTTGGTATTACTGTTGACGGGCCTACGCATGTTGGCACAAATTTTCTTATAGGTTGTAATGTGCAATTAGGATATGACTTTAAAAAAAAGGTTACTTTTCCTAAAGCAATAATACAGCGCTGTGATTCATAGCGTTGTATTATTGTGTTCGATTTCAACAGCCATTATCGGATAATTTGTTCGATAATGGCTGTTGAATATCATCAAATAAAAAATCCCCGACACATATTATTAGCTTGGTTAGTTATTAGGCTAACAGCTCTTTTCGAACGATTTCTGCACCTGCACTTAAGGCGTTTAGTTTATCTCTTGCCACTTGATGAGGTAAGGGTGCCATACCGCAGTTAGTACAAGGGTATAGCTTGTCAGCATCGACATACTTCAGCGCTTTTCGCAGGGTATTGGCCACTTCTTCTGGTGATTCAATCGTATGGTTTGCCACATCAATGGCGCCAACCATCACCTTTTTACCGCGAATGAGTTCAAGTAGTTCAATGGGCACATGAGAGTTATGACATTCTAGTGAGATAATATCGATAGTAGACTTTTGCAGCTTGGGAAATGCTTCTTCATATTGTCGCCATTCAGAACCTAAGCTTTTTTTCCAGTCTGTATTGGCTTTTATGCCATAACCATAGCAAATATGGACAGCCGTTTCGCATTTAAGCCCTTCAATGGCTCTTTCTAAACAAGCAATTCCCCAATCATTTACCTCATCGAAAAATACATTAAATGCAGGTTCATCAAATTGGATAATATCAACACCCACCGCTTCTAACTCTTTGGCTT
This sequence comes from Colwellia sp. MB02u-10, assembly GCF_014077185.1. Lineage (NCBI taxonomy): Bacteria > Pseudomonadati > Pseudomonadota > Gammaproteobacteria > Alteromonadales > Colwelliaceae > Colwellia > Colwellia sp. MB02u-10. The sequence continues at coordinate 32,044 of NZ_JACGVK010000135.1, forward strand.
CTTGATTGAGTATTTTGGCGAATTCCCAAGCTAATTTTTCGCGACTTTTATAATGATCATCATAAAGTGTATCTATCATTGTCATGGGGCCTGGCAGCGCCCATTTAATAGGTTGCTTGGTTTGCTGACGTAGAAATTTGGCGTCTTCAACAAACACTGACTTTTGGCGACTAACGGGGCCGACAACTGTTGGTACACTTGCATCATAGCGATCACGAATTTTAACGGTTTTACGTTTCTCAAAATCAACGCCGTTGAGGTGCTCAATAAAGGTAGTAACAAAATGTTGGCGCGTTTGCTCGCCATCACTAACAATATCAATCCCTGCATGTTGTTGATCTTGTAATGACAAACGTAAAGCGTCTTGTTTGCCCTCTATTAATTCATCACCTTGCAATTTCCAAGGCGACCAGAGTGTTTCAGGTTGTGCCAGCCAAGAAGGTTTAGGTAAACTGCCAGCCGTTGAAGTGGGTAATAATTTTTTGCTAATAAGTGCTTTGTTAATAAGTGCTTTCATAAAAATGATGCCGTATGTAGAGTGTTTATTTAATGTTGCTATTGTGTATAACGTTTAAACGTAAATATTTAACGTAACTATTTAATGTAGCTATAAAATCTAGCTATTAAGATAGTTAGCAGACCATTGCTCAAGTACCGCTTGGTATGGTTTGATGAAGTTCTCCTCAGCAAACTTTCCTTGCTCGCTACCTAACTTGCTACGTTCTTCTCGGTCATAAACGATTTGAGTTAATGAATGATCCTGATTCTTCAAATTGGGTTGATAGGATTTTCCTGCAGCAGCATTGGCATTATAAATCTCAGGTCGGTAGATTTTTTGAAAGGTGCCCATTGTACTTATGGTACTTATCAGCTCAAGGCTAGTGTAATCATTAAGTAAATCACCAAAAAAATAAAAAGCTAAAGGTGCAACACTGTTTGGCGGCATAAAATAACGCACTTGTAAGCCCATTTTTTTGAAATATTGCTCAGTCAAAGACGATTCATTTGGCTGATATTCTACACCCAATACAGGATGCTGATTTTCAGTTCTCTGATAGATTTTGTTATCTGAAACACTAATGCATATAACGGGTGTTTTACTAAAATTTTGTTTATAAACCTTTGAATCGACAAAATACTGAAAAAGTTTGCCATGCAGTTCGCCAAAGTTATCTGGAATACTAAATTTGGACTGACCCTTATTATGATCTTGTAGCAATACGCTAAAATCATAATCTCGCACATAAGATGAAAAATTATTTCCTATAATACCTTCAATGCGTTTGTTATTTTTACGATCAACAATATTCGTTTTCAATACTTCAATCGATGGGAAGGTTTTACCACTGCCTTCAATATCGACACCAACGGAAACGATTTCAAGTTCGACAGAATAACGATCTCCTTTGGGGTTATCCCAATGTGCTAAGGCATTAAAACTATTATCGATCATCTTTAAAGCGTTGCGTAAGTTCGCTTGGCGATAGTTTCCTCTGGCCAAATTAGCAAAATTGGTCGAGATACGGGTATTGTTTGATGGTTGATAATCTTCATCGAGACAAATGCTCTTAATGGTAAATGTAAAATCTTTGTTATTCATGATCTGGCATCCAATGTATTTATTTCTATTTCAAGGTTTTACAAGGTTATTTTCTGATATTTATTATCAGTAGCTTGCACAGCATTTTTATTTTCCTCTACTGGTCAAACTAAGAATTAACGGTCGTATTGCCTAGAGTTAAGAGTACTGTGTGTTTTATACTTGGTTTGTTTTATGAATAAAATTGATTTAATTTCATTGAACTATGAAATATTTGCATGTATTGCTTTGATTTACATTTTTGAGAACATTTTGGCGTAAATTACTGATTAATTTCGCTATGATAGTGTTATGTCTCAGTCGCCTTATCAAACATTATTAGGCCATTAGCTTTGAGTTGTTCAAAGATTAGCTTAATTTAATATCTGCTTTTTCCCGTTTTAATATCGTCAATATTAGTCGTTATTACGGGGGGGATGTGTGAGGCTTTATCTGAAATACTATTTACAATGTGATTAGGCTATAAGTTCACAAAGCTCGAAAGTTATTTGAGTTCGGTTCGTTTTTTAATCTGCTCTGGTGATACACCACAACAGCCACTTACAATCGATCCGGCAGCGTTAATCCAAGAGCATACAAATTCACGGTATTTTTGGGGAGAAATATCGTCTCTAATAACATGTTTGTGAGCATAATCGTTGTAAATGGGCGTGTTTTTCCGGCAAAACTGATTAATAATCCTTGTCCACTTGAATTAAAACCTACAGAAACCCATATTAATAAATATTTTAATAACGGCTTATCTTTTCTAAATAAATTCTAAACAAGTTTTAAACGACTTCTACGGAGATCCACTATGTCTGATTCACTTATTCAAATAGTTTGCGCAAGTTGCAGTACAAAAAATCGCTTAGCTAAAGACAAGCTCAATAATAAACCTGTTTGTGGCAAGTGTGGAAAACCTGTGCTTTCCACTAAACCTGTTGTGGGCAGCGATAAAAACTTTAGCCGTTTTGTTACAGACAATGGTTTACCTGTGGTCGTCGACTTCTGGGCTGCATGGTGCGGACCATGTAAACAGTTTGCTCCTACCTTTGAACAAGTTGCCGGTGAAATGTTTGCTCAGGCTTGTTTCGTTAAGTTAGATACAGAACATAATCAACAAACCGCTGGTGGTTATAATATTCGTTCAATTCCGACTTTAATGATATTTCATCACGGTAAAGAGATTGCGCGTATGTCAGGCGCTTTACCTAAAGCTCAATTTGAACAATGGCTAGCTCAAAATTTACCAACCGTTTGAAAGTAATAACTTATAGTCTTAACTCAGGACATAAGTTCAGTACGTTAATTAAAGCCATTAATTCAATATGTTAATTCGATTGACAGGCTGCTGTTATTCACTGGTAACAATGAATAACAGCGCTAATTTTGGTGATTTGGAAATTATTTTGCTAACAAAGAGATAAAAAAGCTCATCTCCAAGGCGCTTTCTTTTAAGCGTTTAAAACGTCCTGATGCACCGCCATGGCCCGCGTCCATATCTGTTTTAAAGAGCAGTAGGTTATCATCTGTTTTAAACTCTCGCAGTTTTGCTACCCACTTCATGGGTTCAAAGTACTGTACTTGTGAGTCATGTAAGCCGGTGGTTACCAGTATATTGGGGTAGTGCTGGGCGCTGATATTATCAATAGGCGAATAAGCTAAAATATCCTGGTAGGCTTGTGCTTCGTTTGGATTACCCCATTCGTCATATTCATTAGTGGTTAGCGGTATGGTTTCATCGAGCATAGTCGTTAATACGTCTAAAAAGGGTACATGGGCGCCAATGCCTAAATACAACTCAGGTGCTTGGTTTGCTATAGCGCCCATTAATAAGCCGCCGGCGCTGCCGCCTGAGGCAAATATTTTATCTTTAGCGCCATAACCTTGTGCCACCAATGCTTGGGTAACATCAATAAAGTCATTAAAGGTATTTTGTTTATGTGCCATTTTACCGGTTTCGTACCATGTTCTTCCTAGCATTTCTGAGCCACGAACATGGGCGATAACGTAAACAAAACCTCGGTCGAGTAAGCTTAAGGTTTGACTAGAAAAATTAGGATCTATCGTAATACCATATGCACCATAACCGTATTGTAGCAGCGGGTTAGTGCCGTCTTTTTTAAAGCTACTGCTACGATATACTAGCGATACGGGTACTTGTGTGCCATCACGTGCGCTAATAAATAAGCGCTCTGATTGGTAATCTTCTTTGTTAAAGTCGCCTAATACTTTTTGCTGTTTAATCAGCTTTCGCTCACCAGTGGCTAAGTCAAAATCATATAAAGAGCCGGGGGTTGTTAAACTTGAATAATAGAGTCTTGCAGTGGTACTTTCTGGCTCAGGGTTATCACCTAAGCAAGCAAAATAGCAGGGGTCGTCAAACGACAGGGGATATTGCTGGCCTGCATTTTCACCCTGTGTGGTGTGAACTATAAAACGAATTTGGCCATTTTCTCGTTCGGTAACCACAATAAAGTGATGAAATAATTCAATGCCTTCTAACAGCACATTTTCTCTATGTGGAATAACTTCTTGCCAGTTATTGATATCATTAACTTGATCAACCGCCACCTTCATTAATCTAAAGTTTTTCGCCTGGTAGTTAGTGACAATGTAAAAGTGTTCGGCCATTTTATCAGCGTGGTATTCGTGTTGTTCTTGATATGGAAACAACTCAACAAACTTGCCATCAGGCTCGTCAGCACTTAGCGCTAAACAATGTGTTGATTCAGTGGCGTGTAAACAGATATAAATTTGACTGTCATCTCTGCTTTTATCTAAACTCATGTAAAAACTGTGATCTTTTTCCTCATAAACCAGCACATCATCAGATTGTGCCGTGCCTAATTTGTGACGATAAACTTGCGTACCTAACAAGGTTTCTAGATCTTTTTTGACATAGAATATGGTTTGATTGTCGTTAGCCCAAACCACTTCGCCTTCAGTTTCGACGATAATATCTGTTAAATAAATATCGTCTGAGTCGACAGCTTGGTTTAAGTCTTTAAAGATAATGGTGTAAATACGGCGGCTGTCCGTGTCTTCAGAGATTGACATTAATTGATCATTAGGACTTATTGAGACATCGCCTAAATCATAAAACTCATGGTCTTTGGCGCGTTCATTAACATCTAATAATAGGGTTTTGTTTTCACCAGCAAAGCTAGTTGCTCGATAAAAATTTGAAAACTCTTGCTCACCACTAATTTCGCTGTGATACCAATACTTACCGTCTTTTGCTGGCACGGTATTATCGTCTTTTACCACTCGGGCTTTAAGCTCTTGAAAAAGTAATTCCTGTAAAGGCTTTTGCTCAGCTAGCATAGCATCAGCATAATCATTTTCATCATTAAGGTGCGCCAATACCTCTTCGTCAATTCGCTGGTCATCACGCATCCAATAATAATTATCCACCCGTTGATGATGGTGAATGGCCATTTTATGTGGAATTTTTTTGGCGATTGGCGCGGAAACTTTTTTGTTTGACATAGCTGATATAATTGAAGATGTTGGCACTAAGTGCTCCTATTTTAAAAGATATTGTATAGAGTTTTGCTTGAAAATTTGATTGATTATGAGATCTTTTCTAATGGTATTTAGCCATTGTTGTGGATGAAAAAGTATCACACTTAATTAATCAAATGTATTTAACTCAAGAAAATATTTAATGAACAAGTCTATCGAGCTTTTATACATAAGATTAGTTAATTGTTTAATAATTTTTTTAGTAAACTTTATCATTAAAAATTTTTATTAAGATAAAGACAAGAGCCTTAAAATCACCATCTTACTGTCAATTATAGCAAAGCTGTTAATCGTAAGGTTAGCGGTTTTTATTTAAAAATTCAGTTAAAAGAGTGGTTAGTGTCTTTTTTCTAAAAGTGCTCAAATATTTATTCTACCGCCAAATTCAATAGAAAACGTTTAGCAAACACCAAAACGTAAAATAAAGACTGAGTCTTAAGTTAATTTTGCCATTGATTGCGCTAGTTAATATCATACAGAGTGATGGTTGGAACAGTGGTAAGTATTACTGCTTAATTTTACGCCTAAGTGTATGTTTTTTAGTCGTAATGGCTTATTCAGCTTTACTGTTGATAATTGTTACATAAATTACGCTAATAATTACGCTAAAAAGTAGCATTTTGTCTCACTTTAGATTAAGTTTGCCGCCTTTATTTACTACAGTTAACCAGAGCGCCTTATGTCAGAAAATACTCTTCCGCAACTCGAACAGCTGATTGAACAGATCATTGCAAAAAATAAACTATTAAAAAGCCAAGTGGCAGAATTAGAACTACAAAAATCAGTGCTAGTCGACGAAAATGAAATGTTACAATTAGAAGCACTTGAAGGTGAAGAAAAACAGAAGCAAACAAATAGCGTATTAACCAGCCTTTTAGGTAAGTTACAAAGTGTAGAAGAGCTTAGTTAATGTTGGTTGAAGACTCCAAAGGCATCAGCATTGAAATTATGGGCAAGCAGCACCAATTTTTTTGTCCGGCTGAACAAGTAGAGGATTTAAAGCAAGCAGTGAGCAATCTTGTTGCTATGTGTGATGACATTAAGAAACAAAAAAGTACAGCTAGCAGTGAGCGTGCTTTATTGGTGGCATCAGTTAATTTAAGTTATTCACTACTCATGGCAAATAATAAAATTAAGTTGTCTCAACACGAGCAAGAGGCTTTGATTTTAAAACTGAAAAGTGCGTTATAGTATTTTAATTTTCTAGCATTACTGCTATCTATTGGTAAGATAACAGTAATACTGGCTATTTTATGTCAAGTTGCATTATGTTTAGTTGCATTTATCAGGTAAATTGCACCCGGATACATTGAGTTTTTATTTAGGAACACCTTTATTATGGCTGCTGCAAGCATTGAATTTAAAGGGTCAAGCTTTACCCTTTCTGTTTTACATTTAAGAACGTCAAAATTAGCCGATATTCGTGCTGATTTAATAAAGAAAGTGGCTCAAGCCCCCGATTTTTTTTACCTAGTGCCTGTTGTGGTCAGTATCGAAAAACTGGTGGGCAGCATTGAATACCAAGCGCTAAAAACATTAATCGAAGAATTCAATTTTACTTTTGTTGGTTTTACTGGTGATGTAGCGACAGAGCAACGCAAACTTATTCGTGAACTTGGTTTTTCTTTTGTTAATACCACAAAAGTGAGTACCGCAACAAAAACGGCGATTGCACAAGAAAGTGTGACAAAAATAGCCGCTAGTGCTGAATGTCATCTATACACTGACAAAGTCCATCGAGGCCAAGTTCGCTCTGGTCAGCAACTTTATGCTAAAGATCAAAATTTAGTGGTTATTGGCTCAGTTTCAGCCGGTGCTGAAGTGATTGCCGATGGTAATATTCATGTCTATGGTTCGTTACGTGGTCGAGCAATTGCTGGCGCAAAAGGTCACCATAAAGCGCAAATATATTGCCAAAATCTTGAAGCTGAATTAGTCTCCATTAATGGTAATTATTGGCTCAGTGAGTCAATGCAGCAACATTGGGGCTCACCTGCATTTATACATTTGACTGACAGTGAATTAACGTCATCAAAACTCATATAATTTCTAACTCATAAAGGATATTCGCTTATGGCACGCATAATAGTAGTTACATCAGGTAAAGGTGGTGTGGGTAAAACAACATCAAGTGCTGCCGTTGGTATTGGTTTAGCATTAAAAGGTCATAAAGTTGTTTTAATTGATTTTGATATTGGTTTACGAAATCTTGACTTAATTATGGGCTGCGAACGTCGCGTTGTGTATGATTTTGTTAATGTCATTAACGGTGAAGCGACCTTAAATCAGGCGCTTATTAAAGATAAACGCGTTAGCAGCTTATCTATATTACCGGCTTCACAAACGCGCGACAAAGACGCATTAACTAAAGAAAACGTTGGTAAAGTATTGGAAGAGCTGTCAAAAGCTTTTGATTATATTATCTGTGATTCACCTGCAGGTATTGAAGCGGGCGCGATGATGGCGCTTTATTATGCGGATGAAGCTATAGTGACGACCAACCCTGAAGTTTCATCGGTACGTGATTCTGATCGCATTTTAGGTATGTTAGCCAGTCGCTCACGCAGAGCAGAGCTTGGTTTAGAACCAATAAAAGAACATTTATTATTGACACGTTACTCACCTAAGCGAGTGGAAGAAGGTGAAATGCTCAGTGTTGAAGACGTTGTAGAAATTCTCTCAATACCCTTGTTAGGCGTTATTCCAGAATCACAAGCGGTACTCAAAGCATCAAATTCTGGCGAGCCAGTAATTTTAGATATTGAAAGTGATGCAGGTAAAGCTTATCAGGATGTTATAGACCGTTTATTAGGTGAGACAGTTGAATTTAGATTTTTAGTTGCCGAGAAAAAAGGCATTTTCACTCGTATGTTTGGAGGATAACATGGCCCTATTAGATTACTTTTTACAGAAAAAAGAAAAACAGGTAACAACCGCTTTTAAAGCAAAAGAGCGCTTGCAGATTATTGTTGCGCACGAGCGTACTAGTCGAAATAAACAGCCTGATTACTTACCGCAACTCACTGAGGATATTCTTAACGTTTTGCGTAAATATATTAAAGTATCAGATGAAAGTTTTTCAATAAATCTTGATAAAAAAGAGGGTAATTTAAACGTCTTAGAACTCAACATTGAATTACATGATGAAAAGAATACAGACTAAAGTTATTATTTTTTTGGCTCCGCTCTTAGTAAATGATTATCAGCGTATTAATAGGCTAGCAGTCTAAAAGCAGCACATAAATAACTATAAAAACCATAAACGACAATGCACGATGGTGATCATAAAGTAGAGTTTTGTTTGGTAAAATTTATCATACAGGCGCTAATCAGGCGGTAAATCTGTTTTTTGATATGAAAATCTCAAGTATTACGTGCAGTCGGTCATATTTTAATGATTAAGATGAACAAAAAAAATAACTAAACCGGTCTTAATTATTATGGTGTGAATTTTTGGAAGTTACTCTTTTGTTGCGTAGTTTATTGATACAGGTACTGGTTTTTTTATTCATTTTTAATGCTATCTCGATGTGGCGAGAAACTAGCATGCTATCTACTAGTGCCGATGTTTTGCCTGTTAAACATCAACTAAAAACGCTGATGCATAATGATATAATGCTACAAGCTAAGGGTAAAAAGACCATTGTTTATTTTTTTGCACCTTGGTGCCAAGTATGTAACTTTAGTATTGATAATTTACAAAATGTTTATCAAAAAAATCCTAAAATAGACGTCATCGCTGTCGCGTTAGATTTTGTCGACCTTGATGAAGTTAAAAAATTTACTAATAATCATCAATTAACCTTCCCGGTTGCTTTGGGTAATGAGTCAGTAAAAGCTGATTTTCAAGTGCAGGGTTATCCAAGTTATTATGTGTTAAATGGAGAAAATGCCATCATTGGTCGTTCTCTAGGCTATTCTTCTGAAATTGGTCTGTATTTAAGGAGTCTTTAGGCTTCTGATCTTTTACGGGTTTGTGTACACTAAGGCCATCAAAACAATCATGAGCAAAAGGCCTTATGCAAATTTCCGCAAACTTTGACTCAGGTAATATCGATGTTATCTCAGCAAAAGACCCAAGTAATATTCAACTAGCCATTAAAAAAGATAATCAATCAGAATTCTACCAATGGTTTCACTTCAAACTTCATAATACCGAATACGCTGAACATGTCATGCATTTAACTAATGCAGGTAAGTCGGCTTATGTTGATGGTTGGAAAGATTATCAAGCTGTTGCATCTTATGACCGCCAACATTGGTTTCGTGTACCAACAGAATTTGATGGTGAAAATCTTACTATTACTTTCACACCAGAATATGACGCGACTTATTTTGCCTACTTTGCACCTTACAGTTATGAACGTCATCAAGACTTAATTCACAGTGCACAACTAGATATTGATTGTCAATTACAGGTATTGGGGCAAACACTCGATGGCCGTGATATGTCGGTATTGAAAGTGGGTGAAGAGGGTGCAGGTAAAAAAGTTATTTGGATAACTGCACGTCAGCATCCGGGTGAATCTATGGCCGAATGGTTTATGGAAGGCTTTATTGATCGCTTATTAGATGAAGACGATGGGGTTGCCCGGTCATTGTTAAACAGTGCAGTATTTTATTTAGTACCCAACATGAATCCTGACGGCTCAGCTCGTGGTCATCTGCGTACCAATGCTAAAGGTGTTAACTTAAACCGTGAATGGCAAACGCCCACGATGGAAAATAGTCCTGAAGTGTATCTTGTGCGTGAAAAAATGCTTGCGACAGGCGTAGACATGCATCTAGATATTCATGGTGACGAAGCTTTACCTTTTAATTTTGTTGCCGGTAGTGAAGGTGTTCCTTCATATAACGAGCGTATTAAAGGCCTTGAAGACAAATTCAAAAATGTGCTTTTAGCTATAACACCAGAGTTTCAAGATGACAAAGGTTACGATAAAGACGAACCTGGCCAAGCTAACTTAACGGTTGCGGCTAATTGGGTGGGCGAACAATTTAAATGTTTAGCCTACACAGTTGAAATGCCATTTAAAGACAACAATTTATTGCCCGACTATAGTGTCGGTTGGTCAGATGAGCGCAGTAGTTTATTTGGTCGAGACTTTTTAACCGCCATTTACCACGTGGTGGATGATTTACGTTAGTGGTTAGTCATAACATAGGTCTATCACTGTTCCGCACTAAAGTGTAACTTCAGCGGTAAACTAGGTAAGCCGATTAAGCGTATTTGAGGATAAGGGTTATGCCCTTATCCTGTATTGCACAGGCTCTGTGTGCTAGATAAAAGCTAAGTACATACATGCGGTAATCTTGGTTCTCTAGTTTAGCTGGCTAAAGGCAAGTGTTCGGGTATATATTACAACGCAAAATAACTTTAAAAAAATAATAATTATCAGGAGTCTAGGATGCAAGAAATTGTTAATAACATTAATGGCTATATTTGGAGCCCATATTTAATTTATCTTTGTTTGGGAACGGGTGTTTTCTTCTCTATTTTAACGCGTTTTGTACAAATACGTCATTTCCGTGAAATGTTCCGTTTATTACTTTCAGGTAAAAGCTCAGAAAAAGGCATCTCCTCATTTCAAGCACTCGCTGTTTCGTTATCTGGTCGTGTGGGTACGGGTAATATTGCCGGTGTTGCCGCGGCTATTGGTTTTGGTGGCCCCGGTGCTGTATTTTGGATGTGGGTGGTCGCATTTTTAGGTGCGGCGACTGCTTATATTGAATCAACCAATGCACAAATATACAAAGAAGAAGAAGATGGTCAATACCGTGGTGGTCCAGCGTATTATATAGAAAAAGCGTTAGGTCAAAAATGGTATGCGTGGATCTTTGCGTTAGCAACAATTCTAGCTTGTGGTGTACTTTTACCGGTTGTGCAATCAAATGGTATTGGCGATGCTATGGTCAATGTTTTTGGTAGTGGCGGCACAGTTAACTCTTTCATGGGTGAATTACCTTTGACGAAAGTTTATAGTGCGGTATTTATTGTTTTATTACTCGGTTTTATTATTTTTGGTGGCGTTAAACGCATAGCCAACTTTACCCAAGTTGTCGTCCCTTTTATGGCGTTAGCCTACATTATAATTGCCTGTTCAATTATTGCTTTGCATATTGATCAACTACCCGATATTTTTATGTTGATTATCACTGATGCATTCACTCCTATGGCGGGCTTTGGTGCGGCGATTGGTTGGGGCGTAAAACGTGGAGTTTATTCCAATGAAGCGGGTCAAGGTACTGGCCCTCATGCGGCGGCGGCTGCTGAAGTTGATCATCCCGCCCAACAAGGCTTAGTTCAAGCGTTTTCTGTTTACATTGATACACTATTTGTTTGTTCTGCAACGGCATTTATGATTTTAATCACTAATTCGTATAATGTTATGCCTGAAGGGTCAACAAGCTTTATTGTTAACAATTTAGCCAATGATGTGGTTATTAATGGTCCTGCTTTTACACAGATTGCCGTGGACAGTGTGTTAACCGGATTTGGTAAGCCGTTTATTGCAATAGCGTTATTTTTCTTTGCCTTTACGACCGTGCTAGCTTATTACTTTATTGCAGAAAATAACGTTTCCTACATTAATAAAACCATCAAAATGCCGATACTTAGGTTTGTCCTTAAATTGGTACTTATGTCAGCTGTATTTTACGGTACAGTGGCACAACCAAGTGCTGCTTGGGGTTTAGGCGACATTGGTGTTGGTTTAATGGCTTGGTTAAATATTGTTGGTATTATTGCCATTTTCTTTATGGCTAAACCGGCGATTAAAGCGTTAAAAGATTATGAGCGACAGCAAAAAGCTGGTGTTAAAACTTACACTTTTGACCCAAAAAGCTTGGAAATTACAAACGCTGACTTCTGGGAAAAGCGTTTAGAAGAACAAAATAAAAAATAAATGTTATTTAGTGTAAAAAAACGCCCGCAAGGGCGTTTTTTTTAGGTAAAATAAAGTATCGAAAAAGAGGTGTAAATATGGCTGTTATAAATTGCCCAAAATGTAAGAAGAAAATTTCCGATAAAGCAAAAACGTGCGAGCATTGTCAGTTAGATTTAACCGTCTTGGACGCAGATAAAATAGCGAGTTTAAAACGTGTAAGTGTCGTGGCAAAATCGCAACAATTGATGAATCATTCTTTTATCGCCATGTTGTTATTTTGTGGTGGTTTCTTATTTCTTTATTCGCAAGATGCTCAACCGGGTACTTGGCAATATGTTGTGTCTATCGCCAGTGCAGTTTTAGGCTTTATTCTATATCTCATCACCCGAGTCAGACTTATATTAATCAAGCGTAACCGATCATAATCAACATTACCTAAAAGAGAAATTCATGGATATAATTCAGTTAGTCGACAATATGTCAGAAGAAATGTATTTGCGTTTAAAGTGTGCCGCTGAAACCGGTAAATGGCCAGAAGGGACTCCGGTTGATAAAGAGCAGCAATTAAGCGCAGTACAAATTACTATGGCTTATCAATCCAAGCATCTAAACTCAGATCAAACCCTCTCTATTGGCCCTAAAGGTGAGATGATCATTAAAACAAAACATGAACTGCGTGCAGATTTCCCGTCAGCGTTAGATAGCAATGATATTGCTAGGTTTTCAAATCTATGATTTTCTCTAAATTTTTAAAAAAGAAATGGCAACATAAAAACAGTGTAGTGCGTGTTGAAGCGATTAATAGTAGCTTATCAATTGATGATCCAGCGCAACGAGACATTATTATAGCGCTGGTCAAAAACGACGACAATGAAAATGTTCGACGTGCAGGCTTGATAAAACTTGCTAGCTTTCAATCTTGGTTAACTCAGAGCCAAGAAAATACCATGGCGAAAGTAAAAAAATATGCTAGCGACAAAGTAGCCGCTATTTTAATGGATCAAGATGCCATTAAAGTTTCTCAGCAAGAAAAACTCAGTTACATTGCTGAGCACAAGCAATATGGTTTGTATGAAAACTGGTTGAAAACTACCGAAGATGCTGATTTGATCATTGCCTTATTTGAAAAAATCGCCAATAAAACTCAAGTGAACGAGCAAAGCAATAAGCTAGCATTAAAGCCTCAGTTATTACTTAACCTTTTCACTCAAAAGCAAAATGTACAGGTTCAACACTATATCATTGAAAAAGTAGCTGACTTAGATACTTTAGAAAAGCTAAAGAAAAAATCACAGCAGGCTGAGATCACACAGCAGTTGACTGAAAAAATTGCTCAAATGCAGTTTGCCATTGCACAACCGATAGCATTACGCAAAAAAGTAAATTTAGTCTTAGCTAAGCTCCAAGCACTCAAAGATCAATACGAGTACCAAGACTATCTTAATAAACGTGAGCTGTTGAGTAATGAATGGCAGGTATTAGCGACTGAGTTTAGTTGTTTTGACGCCACTGAAGTAACAACTTTTAAAGATAAAAAATTAGCCATCTTAACGCAACTCGATAAATTGTTTATCGCCAAAGCTGAGCAACATGTGCAAGCTGAAATTATTCGTCAGCTTAATGAACAAAAACAGCAAGCGCGTATTCACTTTGATAAAACCCTAGCGGTTATTGACCAAACATTAACCACCAGTATTTTTGAAAATGATGAAATTGAAGAGCAACAATATCAAACGCTATTTGACAAATTAACCAGCGAAATTATTGTTTCAGTGTTAGTTAAAAAGGAACAGAACGAATTTATTGCTAAAATATGTCAACAACAAAAAAAGTTACAGCAATTACCAGAAATTGCAAAATCGGTCAGTGAGGCAACGTATTTAATTTCAAAAATATCACAGTTAGCCCTACCAGCAACGGCTGAAGAAATGGATGAACGACTGCCGGTTTATCAAACATGGCTAAGCGACTGGAAAAATGCTGAGAAAAACGCCTCAGGTGCTTTACCTGATTCAATTAAGATTGCGGTAAATGAAATTCAGCAAAACTGGCGCCAAGCATTAAAACCTTTGCAACAAGCACAAAAACAAGAATTTTCTATAACACAGAAAAAACTCCACGATGTTAGAAGATTAATCTCTGCTGGAAAGTACAATGCAGCGTTTGGTGTTTTCAAAAAGGCTAAGCAATTATTTAATGCTTTAGCTGAACAGCAACAACACCGTATTCAAAAAGATTATGATTCACTCAGTGAAAAAATTGCCGAGCTAGCTGATTGGGAACGCTACATTGCCACACCACGTAAGCAACAACTATTAGCGGACATTAAAGCGATTGTTGAAACACCACTTGATAATCCCAACGAACAGGCAGAGAAGGTTAAGCAATATCGTAAGATTTGGAATAGTTTAGGTCATGCCGATGACGACGCAGAAAAAAGTTTAAATAATGAATTTAATCAACTATGTGAAACAGCGTTCACTCCTTGTCGCTTATTTTTTGCCGAGCAAGAAAAGTTAAGAGCGCAGCACTTGATCACTCGTGAATCATTTGTCGAACAGGCAAAATTACTTAACGAGCAACTAAGTGGTGGTAAAAACACTAACGATGAGAGTCCGACTGTTGATTATAAAACCTTAGAAGTAGAATTAAACCAATTGATAAAACAATGGCAAAGTGCTGGCCAGGTTGATCGAGGTGTTTATCAAGATATTAATAATCAATTTAATCTCACGTTACAGCCAATAAAATCTGCAATTAAAGTCTTCCACCAAGAAAATAAAGTCTTAAAGCAGCAACTTATTACTGAGGCTGAAAAATTACTAGCGACAGGAGATGTTGTTAGCGCAGTTACGCAAGTTAAAGCCTTGCAAACACAATGGCGCAACACGGGTTATGCTGGACCAAAAGTAGAAAATAAACTTTGGCAAAATTTTAGAAAAATTAATGATGATATTTTTGCTAAACGTGCAGAACAAAATGTACTTGAAAAATCAGCCACGTCAGCTAGAGCCACAGAACTCCAAGGTGCTTTAAAAACGCTTGAAGAAAAATTTTCTCAAATAACACAATTAAACGATCTGCAGATGTTTGAGCAAGCGTTGCAAGTGCTAAATAAAGATGTTGCACAACAAAAGCCTAAAATGTTGAATCTCGAAAAACAAATTAGTGCTAAAGAAAATACCATTGCACAGAGAATTGTTGATTGTAAACTTGCTGATGAAAAACGCCAATGGGGTTATTTATTTTTGACCCTTGAAGAAAGTATCAGTAATGCAGAAAGTTTTACTGAGCATAAAGAATATCTACAGCTAACCGCTTCTTGGCAGAAAAAGTTAAAAGAATTAGCAAATAACACCACTCATTTTAATAGAGAAGAGGCGACGTTAGAGCTTGAAATTTTATCAGGTAATCCTTCGCCAAGTAATTTACAACAACAGCGCATGACAGTGCAAGTCAGTTTAATGCAAGCGCAAATGTCGTCAGGCACAGCTATTGATTTACCTGCTAAGTTTTCTCAGTGGTTAATGTTAGGAAAATTGACTCAACAAGACCTTGGGTTACTAGAAAGGATAAAACCTATTTTTCAATAAAATAGTTTTGTAGTCGGACTATAAAAAATCAGCAATTTATTGCTGATTTTTTATTTTTTGCCACACAATACTGTTATTAGGTTATGAAGTTTGTCATTTTTATGATGATAGTTTGATTTGATTTGATTTGATTTGATTTAATTTTATGGACTGAAGTGCCACTTTAATCCATCAAGCGTTAAGCATGCGATGAATAGGAGGGCGAAAAAGCATTTGCCGCTTAATAATACTTTTTCGCGTGGTATCTTGCCGACAACAATTAACTACAATAGAACCAATTTTTATAGTTGATAGTTAATCGCTGCCAGTGATTAACTTAATTCGCCGCGTAAACTCACTTCCAATAATTGGCAAATTTTTTCTTGGCTGTAATCTTTACTCAACAAGTAATGCAACTTAGTTAATGTCGCTTCTAAAGTCATATCATGACCACTAATAACGCCTATTTCACTCAAGGCATTACCGGTTGCATAGCCTTTCATATTTACTGTGCCTTTAATACACTGACTACAATTAACAATAACAATTCCATCATCATTGGCTTGCTTTAAACAATCTAACATCGCCTGATTTTGTGGCGCATTGCCGACACCATAACTACGAATTATTAACGCTTTTACCGGTTGTTTAATGATGTTTTTAATCAGCTCTACTGATATACCAGGATATAAATGCACAACACCAATAGGTTGAGGCGTAATTTGCGCTAATGTTAAGGGTTGAGATATTGGCGTGGAAATTTTCCCTTCAATTAACTTAATGTTAATACCCGCTTCTAGCAAAGGGGGTAAGTTTGGCGAATCAAAGGCATTAAAGCCATCGGCATAAGCTTTTATACTGCGATTACCTCGAAAAAGTCTATTATTAAAATATAGGCCTACTTCATTAATCGGAAAGTTAGCGGCAATATATAATGAATTTAGTAGGTTTTCTTGTCCGTCTGAGCGTAATTGGCTAAAGGGTATTTGCGAGCCTGTAACAATGACAGGTTTACCTAAATTTTCCAACATAAATGAAAGCGCAGAACTCGTGTAAGCCATGGTGTCTGTGCCATGTAATACGACAAAACCGTCATATTCATCATAATTTTTTTTGATATCATCAGCAATATGTTGCCAATCTGAGGGTGACATATTTGATGAGTCAATTAATGGATCATATTCATTAATGGTAAATTCTGGCATTTCTTCACGATGAAAATCAGGCGCTTTCATTATCGCGTCGGTTAAATGCTGCTTCTGTGGAATGTAACCATTTTCGCTCGGCTTCATACCTATGGTACCACCGGTATAAGCGATATATATGCGTTTTCTCATAGCTTAAGTCTTAATATAGAAATTGGCATAAATAAATAGTGCCAACAAAGTGATGAAATTGCTCGAGATTGTAACACAAAGCACACAAGTAAAACGGCTAGCTAGCGATAAAAAAAGCCCCGATAATTCGAGGCTTATATCGCTTGATTAAGTTAAATCATTATTCAATTTCACAGGCAAGGCAAAAGGAATAAATACCTTGAGGATCATTTAATTGTGCTAGTTGCTTAAGTTCAAGTGACAGTGTGCTAATAAGGCTAGTGAGCTTATTTTCACTGTAAATGTTCTCTGTTGGCTGGCCAAAAAATATTGACGCTTGCCCAAGCAAGCTTTGTAAGAACAGCGTACGGGGGCTTTTTTCTTTTTCAATTAAAAGCCTGTCATAATCTTCTAAATTTGCTAGCTGAGCTGCTGCTTCAATCGCGTTATCAAGATCGCCCAGGGCATCAACTAAACCCAGTTCTAACGCTTTTGATCCCGACCATACGCGGCCTTGAGCAATAGCATCAACTTGCGCTGTGGTCATATTTCTATTATTTGCTACCAATTCAACAAAGTCGCGATAACCCCGTTCGATATTTAATTGTATAATATTAGCCATACCTGGGGTTAATTCACGTGTGATGCCAAAACCAGCAATATCTGTGGTGCCAACACCATCGGTATAAATACCTAATTTGCTTAAGGTATTTTCAAAGGTCATAAAAAAACCAAATATACCAATTGAACCAGTAATAGTCGTAGGTGATGCATAAATTTTATCAGCAGGGGCTGATATCCAATAACCCCCTGAAGCGGCATAAGTGCCCATTGAAGCAACCACAGGTTTTCCGGCCGCTTTTAATAATTCAACTTCTTGGCGGATAATTTCTGAAGCGTATGCGCTACCACCTGGGCTGTCAACACGAAGTACCACGGCTTTAACATTTTCATTGTCACGGGCTTGGCGTAATAAAGCGGCGGTACTTGTGCCACCAATGGTACCGGGTTTTTGGTTACCGGTTAAAATTGTGCCTTTGGCTACGATAACGGCAACTTTATTGGTGCTGGTACTGTCCATTGAAGTGTTTGAGTTGAACAGCGTTAAATAATCATCAAATGCTATATTTTTATAACCTTTATCGCCGTTACTGCCAACCACCTTAATCAAATCTTGCTTCATCTGTTCTCGTGTTTTTAATGCATCAACCCAATTGTTGGCTAAAGCATACTCGGCAATATTGCCATTAGCTGCTTTTAGCTTGGTGACTAACACATCAATGTTTTCATCAAAATTACTGACTGCAAAATTGCGCTGTTGGGCGACATCAATTTTATATTGCTGCCACAGATCGGTTAACCACAATTGGTTAGCTTCTTTAGCTGCAGTTGACATACTGTCGCGAATATAAGGTTCAACCGCAGATTTATAAGTGCCAACGCGAAAAATATGCTGGCTAATGGAAAGCTTTTCCAAAGCAGATTTAAAGTAAAGTTGATAACGTCCATAACCGTCTAATAACATCCAACCTTTGGGATTAAGCCAAATATCATCGGCATAACTGGCTAAGTAATACTGGTTTTGACTGTATTGCTCACCAATAGCGATTATTTTTTTACCCTGACTTTTAAACTCTGTTAATGCTTTGGCTATATCACTTAGTTTGGTAATGCCAGAGCCTTGCATATTTTCTAGATCTAGCACCATCATACTAATACGGTCATCAGTTGCTGCCTGTTTGATGACAGATATTATATCAGTTAGCAGTACTTCAGAGGCGGTATTAGGTTGTTCAAGTGCTTCGTTGATAAAAGCGTCCATTGGGTCAATGTCATGTTTTTGCTCAACAATATCACCACGTATATTTAATATCAGCGCTGATCCTGGTTCAACGGTAATATTTTTTTCATCGCGGGTAATAGCAATAATAAAAATCAATAGCAGAGTGAAAAACACTAAATTAATAATGATTTTTCGTGAGGTATTGAGCAAACCAAATAGCCCTAAGGTTATTCTTGCTATCGTACTCTTTTTTTCTTTCATAAAACGCCGTCTATAGTTTGCTTTAGTATTAGATAGCCATATGCTACTGAAAATTGTTTGGTTTAAGTAGTCGTAAATGTAAATATTTTTGTTTTTAGATAATTGAAATAAATTATGGCTGATCACATACTCCTAGAAATATCGCTGATCCGATTTATAAGTTATTTCGTATAAATGTTAATAAAAGTGTTAACTTGTATTATTTTGATAACAAATTAATGCTAATGTATAAAATAACAAGGAGATAGCGTTTAAATGCACTAACAAGGTACTGAACTTGGTTGCCGTATTGAACAACCTATTAGTCATTAAACCCCAAAGAACAAAACAACAGGAATCTACAGTTTTATGAACGTTTTGGAATTTTTACATACTCGTCAGTCTAATCCTTATCTACATGGAAATAGTCCTGATGAGCACGGCATTAGTAATATTCTTAAGGCCGGCATGCGCGTTCCTGACCATGCAGGCTTAACACCATGGCGGTTTACCATTGTTAAAGATGATGGCCTGACAAAGCTCAGTAAAGCATTCAAATCAGCGGCTATCAGTGATGGCGGCGATGAGCTTAAAGTAGAAAAAGCAGCTAAAATGCCTTTTCGTGCGCCTTTAATTATTGTGATTAGTACTAAGTTTCATCAACACGTTAAAGTGCCAAAACAAGAACAGTTAATAGCGGCAGGGTGTACAGTGCATGCAATGCAGATGGCAGCCACCACTTTAGATCTAGGTGCTGTGTGGCGCACGGGTGAAATGAGTTACCATCCTTTAGTCAAGGAGCGTTTAAACATTGAGCTACATGAGGAAATTGTTGGTTTTCTTTATATTGGCGAAAAGTCGAAAGAATTACCAGTAAAGAAAGCTAGAGAATTTGACGATTACGTCAGCTATTTTTAATTATGCTTATTGTTTTCATAGCAGTTAATAGTTTTCGAGCAATCACCTAGTCAGTACCTAGTCAAATACCTAATTAACAGTCTTATTGCTATGCGAATACAATAAGGCTGACCATTTTTAACTTTTTGATTTGTAGCAATGAAGTGTAAATAGCTTTTAATACCTTGATAATTTACTCCTTACTCCTTACTCCTTACAACACCGGCATTAATGTCATCTTTAGCTACTTTCATCCAATGATATAAATATCACTAGCCTTCGCTCCTGCGATATCCCGGGCTATAGTTGCATCAAATAGCCAGTTTATTATCATCATCACATCATAGTTTTCAGGTATCTTGTGCTCTTAGGTTGTTTACCGTCTAATTTAATGATCATAAACCAAGCGCTAAGTTTATATAGCAGATAATTACCACTGCTTCAAAAGGTTAAAACAGCATCGAATACAGCGCGTTTTTGAGCCATAGTGCAAAGCCAAACCCAATATTCTCTGTTCGCGCCATGGTATCAATGAGCCAGTCGTATTACACTAATCACCAGCAGATTAAAGCATAAATAATACCGTCAATAGGAAGATAAATGACCTTGAAAGTTGCACCAAGTAGTAAACTATTACGCATAATTTTGATTGATAGCTACTTTAAGGGGAGAAGGGTTGAGGTTGACGTTAGTGGCCATACTAATCTCAGTGGCACCAATGCGGCAGGTAAAACTACCTTTTTAAAACTGGTCAGGATATTCTTTGCTGATGCACCCGGTGATGTCGTTAAAGTACGGGGTAAAATCAGAGAGTCTTTTGTAAACTATTACCTCCCTAGACTGACCAGTTATATTGTTTTTGAATATCAAACACACTCAGGTATTAAACAAGCCGTGTGTTTTAGTAAGAACGAAAGTATAAACTACTTATTTGTAGATAAGCCGTTTGAACTTGCCGATTACACGGCTGAGCCTTCGCCTGATGGCACGCTAAATTTAATCCCCTGTACAAACATTTATCGCCATTTCCGTTTAAAGCAGGTGCCTGTTAAAGCAGTATCTTCGCCATCACATTATCAAAAAATTATTCTCGGTACGGCAGTATTTAGTGAGAAGGATCTGACCGAAGCAAAGCATAGGTTTTCTCTTGCCGCCCCGGGCAAAAATTTATCAATGCTCAATACCGTAGTTGGTGCGGCATTAGAGCGCAACACGGACTTTAAACGTATTAAAGAACTGCTATCGTCCATTATGCTCAATGGCGGTAAAAATGAACTTGAGTTTAATATGGACGTAGCGAGCCTATCTATCTGGAAAACTGATTATAACGCGCTGAGGACTTACGATGATTTAGCCAGTAGCATATTACCCAAATTATCCAAATCTCTTTACACGGCAGAAAATTCTGAAGCCATCTTGGCTGAATATAAACATAACTTGTTAGCCTATACTGAACAATTCGATTATTCACTTAAAGCGCTAACGCTTGAGCTTGCGGCATTAAATACTGAAAACTCGACTGCAAACTTAAAAACATCAGATGAAAAAAACAGCTTAGCCGATCAAATAAGTGACAATAATCGCATAGTTGACGGCGCCAAAAGGCAAATAGAGACCATTGAAGCTGAAAAAATTTCCTGGGAAGAAAAAGATGTTGGCAGCTTAAAAAGTGACTATGCCAATATTGATCATTATCAAACACAACTTGACAATGCCAGTGTTGAAAAATCAAATTTACTGGATGAAGCTCAAAACATTACCGCGAAATTCGACAAACTTAAAGCTAAACGACAAGCACAGTTTTATAACTTAAAAGATCAGCTTAGTAGCCAGCTTAGCGTCGCTAATGCTGAATATAGCGAGATTACAGTAAAACAAAACAGGGTAATGAGCGAAGCGGGATATGATCTAAAAACCGCCATCTCAGAGAATGAAAATCAATTACAGCAACTTTCTGCCGATTATGAAAATAAACTCAGCCATTGTCATTTTAAATTACAAAGTGTTGATGTCAGTAAGGAAGCAAGAGCACAACTTAATTTAGCACAAGAGGAATTGCAACGGGCAAACGAAGCGCTTAACGCAGACTCAAGGCAAGCCATCGATTTTGAGCGACAAGCGCAAAATAGTGCGATGCAAACGGATAAAATACTGAGCGAAATAGTCGATACCGCCAACACAATAAAAACTAAGGTATCAGCAAAAAATGACTTGGAGCGTTTACTTAATCCGCAAAAAAATTCGCTGCATGAGTTCTTAGTGAACAATGTTGATGACTGGTCTGAAAGTATAGGTAAGTTTCTTGCCCCCGCGGTATTAGCGTCAACCCATCTTAACCCTGACTTTAGCCCTGAAGGCTCAAAAAATGACTTCAAAGGCTTAACGCTAGATTGGGATCGTGTTTATAATGACTTTGCGAAAACAAGTGACACTATTAGCGCCGAAATTGAACAAATTGACCAGCATATTCTGCAATTAAATGAGACAAAAGAAAAACTGTCAGGCAAAGTTAAAGCCATTGCCAACGAGCAAAGTGCGCTGCAACAAGACCTTATTAAGATTAAAGCTAACATAGCGTTAAAGCAGCAATTACTTGAATCTATTAATGCCAATATCAATCAGCTTAACATTGAACAAAAAAATGCCATTGAACAAGCCAAGTTAGTTTTAGAGACTGAAGCTAAAGCGCTTAACAATGCCCTGAGTAAACTGGGTCGAGAAAATAAAGACAAGCTAAGTCAGATTAATCAACAGCACTTAGACCGTATTCGAAGTTTACAAGAACAACATATGGGGCAAAATGTTGAACTAGAAGGTTATATCAAGCAGACAGAAGAAAAATCAAGCCAAAACACTACTGAATATAGCTTAGCGATTAGCCGCTTAGCCGCGGATGAAAAAAATCAATTAAATGATAAAAATATTGATACTGAATCGCTAAACAAACTTGATAATGAAATAGTCACGTTAGAAAAACAACTTAGCCGATTAAAAAATGCTCCAGGTATCATTAGTAGTTACAACGCTTTTATGAGCAACAGCTATAGCCAACTTGACAGCCTTAATGATAAATCGTTTAAGGCTTCGCAAGGGGTGACAAACCTGACCCAATCACTTACTGAACTGACTGACATGATTAAAGCCCGTAAAGCCGCTTTTATCATCAACCGTGACGCGATTACCGGTAAGCTGTCAAAGGTTAGCCAACAGCACGAAATGGCCTTACGCTTAACCAACCGATTAGGCGAATTTGAGCAAGCTTTTGACATTGCACAAACCCATTCATTTGAAACCATTTGCGGTGAATTAGATAACATATTAAAAAGTCATCGTAAGGCATTAAAAAGCATTAAAGGCTATGCCGAACAAGTTATCTCCCAAATGAATATCCACTTGAACAGTGCGATAAAAAAATCCATTGATATGAAAAGTAATGCCTTGGAGATAGATCCTAATCTCAGGCTTATTTCAGATTATATTGTCAAAGAGTTACCCTTAGTTATTAATGAAGTACGTGATTTAATTATCGAGAATGCGGCACTACGGGGTATGGAATTATCTGGTTTTTATGATCAGCTCAAACGTTATGAATCTGATATTAATGCTTTTAGTTTAAGAGTTAATAGCTACTTAGAGAAAAAAACTGTTTTTAGCGCCTTAGGTAAAATATCAATTAACCTGACACCTTTACTCGAATCTCACGAAGTATTTTCGGCCTTAAAATCATTTAAAAAAACCTATGAAGCTTGGAGCAAAGACAATCAACAAAGCCTACCTCCTGAAAGTTATGGCGTTGCTATGTCAGAAGTTTTGACTAAATTTACCCATAACAAACTGGTAGAGAGGCACTCTAATTTATACGATATTTCTTTTGAAGCTGTCGTCAATAATGAAAGAAAAATCGCGCGTTCAGGTAATGATTTAAAAGACATATCTTCTAATGGCATGAGTTACTTAATTCTGCTGGCGTTTACCACTTCATTAGGCTCTATGATCAAAGGAACACAAGATGTTGATATTTTATATGGCGTTGATGAATTAGGTGAAATCTCAGTGGAAAACGTCGACTCACTATTCGCGATGTTTGATAAAGAAAAAGATACCATTTTTACTGCTATTCCTAATGCAGATAATAACTTCATGGGGGTTTATCACAAGCGCTATTTTATTAATAAACCGAAAAATAGGTTTGAACAAATCACCGCTAACGATGATCCTTTGCTTAAAGCAATAAGTGCCGCACAAACCAGTACAGTAGGTACCCCGTCATGATTTTTGATGAAGTATTCACCAACACAGTAGAGTCACTTTTAACCGGTAAATTCGTTTGCCCGATAACCTGTGCTACAAGTTACGACTTTCTAAGTTCAGATATCAACAGAGAGCGTGTACAGACCTATTTGTATCAAACCGGCAAAACATTATCTCATATTGACCACGAATTTTATTATGC
This sequence comes from Colwellia sp. MB02u-10, assembly GCF_014077185.1. Classification (NCBI taxonomy): domain Bacteria; kingdom Pseudomonadati; phylum Pseudomonadota; class Gammaproteobacteria; order Alteromonadales; family Colwelliaceae; genus Colwellia; species Colwellia sp. MB02u-10. The sequence goes on from NZ_JACGVK010000135.1 coordinate 56,302, forward strand.
CTCCTACGAGTCTATGACCCCAGATAGAAGGCGATCGTCAAGAGCGATATTTAAGCAAACTCAGCAAGAAATAAGGCCAGTAGTCGAGTTTCTAAGCTTAATGATGCGCGTGAGTAATGACGAACGTGCACTCTATACCGGTGATGAAATACACCTAGCTCAAATTGTCAGTAAAATTGAAAACGATAAATCACTGTTAAAATCATTAGACCGGATCATTATCCAGATAAAAGGTCAGTTAAAAGGCAGTGTTTTTGATAAAACCAAACAATTGATTAATAGCCTAGTTAAAACTGAAATTTTAAAGCAAATTGAACCCAAGATAGATATCTATCTTTGTACGGGTAAGCTTGCCTACTACATTAACTTGATGGAATTTATTATGACTTATCAAGCTGAGAAATTTGATGACATCGACTTAGATGAGCCAGCACAGGATGATTTGATATAATGTCGGGTGCCATGAGAAAAATGTTTCGTATGTTAGCAAAGCATGCGGCAACCATTGACACCATTATAACCGAGGGAGTACTTCCGCCGACTGAAGAAGCCCTGAAAGGTTTTGATGAACTTCACAATTATAATCTGGCTTTTGAAACTGCCTCAGGCAGTATAAGACTCAGCAGTGCCTTTCAAAATTTCTTAGAAAATGCGCTTAAAACAGAAAGAACACTGGCTATTAATCTGGATGTGGGCGGCTATTGGCGCAGTATTTTATTTAATATAAATCAACTAAACCACTCAAATACCCTGGGCGCTTACAGTGACAGCGATATGTACAAAAGACTGGTCATTGACTCTATCTATCAATTACTCGATGGTATAAACAACAACATACAACAATTAAGAAACCGTATTGAAAATCAATTTGGTTATGTGCATTCAATATCAGCAAAGCGTAAAGAAAATGAACAAGCCATTGCAGAAGCAAGAACCCTTAGACAAGCGTTAAATATTATTGATGAAGCAGAACTATTGGAAAGGCCTATAACTGATTTACGACTACGTTCCATTATCAATAACGACTTATTTGGTGGTAAACAAAGTGCGATTAAAGAACTCATTAACGCACTGACACTGATGCAAGCCTTGTTGATTGGCTTTAGAAAATTGGAAGGTAGAGGTAAACTTGTTAGGCAATTTAAACAATACTTCGACACAAAAACCGATCATGACTTTAGTGATCTTATCAGCGTTGAAGACATTAGCATGCCGCCAAACATCACCAACTTAGTTAAAGCAATGAACATCGATGTTTATCCTGATGAGTCGAGTTTACTAACCCGCAATGATTTAATCGATCTGGCACAATCGCTTAACTTAGAGGAAGGTGAACGGTTTAAAAAAGAAAGGGACAATAATTCTTCTCTTGATATGACACAAGACAATGTTGAAAAAGCAGTTGAAACACCCATAGGCGCAAAGTGGCTAGAAGATATACTGTTAGCGTTAATCGAAACACCAGGCGATAAAGTGCTAGTGAATAACATTTACCAACAACTACAACCTGAATGTAAACCGCAATTATTTTTAGATGCTATCTATACTGAAATTTTAAGATTGCCCGCGGAAAAAAGTAAATTTTTTATCTTTAAACCCCTGGGTAACTATTCAAAATCTTTTAACGGTAACTTTGACATTAAAGATATTTCAATCTGCTTCAATCATTAACAAAATAAGGCTTCAGCATGCTTGTTGCCTTATTTACCAACACTATAATCATAATTAATGAGTCAAGCTAATAGTCTAGCATCTCAAATTTCTGTTGATTTATTTATTCAGCAGAGCAGAAAATATTATCCAGTAAGCCCAATAACCACAGGTGTAACGGATTATTATTTGAGCGTTGATGCCAGGCAACAATAACGTCAAATTTTGGTGGGTTTTGTTCAATTTCTATCGCAACTAACTTAGGATCGGGTAATAGTCTCGATGGTAAAAATGCAATGGTGTTGGTCGCTTCAATAATGGCTGATGCAGCAGAGAAGCTAGGCACTGACATAAGTATATGTCTTTTTAATCCTTGTTTAGCAAACCAAGAGTCATGTGAGCCTTTTAAATTAGGTCTTGAAGGTGAGATAACAATTTGTGGCAGCTGCGCTAGTGCTAACAAGCTATATTTTTTCCCGCGATAAATTGAATTATTCCCTGTTACGCATACATGATGGTCTTCAAATAAACGCTTGTTCGGGTAGTTGTCAGGAATAAACTCAGGAAAAGTAAACACAAGATCAAGCTCACCCGTCACCATCAGTTGGTTTAAATTATCCGACTCAAAATCCCTGATGATCACTTTTAGGTTTGGCGCTAACGCATTCACTTGCGTTAACAACATGGGAAGAATAGTGACTAGCGCATAGTCTGATGAACTTATTTGTAATATTCCTGAAAGCTCAGCCGGGTTAAATTTTTCGCCGGTAATTAAGTTGTCGATATCCGCCAATATCTGATTTACCCGATGTTCCATCTTTTCTGCAACTTGCGTTGGAATTACGCCATTACTGGTGCGTATAAACATTTCATCATCAAAGCTATGTCTAATTTTTTTCAGTTGCTCACTAATCGCTTGTTGAGTTAAGCCCATAATATGAGCCACTTTTGACAAATTTCTTTCCTGAAGTAATAGCTGTAATACCCGCAGTTGTTTAATGTCTAGTCGATTGATACCACTCATTTTTGTATCTCTAACAAGTTTATATTGTTTTTGTTTGTATTAAAGGAAGGTTAGCATACATCCCATCAAGTTAATTCGTTATTTACTGAACTTAATTGGACCTTATTATGCTATTGAATGCCGCAAATCAACATCAGCCGACCATTGCCGCTGAAATCAATTATATCAAGCCAAATATTCAAGCGACGTTTGATTTATCAACAGGCAAAAAAAGTGCCAACACACTTACCGACCAAGTGGATAAACGTGTGGTTGAAATTGCGGATGCTCGTTTATTAACGAAAACTGCGACACTGAAAGAAGATGGTTTTGGTTTAGTTGCCAATAAATATCATGTGGCTGATTATTTTGATGACGCTGTGGTTAGCCGTGAACTTTATCCGCAAATCATCAAACACCTTATAAGCTTAACTAATGCCAGCAAAGGCGTGGTATTCGACCATACAATTCGTTCGGTTGAAGACAAGCTTCATTGCGCTGAAAAACGCTCTCCTATTCATACGGTACATAACGATTATGTCGCTAGATCGGCACAAAATCGTTTAGATATTGAACTTGAAAAAAAGGGCTTAAAAGCGAGTGATTATCATCGCTATCAATTTATTAATACTTGGATACCGTTAGTTGATGTGGTGTTAGACAGCCCACTTGCATTTGCCGATGCGCGCAGTATTACTTCAGAGCAATCACATTTACTTCAGGTTGCCTATCCTGATCGTGTTGGGGAAATTGAAGGTTTTAGTTATAACCCAAACAATCGTTGGTTTTATTTCTCTCGAATGACATCGAAAGAACAACTTAATTTTAAAGTATTTGATAGCGACGAAAGCAATGCAGTTAATAGAACTCCACATAGTGCTTTTTCACTGCCTTCGGTGGCTAAAAACGCGCAAAGTCGCGTCAGTATTGAGTTGAGAACTATTTTGTTATTCAACAAATAAATTAACTGAAATCATATTAACAATAGGCTATGTGGAAATACCAAACTCTAGCTACGTAGCTAACTCTAGCCACGTAGCTAACTCTAGCCACGTAGCTAACTCTAGCCACGTACCTAACAAATAGCACAAGAAACTTATAAACAAATAGCACAAGAAACTTATAAACAAATAGCACAAGAAACTTATAAATCAACCATGTAGTGGTGCTAGTGATGTTGAAGAACAGTGACAGCATCTGAACTCATTTATTAATCACCGCGACGATTATATTAACTTTATTTTGGAGTAGTAACGCATGACATTTTCACCTTTATTTAAAACAACAGAGCTTGGCCCTTATACCCTTAAAAATCGTATTGTTATGCCACCATTAACACGTTCTAGAAGCTCTCAACCGGGCAATATTCCTAACCAGTTGATGGCTAATTACTATTCGCAACGTGCTGGCGCTGGCTTTATGGTCACTGAAGGCACTCAAATTGAACCAAGAGGGCAAGGTTATGCGTGGACACCCGGTATTCATAGTGCAGAGCAAATTCAAGGATGGCAACAGGTAACACAAGCAGTACACGATGCGGGTAGCATTATTTTTTGTCAATTGTGGCATGTTGGTCGTGTTTCTCATACCTCATTACAACCAAACCAAGCAGCACCTGTTGGCCCATCAGCATTGAAAGCTGATGCGGTTAAAGTTTTTATCGAAACGGCTCCAGAGCAAGGCGCATTAGCTGATCCAAGTGAGCCTAGGGCCTTATCAACTCTTGAAGTTGAGGAGCTAGTACAAATGTACAAACAAGCGGCGGTAAATGCTAAAGCAGCTGGCTTTGATGGTGTTGAATTACATTGTGCTAATGGGTATCTGGTGAATCAATTTATTTCTGAACATAGCAACGATAGAACTGATAAATATGGTGGTAGCTTAGAGAATCGCTTACGATTTTTAAAGGAAATAACGCAAGCCGTTGCTGACGTTATGGGCGCTGACAAAGTAGGCGTAAGGTTCGCGCCATTATTTGAAAGTACTGATGAAGTGCGGGTTTATTTAGGTTTAGTAGAAAGCGATCCGCATGCAACCTATATTGCCGCTATTAAAACGCTAAATGATATTGGCATCGCTTATTTATCACTTGCTGAAGCAGATTGGGATAATGCACCTGATTTACCTGAAAACTTCTACAAGGCGGTAAGAAAAACCTTTGACGGTTTAGTGATGTACGCCGGTAAATATACGCCAGAAAAAGCATTAAGAATTTTAACTGAAGGCAATGGTGATATTTTTGGTTTTGGTCGCCCATTTATCGCTAACCCTGACTTACCAGAGCGTATTAAGAACGAATGGTCGTTAAACGACGTTGACCCAACAAGCATGTATGGCGGCACTGATAAAGGTTATACCGATTACCCAGTGTACGCTTTATAAGCTGTTTTTATATAAGCCGTTTTTATAAAAGCGGGGCATTGATTAATGAGTCATTAACTGGTGCTTAAACTAACGCATTTATAAATTACTTTCTTGAAAAATTTTAGGATACAACAATGTTAAATTTCAGTTTTCAAAATCCAACCCGTATTCATTTTGGTGAAGGGCAAATTGCCGCCATTTCACATGAGATCCCACTAGATGCAAGAGTTTTGCTGGTTTATGGTGGTGGTTCAATTAAAAGTAATGGCGTATATCAGCAAGTCAGTGATGCGCTTACAGAGCATACTTGGTTTGAATTTTCAGGTATCGAACCAAATCCAACCTATGACACTTTGATGCAAGCGCAAACAATAATTAAAGCAGAGAACATTGATTATTTACTCGCTGTTGGTGGCGGTTCAGTTGTTGATGGCGCTAAATTTATTGCCGCAGCGGCACTTTACGAAGGTAATAGCGAAGGTAATGACCCTTGGGATATTCTTGCGAAACAGCAAGCGTTCACAAAAGCATTGCCTATTGGCGCGGTATTAACGCTACCAGCTACCGGCTCTGAAAGTAACGGTAACTCTGTGGTAACACGTGATGGTAATAAACTACCTTTCTCTAGTCCGTTAGTTCGTCCATTATTTGCTGTGTTAGACCCAGGTGTGACTTTGTCATTATCGGACCGTCAAATAGGTAATGGCGTTGTTGATGCTTTTATTCATACTATCGAGCAGTACTTAACTTACAGCGTAAATGGCAAGGTACAAGACCGTTTTAGTGAAGGTTTATTACAAACATTGATTGAAGAAGGACCAAAAGCGTTAGCGCCAGCGACTAACGGAGACCTAGAAGTTCGAGCTAATATCATGTGGTCGGCAACCATGGCGTTAAATGGTCTTATAGGAGCAGGTGTACCACAAGATTGGTCAACGCATATGATAGGTCATGAACTTACCGGTGCTTTTGGTATCGACCATGCGCGTACCCTATCTATTGTATTGCCTGCGGTAATGAAAGTACGTAAAGAACAAAAACGTGAAAAATTACTACAATATGCAGCACGCGTTTGGCAGATAACGGATGGTGATGACAATGCACGTATCGATAAAGCGATTAGTTTAACTGAAGAGTTCTTCGAAACAATGCAAGTGCCAACACGTTTATCCCACGTTGATCTTGGTAGTAAAGATATCGACTTACTGATTGAACGATTAGAGCAACATGGTATGACGGCATTGGGCGAAAATGACGATATTACCTTAGCAATAAGCCGTAAAATTTTAACTCAAGCATTGTAATGCTTCATCATAATTAAGACAGGTATAAGTGGCGTGTGCATTACTTTACAAAGTTCACACGCAGGATTTTTAATACCTCTCAACACAATCTCTTTACATTAGCGCTTTCTTCATAGGAATGAACATGACTCAAAAAACTGATATAAATCGCCAAATGGTTTTGGCATCTAGACCTTTTGGCGCGCCAAAAGCTGAAAACTTTAACCTGGTAAATAGCGAAAAACCAACACCTAAAGCCGGCGAAGTATTACTTCGTACTGTTTTTCTTTCACTCGACCCTTATATGCGCGGGCGAATGAATGATGCTAAATCTTATGCAGACCCTGTTGCTTTAAATGAAGTCATGGTCGGTGGTAGTGTTTGTCGAGTAGAAGAGTCAAGCCATAGCGATTATAACAAAGGTGATTGGGTTGTCGCTTTTGGTGGCTGGCAAGATTATAGCGTTATCAATGGTAGCGAATTACTTAAGCTTGATAACAACATGGCTAACCACTCGCATGCGTTAGGTGTATTAGGTATGCCAGGCTTAACGGCTTACATGGGTTTACTTGATATTGGTCAGCCAAAGGCGGGCGAAACGGTCGTTGTTGCGGCGGCAACCGGTGCTGTAGGTAGCCTAGTTGGCCAAATTGCCAAATTAAAAGGCTGTAAAGTGATAGGCATTGCTGGTGGCGATACCAAATGTAACTATGCGGTTGAAACCTTAGGTTTTGATTATTGTTTAGATCATAAAAGTGAAAATTTAGCTGAGCAATTAGCGGCGGTTTGTCCATCAGGCATTGATGTATATTTTGAAAATGTTGGCGGTAAAGTGTTTGACGCTGTAATGCCATTATTAAATAGCTGTGCGCGCGTGCCTGTATGTGGACTAATTTCTCAGTATAACGCAACCGAATTACCCAGTGGACCGGACAGATTGTCTTTATTAGTGGGCACACTATTGACTAAGCGCATTAAAATGCAGGGTTTCATTGTGTTTGATGATTATAGTCATTGTTATCCTGAATTTAGTCAGCAAATGTCTAAATGGTTAAATGCGGGTGAAATAAAGTACAAAGAGCATAGAGTTGAAGGCCTTGAGAACGCAGTAAATGCTTTTATTGGTTTATTACAAGGTGAAAATTTCGGCAAGTTAGTTGTACGTGTTGGGCCAGATGAACTCGTATAAAACCGCGTAAAAATAATGAGGCACGATGATATAACCGCAGCACATCATCGTGCTTCTATTTTGTTATCAATTGATAAACTTGATGGCTAAATCTAATACATCAGATTTAGAACATAAAATTTAGAACATAAAATTAACAGATTACAGCTAATGTAATTTTAGGAAACCTTTCATGCCAACACTTACCTCCTACAACCCCATTAATCGAGCGCCATTGGGTGATGTACCTATTTGCGAGCCTGCAGATATTACGGCTATCGTTCTACGTGCGAAGCGGGCGCAAAAATCTTGGGCAGCATTGTCGCTTAATGAACGTCAACAAATAGTCGTTCAGGCTTATGAGTGCCTTACTGCAATAGAAGATCAGCTAGCATTATTGATCAGTAAAGAAATGGGTAAAGATTACCGTAGAGCAAGTTATGAAGTGGCTGGAACCGTTCAAAATGCCGCTTATTTCACCCAGGAAATAGCGCAAGCGCTAAAGACTGAATCAATGGGACCTAATGCTGAGATACAATATCGATCATTAGGCGTTGTTGCTGTGATCTCTCCTTGGAATTACCCTTTGGCTATGGCGAATAACTTGTTGTTGCCTGCACTCGTTGCTGGTAATAGTGTGGTATTAAAGCCGTCTGAAGAAACACCTCTGGTTGCCGAGCTTTTTGTTAAAACGTTAAATAAAGTGTTACCTGAAGGTGTGTTACAAATCGCACAGGGTGATGCAGAAACCGGTAAGGCGCTAGTTAATAGCGAGATCAATATGGTCGCATTTACCGGCTCATTAGTTGCAGGCAAACATATTATGGCCAGTGCGGCATCAGAACTAAAACGTTTAGTCATGGAGTTAGGAGGTAATGACCCTCTTATTGTAATGGCAAGTGCTGATATTGACGAGGCAGTTCAGTTTGCGGTGGCAAGCTCTTTTGAAAATACGGGGCAAATGTGTACCTCTACTGAGCGCATTTATGTTGATGAACGTATAGCTGATGAGTTTGAGCAAAAAGTCGTCGCTTTAGCTCGTCGATATCGTGCGGGTGCTTGGGATCAAAGCAATGCCAATATTGGACCTATGGTTAACCCTAAGCAGCATGAAAATGTACTCTCTCAACTAAAAGATGCTCATGTTAAAGGGGCAACATTCTTATTAGGAACGCATCATTATGAACTACCTTTTATACAGCCTACAGTCGTGACAAATATCACACCCGATATGCAGCTAGAAAAAGATGAAACCTTTGGTCCCGTTGTTGCCATAAGTCGTTTTAAGCAATTATCTGAAGCGGTTGAACGTGCTAATGCCAGTGCTTACGGCTTAGGTGCTGTAGTTTTTGGTGGCGCTGGAGCAGATAAAGTTGCGCAACAAATGGAAGCTGGCATGGTAGGCATCAACCAAGGTGCTGGCGGCATTGGGCCTTGGGTCGGTGCAAAACAAAGTGGTTTTGGTTTTCATGGTACTACTGCTGGACATCGTCAGTTTGCGCAAGTACGCGTTATTAGTAAATAAGTTAGTAAATAAGTCAGTATTTAATGGAGTCAACAATGAATACAAAAACAGATACAGTCGCCGATTTTTTTGTCGCTGCTTTAGAGCCTGGTGCTGAGCATCCCGCTTTACCTGCATGGGGTAACCGCCATATCAATGCGGCACACTTAGATGAACATTATGACGTCAGCCATATTAAACGACACGAGTTGGATAAAGTGCCGGGTGCATTTCAGTTGTTAAATGTCTTGGCAAAAGATGAATGTGAACGATTGATCGCGATTAGTGAAGCGTTAGGTTATCTGCCCGATGCTGCGGTTTCTTTACCGCGCAGTGTTCGACATAACGACAGCTTGACTTGGATTGTTGATGAACAAACCGATGGGATTATTTGGCAACGCATCTCGCATTTAATGGATGACCGACAAGCTATTTTTTCTGGCAGTAAAGCCTTGGGTATCAATGCGCGTTTTCGATTTTATCGTTATAACCCTGAGGATTATTTTAAACCGCATTCTGATGGTTCTTGGCCGGGTAGTCGTATTATTAATAATGAACTAGTCGCTAATGCTTATCCTGACCGTTATAGCCAAATGAGCTTTTTAATACTATTAAGTGAAGGCTTCGAAGGTGGTGAAACACGTTTTATGGTCAATGCGGATGATCCTACTAAACCGACAACAGCGGGGGGTAAGGTTAGTCATGTTGATATTCGAACCCCTGCCGGCAGTATATTGTGCTTTCCGCATGGCATGCATCCTTTAAGTTACATACACAGTTCAGTGCCGATTAGTGAGGGAGTTAAATATATAATCCGTAGTGATGTTTTATTTGAGTTGTGAAGTGGCATAGTTAATTTGGCCACCTACTAGCAAGTGGGGTAGCAGCTTAGAGAAGAACGTAGAGGCCTCAAACCCAAGGCTGCACTTATGACAGCCGAACAAATATTAGCTAAAATGGGTAGCTGACCATTATACGCGTTAAGCGCAAGCTAGCTATCGGCCGCTCTTTAGGTCAACTGAAGGCTAAAATTTAACATGAGGTTTGTAATGGTCAACTAACACTGGAAAGATTTTAAGCTATAAATTATTCCAGTTTCATTAAACCATTACAGCCCGCACTATCCTATCAAAATAAGAGTCGTTCAGAGCCAGTGAACTTACGGTCAAAAACAATTATATATATCCATACAGCAAGTATTAAGCCAATAGTATTGACTTGCCCAGCAAGGAACAATAGAATTAATTTACTGTATGGTTTTAATAAGGGCAACTTTCACCTAAAACTTTAAAACTTTAAAACGCAAAAACTACCGGTCTAAAGCGTTTAACGTTATGGCAGCGGAGTTACCTGAACCGGCAAATCTACCTGCCAATACTAGTTTCTTGAACAAGACAATTCAAATTATCCACATTATTCAAATTATTCTGGAACCAACAATATATGCCATTTCATTGTATAAAATATCATGCCCTTGTGTTTTTTATCTTACTAGTGTCAACGCCAAATCATGCTGTGGTTAGTGACAAATTAACCCGCGCTATATAGTTCAGCTTAAGTCAGTCCCTCTGTTAAAATTTTCTTCACACCATGGTTAAATGTTTTAGGATCAGTTTGATTTTAAACCTTGATTGTTATCGATTTCCCAAGGATATTCACAATGAAAAAAATGATATTAATTACAGTTTGTATCATGTTTGCTATAGCCGCAGTAACGAGTATAACCGCGACCTATTTTATCTCAAATCAAGAGATAGATAATATTATCTTAAAAAAATCCCAAGCGCAGGCTGCTTTAATCGCAAACAATGTTGCGTATGTGTTGCGCACATCTTCGAAACCCTTGCATGATTTACAAGCATTAATGACCTCTCTCAAAGAACGGCCAGATATTTCCTACGCAGTGGTTATTGATAAAAACATTAAAGCCATTGCACATAGCGATAAACAAAAATTAGGTAAGATTTATAAAGACAGTTATACCCTCGAGGGGGCAAGCAAAGGAAAGTCACAATTTTCGAAATGGTATGCAGAAATACAGCAAGTTTGGGTCTACGATATTATGGTTCCTGTTCATGTTGATGGTGAGCTCTTTGGTGCTTTTGATATAGGTATTCCTATCACAGAAGTAAGTGAAGCGGTTGAGGATATTATGTTGACTCTGTTGATCTCAATCCTAGTCATCTTTGTAATATGTGTATGCGTACTTGTTTTGTTATTGGCTAGATTTGTTAAGCCACTTTCGGGCTTGCAAAAAGCATTACAAGACATCTCTAAAGGAGATGGTGATCTTACCGTTAGATTACCCGTACAAGGCTCAGATGAGATAGCCAAGATCGCTTCTGATTTTAATATATTTGTAAATAACATCAATAAGATAATTTCTAAAACAGTCCAAACAGGTATAGATTTAGCTCGCTCAGCGACAGAAATTCGCAGTCAATCTTTGCAAGCGCTATCAAGAGGTGAAGAGCAAAGTGGTCAATCTTTAGTCGTCGTAACCTCTATGTCTCAAATGATAGCGACTATTAATGACATATCTCACAATGCCACTAGTGCGGTAGATTCAGCACAAAAAGCGAATAACGGGATCCAGAGTGGGCGACAAACGCTACAAAAATCTATTATGACGATTAATAATCTTGGCGATGAGATGACAGATATGTCATTGGTGATCACCTCGCTAGCGAAAAAAACGCAGTCTATAGGTTCTATACTGGACGTTATTAGAAGCATTTCAGAGCAAACTAATCTTCTTGCACTCAATGCTGCGATTGAGGCCGCTCGAGCAGGGGATGCTGGTCGAGGGTTTAGTGTGGTGGCCGATGAAGTAAGAAGTCTTGCGAGTAAAACAGCATCGTCTACCGATGAAATCCAAACAATGATCGACCAGTTACAAAATGAAGCAAAAAATGCAGTAATTGCGATGGATAGTAGTAAGTCTCTCGCAGTCGACAGCGCTAAAACAACGCAAAATGCTCAGGAAATGCTTGACGATATATCAGAACAAGTATCAATGATACTGGATGTGAATACGCAAGTTGCAACCGCCACTGGCCAGCAGTCAAGTGTTGCCAATGAAATTAATGTCAATATGGATACCGTTGACAGCTCTGTTAAAGAAGGCTTAAATGCGAGCTATGCGTTAGAAAAAACCAGCAAACAATTAGAGGAGCTTGCGCTCGCTTTAGATCACCATGTTGGGTCTTTCAAAATATAATATTACCCTCATGACGTACATGAAGCACGCTCTTACGCACGTATGAATGGATGCGTAAGAGCGGTGATGTAGCCCCTTTGTTATTTCAGACCTAGTTGGTGTCTCTCCCTCAAAAATGGGCTTTTGCAATAGCACAGCTTTGTAAGAAACTCACTTCTATCAAAAAGTATTTCTTCAGGTATTCATGATAGGAGTTTGGATATAACTATTCCGAAGTGTTAAGTCTTTTTAAAAGCTAATGTCTCGAATCTGCCTTCCTAGCATTCCAGCTAAAAATCTTGCCCTATATTTTCTAATGAATTAACTACTAGCGTAAACGCTGTGATGCCATTTTATATGGAAGTCAGTATGATTTTTTAGGTGTGTTACTAAGGCGTCTTAGTAAGACAGTATTTATTATAATCAACACTAAATAAATTAACTTAACTACCTGAATTAAATATGTTTTTTGTTTTTTTTTGTTCAGGTTGTATTACTGAGAGGTCTTAGTAACATGCCTTAATATACATGGGATTTAGCATTACCAGATTCTAATGCTTTGAAAGTATAGGATATTAATGTTAATTTAATGTTATTTGTGGTGCGCGTGTTACTCAGATGGGTACATAATAAGCTGTTGAAGCCATCGTACTTTTGCATCAAATTGAGAGAATATTAATGGATCTAAAGAAGAAAGCGTTTTTGCGAGATGTAGGTAAAGAACTTCCTGAAGAGAACGTGGCGGTATTTGCTGGAGCAGGAATGTCGGCAGGAGCTGGTTTTGTTAATTGGGCTGAATTGCTTAGACCAATAGCGGATGAACTTGGTTTAGATGTTGACAAAGAAAGCGATTTGGTTGCGCTTGCACAATTCCACTGCAATGATAATGGAAACAACCGTAGCCAGCTAAATCAAAGGCTTATAGAGGAGTTCTCACGAGAAGCATTAGAAACAGAAAATCATAAAATCCTTTGTCGGCTTCCAATTCGAACTTATTGGACTACAAATTATGACAAGATGATTGAGTCTGCTCTAGATAGATCTGGAAAAATAGCAGATGTTAAATATACAAAAGATCATCTATCAACAACTAAGCCAAGACGTGATGCTGTTGTGTATAAAATGCACGGTGATGTCGAACATGCAAACCAAGCGGTTTTGACCAAGGATGACTATGAACGTTATCACGTAAAAATGGACCAATACTTGGCTAATTTGAAAAGCGATTTGATTTCTAAAACTTTTATATTTATTGGCTTTAGTTTTACCGATCCAAATTTGGACTACATCCTTAGCAGAGTTAGAGTTGCGTATGAAGGTAGCCAAAGGCGGCACTATTGTTTTATCAAAGCTACTGAGCAAGAAGAAAATGAAATTTTAGCTGATTTTGAGTACAAAAAAATAAAGCAAAATTACTTCATCAAAGATTTAGAAAGGTTCAATGTCAAAACAATACTAGTCAATGCTTTTTCTGAAATTACAGATTTGTTACTTCGTCTAGAGCAGAACTATAAATCTAAAACTATTTTCATTTCCGGCGCAGCACATGAATATGGGGAAATGGATGAAAGAGAAGCCCTGGGTTTTGTGTATAGCTTAAGTAGGTCTCTAGTGTCCCAATGTATGCGCGTTGTTTCTGGTTTTGGCTTAGGTATTGGGAGTTCTGTAATCTCAGGTGTATTAGAGCAGACGTTCACCACCCCAAAAGCCAAGGTTGAAGATCAACTTGTTTTGCGACCTTTCCCACAATCGACGGAAGGAGAGTTATCTTTATCTGCTTTATGGACGAAATATAGAGAAGACATGATAGATCATGCGGGTATTGCTTTATTCATGTTTGGTAACAAGCTAAGTGGTGATGATGTTATTTTATCTAATGGAATGCGTGAAGAGTATGAAATTGCAAAAAATAAAGGGTTATTTTTAATCCCTATTGGTGCTACAGGCTATATGGCTGAGCAGCTATGGAATGAACAAAACTCCAAAATGCAGAAAGACACGAACATTTCAAAAGAGATGAAGCTGCTTTTCGAAAAACTTGGCGATCGCCAGATTAAGACTGAAGAACTAATTGATTTGATCATCCAGATTATTAATATAAAAAGTAAAGGAGTATAAAGCATGGCTAGAAAAGTATTTTTTAGTTTCCAGTTTTCAGAAGATAACTGGCGAGCAAATGTTGTTAGGAATAGTTGGGTTACTCAAGACAGAAAAAGCTCTGGTTTTTTTGATTCTGCTGAATGGGAAAAGGTAAAAAAACAAACAGATGCAAATATAAAAAAATGGATTGATGGACAATTGAGTGGCTGCTCCGTCACAGTAGTTTTAGTAGGTTCAAAGACTTGTAAAAGTAAATGGGTCAAATATGAAATAGAAAAAAGTATTGAGCTTGGGAAAGGTTTATTAGAAATTGATATAAGTAAAATTAAGAACAAAGACGGAAACACATCAACGAAAGGAGATTGGATGCTACCTAATTCATATAAGAGTTATAGGTGGAACAAAGATGATGGATATAAAAATATGGGCGATTGGATCGAAGCCGCGGCAAAAGCTGCAGGCCGATAAATTATTGGCTTATAAGAACTTCAAACGGAAAAAATAAAGTGGGCTGTTTTCACTCCGTTCAATATTTTAGCCAACTATATTTTTCCGCTTAAGTAGGCGTTGAGGCTGTAGAATAACTAATTCAGCCAAAATCACTATATTTATGTGTTCCTGTATCGTGCTGTAGACGATTTATTCGATATAGGTAATGCATTTGGTACCCTGATTTTTAGGGGGGGATTCATAATAAACGAGTTATTTTATAAGCTCGTTAAACAGGGAGTAATATAGATGATTGAAAGATTAGTAGAAAAAATTCCTTCGAACCTTAAGAAAAGGTCTGGTTCTGTTTTCTATTCAGGTGTAGATGCTTTTACAGGAAATAAAGATCTTTATATATTAGGCCTAAACCCAGGTGGTTCGCCTGAAGAACAGTCCGATGAAACTGTAGATAGCAGCATTCAGCATATTATGGAAAATGAAACCAATAATTGGTCTGCTTATAGGGATCAATCATGGCAAGGAGCGAAGCCTGGGACTTGGAAAATGCAACCAAGAGTCCTCCACTTGCTTGATAATTTGAATCTTAATCCGGGTGAGGTTCCTTCTAGTAATGTTATTTTTGTTCGCTCAGCGCGTGAAAGTAATATCAGTAATGAAGTTAGTGATTTAATAGAGCAATGCTGGCCATTTCATTCTGCTGTAATAGAAAAATTAGGCCCAAAGGCAATTCTCTGTTTTGGTAAAACTGCTGGTCAGCACCTCAAAAAGAAACTTGGGGCTAATAAACTAATTGATGAATTTGTTGAGACAAATAATAGAAGATGGAAAAGTCAGGCTTTTATTAATAATGATGGTGTAAAAGTTATAGTAGCAACTCATCCTAGTATTGCTGATTGGACCGCTCCTGATACAGATCCATCAAATATGATAAGGCGAGTCATAGCAAGTAATGCCTAAAAATACCTGCAATATGACAGCTAAAACTGTCATGTTTTTTCGTTGAGGTGGGCGTTGAGGCTGTAGAATAACTAATTCAGCCAAAATCACTAAATTTTTGTTTTCCTGTATCGCGCTGTAGACGATTTACTCAGTATAGGTAATGCATTTGTACCCCGATTTTTAGGGGGAATTCATAATAAACGAGTTATTCTACAAGCTCGTTAGCAGTATCATCAATTACTTGTAAACTTTAAAAGGATTTATATGGCACCCATTCATAAAGACTCACAAAATAAATTAGCTAAAAAACGCTTAAAACGTCAGATTGAAGAAGGAAGAATAACAAGTGAAATTCGCTCACTTCTCAAAAAAGAGCTTATTTCTGCTAAAGAAATCAAACCAAATAGCTGGGACTTCCAATTTATAAAAAGTATGATTGATTACTCTGAAATTCTGTCATCATCTCAAAAACAAGAACTTGAACGTATATTGCAAGATCAAATAACTGTTGAGGATGGTTTTGAGTTTTGACGTGTAAAATACTGCTAACAAGGAACTCAAAAGGACAAATAACAGTTGGCTGTTTGCTCCTCCGTCGCTTATTTTAGCCAACTATTAATTGCCTCTTAGTGGGGCGTTGCAAAGGAGAGCACGGTGGTAGCCGATAAATGGAGTCAAGTCGATAAGGCTTTCATATTTTTTTCTGAAAAGTATTTATCAAAGTCTAACTTTCAGCTTATTGAACTAGCGGAAAGTACTGGATGGAGTTTATCTACAGTCAGAACTTACTTGAGAAAAAAGTGGTCAAAACTTTTAGTCAAAAATAAAAATGATTATTCCGTTACAGAGCTAATCTCAAAATTCAGTAAAATCACATTTAGGCAGCATCAAAGCCAGAATGTTGAGATTGAAAAATATTTTTATCAAACACTCGTTGATAAAGCAATTTCAGCCTGTATCTCAGCAATTGAAATCTATAACAAACCAAATTTTGAATATCGAGAAGAAACATTTTCTATTTTAATGGTAAATGCATGGGAGCTGTTACTTAAAGCTAAGTTGGTAAAGGATAATGACGATAACAGAGAATCTATTTATGCTTTAAATAAAGGTAAAATAATCATAACTCCAAGTGGGAATGCGAAAACAATTGGTACTGTTCCTGCCATGAATCGCTTGATTGAAACCAAAAAAATTCCCAAGTCCGTAGAGCTTAATATTAAATTACTTTTAAATATTAGAGATGACTCGGTTCATTTTATTCACGACGATGTTGAGTTAAGTATACAAATTCAAGAAATAGGAACTGCATCCCTACAGAATTTTATGTCCTTGGCAATGAACTGGTTTAGCTATGATTTTACCCAATTTAACTTTTATTTAATGCCGGTGTCATTCTTCCATTTATCAGATGTAACTAGTTTTAGTATTGATAATAAGGTTAAAAGTAATCTGCTTTCATATTTGAAAAAAATAGAGAAAGAGGAAGAAAACTGTAACGATCCTAATTTTGCTATTTCATTAAAACTGATGACCAAATTAGTTAAAACTACAGCTGATGAGGCTTTACAAGTCAGAGTCACAAATGATCCTGAGGCACCTGAAATCGTATTTTCAGAAGAAGAAGCTCTTCGAAATTACCCTAATGATTATCATGAAATAATAGCTATTTTTAAAAAGCGATATAATAACTTTAAACAAAATACTAAATTGCACGATCATATGCGTTCACTCAAATCAGAAGGTGAGAAGTACTGCAAAGTTAGGAGATTAGACCCTGACAATCCTAATAGTATTAACAAAACCTTTTATCATAATCGTGTCATTGATAAGTTTGATGAATGGTACGATAGGCTGTAGCAAAACACACACAGGACACCCGCCGTTCAAAAGCCTGAAAAGTTTAAGGTGAATTTATAAACAATTTTCGTCATCGTTATGAAATTTATGAAAGACGTCGAGATATACGTACAAGTGACTGAAAAAACCAAATTGTAGGCGAACAAGATCCAATATCGTCAATCCAAAATAGAAAGGGTTGTGTTAGGTAGGGGGTTAAGCCGTATTTCGGCGGTAGTAAAACTTATTATAAAAAAGTTCTTCAAATTTCTGCGTATTTACAATCCATTCGTCGGCATCAATCACAAGGCGCTGCAATATTGGAAGGAATGTTTTTGGGATAACAATGTGGAGTAGGTGTCCTCCAATGTCTCTTATCGTGTAAAACAGTCTTTTTTAGGGCTTTTTTTTAGTATCTGAATTTGACTGTGTGGCATTTTTACCCTTAGTGTTAATTCCAACAAGCTTTGCGTTGCTAAATTTTATCAATGTTCATCTTCATGAATAAAAATGTGCGCTTAGTTGATATTATCTTTAAATTTTTTGTAATGTATTTTCTAATGAATTATTCGTTTCATGTCACTTTGACGTTTCCATAATATATTGTTATACATTTATTTACTTTTGTTTAAAACTCAAAATTTAAAATTTGCGTTATGTAAGAAGCATGGCATACTAAAATTATATAAAACGCATATGGTAAAAAGTGAAAGCTATGGCTAAACCTAGGGTGGAAAAAGCTCCAGAATTAAAATTCCCTGAAGATTTTACTTTAATAACACCTTTTATTCATAAATATGATGTTACTGATGATGAAGGTAGATATCTCCATTGGAGTCAACTTAAGTGGAGAGTACCTCAAAAAGATGCTGTAAATATATGGAAGGCTGTAAAGTTCAAAAGAATGTCACAGTACAAATCACTTCCTATTAAAAGTGAAGATGATAAACCTTTTTTATACTGTACTCCTCATTCAATGGAAGCTTCATTGTATCAACTAGTGAAAATAGCCGGGGGTAATGTTGGAGCTGTATCTGATGCCGCGGCTAGTGATAATTTGCAAAGTAAATTTTTAGTTTCATCTTTAATTATGGAAGAAGCTATTACAAGTGCTCAACTTGAAGGTGCCTCTACAACTCGTGAAGTAGCTAAAAAAATGTTGGAAGATGAAAGAGAGCCCATCGATGAAGACGAGAGAATGATATTAAATAATTATCTTCTTTTGAGGTATGCAGAACATAATAAAAAAGAAAAATTAACTTTAGACCTTATTCTAGAATTTCATCGGATTGCAACAAGTGGGACAACAGAGAACAATGTGATCCCTGGCGAATTTAGAGAAGGTAATGATATACATATTGAAGATGGAGATGGAAATATTGCGCACCAACCTCCTGATTTTAATTTGATTAACGAAAGACTTCAAAAACTATGTGATTTTGCTAATGAAGATCATACTGGCTTGAATGGCTGTGACTTTGTACATCCAATTATTAAAGCAATTATACTCCATTTCATGATGGGCTATGAACACCCATTTAGAGATGGAAATGGTAGAGTAGCAAGAGCATTATTTTATTGGTTCATGCTTAAGAGTGAATATACTCTATTCAAATATGTTTCTATTAGTAAGTTATTAAAAGAAAAACCAAAAGAGTATGGAATGTCTTATATGTACACAGAGAAAGACTCTAATGATTTAACTTATTTTATTTATTTTCAATTAGATATTATTCTTCATGCATTCGATGAATTGAAAACATACTTAGATAATAAGACAAATGAATTTAAGAAAATTGCTGAAATATTAGAGAAAACTACTTGGGGTAATAAGCTAAATTTCATTCAAAAAGATTTAATAAAGAAAGCAGTTAAAGAGCCAGGAAGGATATTTAGTGCTAAAGAAATTGCTAATTCTTATACTATTTCTGCAAATACAGCTAGAGCATATTTGGCAAAATTAGCTGAACTAAAATTATTCCTTACAACGAAAGATGGTAAAACCCTAATTTATATAGCTCCTTCGAATTTACTTTCTAAATTAAATAGTAGGAATGCATAACAAGTTGCTCAAGCAGGAAAAATAATGGTTGGCCATTGCTTCGCGATTATAGCCAACCATTATTTTCCTCTTAGCAAGGCGTTGAGGCTGTAGAATAATTAATTCAGCCAAAATCACTAAATTTTTGTGTTCCTGTATTACGCTGTAGACGATTTATTCGATATAGGTAATGCATTTTTTACCCCGATTTTTTTGGGGAATTCATAATAAACGAGTTATTCTACAAGCTCGTTAGACATGGAGTGATATAGATGATTGAAAGATTCGTAGAAAAAATCCCTTCGAACCTTAAGAAAAGGTCTGGTTCTGTTTTCTATTCAGGTGTAGATGCTTTTACAGGAAATAAAGATCTTTATATATTAGGCCTAAACCCAGGTGGTTCGCCTGAAGAACAGTCCGATGAAACTGTAGATAGCAGCATTCAGCATATTATGGAAAATGAAACCAATAATTGGTCTGCTTATAGGGATCAATCATGGCAAGGAGCGAAGCCTGGGACTTGGAAAATGCAACCAAGAGTCCTCCACTTGCTTGATAATTTGAATCTTAATCCGGGTGAGGTTCCTTCTAGTAATGTTATTTTTGTTCGCTCAGCGCGTGAAAGTAATATCAGTAATGAAGTTAGTGATTTAATAGAGCAATGCTGGCCATTTCATTCTGCTGTAATAGAAAAATTAGGCCCAAAGGCAATTCTCTGTTTTGGTAAAACTGCTGGTCAGCACCTCAAAAAGAAACTTGGGGCTAATAAACTAATTGATGAATTTGTTGAGACAAATAATAGAAGATGGAAAAGTCAGGCTTTTATTAATAATGATGGTGTAAAAGTTATAGTAGCAACTCATCCTAGTATTGCTGATTGGACCGCACCTGATACAGATCCATCAAATATGATAAAGCGAGTCATAGCAAGTAATGCCTAAAAACACCTGTAATATGACAGCTAAAACTGTCATATTTTTTCGTTGAGGTGGGCGTTGAGGCTGTAGAATAACTAATTCAGCCAAAATCACTAAATTTTTGTGATCATGTATCGCGCTGTAGATGATTTACTCGATATAGGTAATGCATTTGGTACCCCGATTTTTAGGGGGAATTCATAATAAACGAGTTATTCTACAAGCTCGTTATGTTTTTCGTTCAGTATGGAGATTGCGGATAATCAATGAGTAATTATTGTTATGACCCTGTTGTTACAGGTGTAATCATAGGAATAGGTGCATTAGTCCTTTGGTATTTTTCATGTCTAGCTATAGAGCAAAAATTAATTCCTTCAAGTTTTGATCATATCACTCTTATGCGGTGCTTTTGCGGCATTCAGATTTAATGCAAAACTAGAAGATAAAAAGCTATCTCGTGAAAATGAAATATTAGTTGATGAAAAAGTAGCAATCCTGAATAAAGCATTACTCAATATTGCTCTCCAACTAAATGTAATTGGAAACATAAAACGTTTGTTGAATCGTTATAATAATATTGATGAACAAGCTTTCAAAATGCCAGCCGAAAAGAACTTCAATGAGAAAGTTTTTGTTGATATAAATGAAATAGCCTTAATTTTAATTAATGATCCAATGCTCCTAATGGAAATATCAGTAGAACAAGATGGTTTTATACAAACTATTGAATCTCTTAAAGTTAGACACGAACATTACATTAACGAATTACAGCCAAATATGAACAAACAAGGATTACTTGATCGCAAGAGTAATACGGATGAATATGAAGAATTATTACCTTACCATGTATTCAAAGGAGCTTATGATTCGGTTAAGGTTTTAATACACAACGTTCAAGAGAGTGAAAAAGGCTTAGAAGGTAAGTTTGATAAACTTAGGGTTTCATGTAAAAAATACTTTCCTCAACACCAATTTATGGAATTAGAAAAACATAACAAGAACTTCAAACGGAATAAAGCAGTTGGTTAGGTTCCGCTTTTCTACACATTTTAACCAACTATTTTTGTCCGATTAAGTGGGCGTTGGTAAATAATTAAACTTGGCAAAATAAAATGAAAAATTGGCAAATATCTACATCTAAAACAGTTAAAGAAAAAATTACAAATGCTATGAAAAATGAAGTTAGTAAAATTGCATGTGATTTAATCGATAAAACTTTAAAGCCTAAACACATAAAACCAGAGCTAAATAACCCAAGTTTCAATAAACTTGTAGATATATTTATTAAATGGCGGGGAAGCTCACTGTATTTTTATGCTAAATATAAAAGCTATGGGGAAGATGCTATTTCACCAATTTTTGAAACAAAATTTGCGAGGTTAGTATATGCGGGGGAGGATAAGTTTAACCTCTCTTATATGCGGCACAATGAGCAATGGCTTAATTTACATTCGAATTTCACTGGGCTGGAATGTTGCAATGCTATTGAATACGAACCATATTTCGTAGTGTAATTTTCCTATAAGCTGTTAAAACAGGACAAAATTCTTTTGTTCCTATATCCCGCTGTAGACGATTTATTTGATATAGGCAATGCATTTGGCACCCCTATTTTTAGGGGGAAATTCATAATAAACGAGTTATTCTACAAGCTCGTTATGTACACATGGAGTTTGTATGTTCTCGAAAGTTTCAGTAAAAATAAGCATAATATCACTCTCACTTTTTTTGGGATCTTGTTCCACAACTAAGCCAACGAATGTTGTGTGTGATTTTGTTGATGGCGCATCTGATAATGCAACCGAAAGACATGAGAATAAAAACAAGAGTGACATTCACGGAAACAAAATTAAGAACAACCAGAATTCAGATATTCTTGAAGGTATTTTAAATATTTTTGGGGGCATGTTTACTAGAAGCTTAAACAATGACTCAAGTGATAAGTGTACATAACAGAAATTTAATAGGACTAAAAATAGCGGGCGTTATGTAGCTTGGAGATAGGGCTGGACAATTCAGCCCTAATGTTATTCAGCTAGTTTTTACAGCCGTTTTTATCACACGTAATTTTACTATGCGTGTCAGCCCAGTGAGATGGGTTTTCTGTGGTGCTAAATCCGCATCCAGTAGAACCGCCTTTTTTCCCTTGATGTATGACGCTAGGTCCGTGGGAGTGTTTTACTGCCATAATTCATGTTCCCTATGTTAATTTATGTTAAACCTTAATCACAAGTGACTGATTTAAAGATTAATAAATAGCATGTAAAAAATTATTTGTCAATAAAGGTGTTGGCTGAAATTAGTTGCTGAAATCGCTGCATAACGAGTCATTCAAAAGGACAAGAAACAGTTGGTTTTTACTCCTTCGTCGCTAATTTTAGCCAATTAAATTAGGGCCGTTAGAGAAATAAGGAAGTTTAGTGGCAAATTACAGGTCAGTTCTCATTAAAAGAAGTTTTCACACCCGCAAAAGCAGACAGAATTAGTTTTATTAACCGAGATAAAATAAACATAAGAGTCGTTCGAGCTTTAGAAACCCTAGGTATTCAAGTTGCTGTTTATGGTCACACTGGGAGTGGTAAAACAACTTTAAGGGAATGTGGAGTGGGTGTCCTCTAATGTCTAATAAGCTGTAATAACTCAAAATCAAAGTCTTGTGCTTATTTCTAGTTATTACTATAATCAGTACCATATTAAGTACAACTAAAGGTATCACCATGAGTAGAATTCATTTTGACCAAGATATTCAACCCTTATCAGATTTTAGAGCTGGAGCGGCTTCATTTATACGACAAATTAATGAAACAAGACGACCAATTGTTATCACCCAAAGAGGAAAGGGTGTTGCTGTGGTTATTGATGTCTCAGAATATGAAGCGATGCAGGAAAAAATTGAGTTACTTGAAGAAGTACAAAAAGCAGAAGCTCAACTTTCTGCAGGATTAGGTATTTCTAATTCCGATGCCCGCGCAAAAATATTGCAGAGTATTAAGTCTTGATAGTAGTTTGGTCTCCATTAGCATTAGAAACGTTAGAAGCAACAGCAAAGTTTATTGCTCTTGATAAACCATCCGCTGCAGATAAATGGGTAAATGATGTTTTTGATCGTACGGATTTACTTGGTTCTCAACCTGAATTGGGTCGAGAAGTACCAGAGTTGTTAGGTTCAAATTATCGTGAAGTAATATTTGGTAGTTATCGTATTATCTATAAAATTGATATTGAGATTAAAATACTAACTTTACGTAATAGTCGTCAGTTGCTTGGTTTGGATAATGTTTAGCTATAACAAACGCTTAAGCGGTATTTATGTGTAAATCAAAGGTTGTAGCATGCTAAAAATATTTTTTAAAAAAATGCAGGGAGGAGGCTTAAGTCCTGCACGAAAGCCTTTTACTAAAATATTATGGTCTTGGCTCGGAGCCTTTATAGGAATATATTTGGTTTCAATCGTAAGTGAATTGTCACAAGTCAATGTGCTAAATAGTTTATTTTTAGTCGGATCTTTTGGAGCTTCTGCTGTATTAATTTATGGTGCTCCAGATGCTGATTTTTCTCAACCAAGGAATTTACTAGGAGGCCACATTATATCTGCATTTATTGGCGTATCCATATTTAAGTTTTTCCCCTTGGATGTCACTATACTTGGGGCATTAGCTGTTTCTTTTTCTATTGTTGCTATGCATTTTACTAGAACACTGCATCCTCCTGGAGGTGCAACGGCTCTTATAGCTGTTATTGGTAGCTCAGAATTGCATAA
The DNA here is from genome assembly GCF_014077185.1 of Colwellia sp. MB02u-10. NCBI lineage: Bacteria > Pseudomonadati > Pseudomonadota > Gammaproteobacteria > Alteromonadales > Colwelliaceae > Colwellia > Colwellia sp. MB02u-10. Next base: position 80,519 of record NZ_JACGVK010000135.1, read on the forward strand.
TACGGGTTATATGTTTGTAGTAACACCAATTGCTACAGGAGCAATAATATTATTAATAATTGCTTTGTTTATAAATAATTTGTCAAATAACACAAAGCGGCATTACCCTAAGTATTGGCTTTAAATACACATAACAAACTGTTAAACAAGGACAAAATACAGTTGGCTTTTGCTCCTTCGTCGCTATTTTAGCCAACCACGATTGCCTGTTAACAGGGCGTTGGTAATTAGGGAAAGTGATGCACTCTGAGAGTCAAAATTATGCTAATTGGTTAAAGATGCTCGGTGGGCTATTTGGCTTTTTGTTATTGTTAATTTTTTTGTATTAGTCTTCTTTATAGCTGACGGCATTTTCAACGAATTCGTATTTGTCCTTTTATTCATTTACTAGAAAATAAACTTTATGAGGTTTATGAGAAACATACTCAAACAAACTGCATGAATGGTTGCTAGGACTGACATCATTCATCTCGAAAGTTATTAAGTTATAACAACATTAGTATAGGTACATCAAAATGTTTTTAGCTGGTAAGTTTATAGGTAGTGGGTATGGTTGGTAAGTTAACTGTAAATAAAAAAACCCTCAATTGAGGGTTTTTTTAGTTTTGCATGATACTAACTTAGAAAGCCGCGTTATTAGGCGTTCTTGGGAAAGGGATCACGTCACGCACGTTTTGCATGCCAGTTGCATAAACTACCAAGCGTTCAAAGCCTAAACCAAAGCCTGAATGTGGCACTGTGCCGTAACGACGTAAATCACGATACCAGCTGTAATCTGCTGGATCTAAATTCATTTCCGCTAAGCGTTTATCTAACACATCTAAACGTTCTTCACGTTGGCTACCACCAATGATTTCGCCAATACCGGGTGCTAAAATATCCATAGCCGCAACGGTTTTGCCATCGTCATTTAAACGCATGTAGAATGACTTAATGTCTTTCGGATAGTTTTGTAACACTACCGGACCATTAAAATGCTCTTCAGCTAAATAACGTTCGTGCTCTGAGTTTAAATCAACGCCCCAAGCCACTTTGTTTTCAAACTTTTTACCACAGTTTTCCAAAATGGTAATCGCGTCAGTGTAATCTAAACGCACAAAGTCGTTGTTGATCACTGAGTTTAAACGCTCTACTACCGTTTTATCGACACGTTGTTCAAAGAAAGCCATATCGTCTGCGCGTTCATCAAGCACGGCTTGAAAAACATACTTCAACATTTCTTCAGCAAGATCAGCCGCATCAGAAAGATCGGCGAAAGCAATTTCGGGCTCGATCATCCAAAATTCAGCTAAATGGCGAGTCGTATTTGAATTTTCAGCACGGAATGTTGGGCCAAAGGTATACACTTTAGACAGCGCACAACAATAAGTTTCAACATTTAACTGACCTGAAACGGTTAGGAAAGTTTCTTTACCAAAAAAGTCTTGGTTGTAATCCACTTTGCCTTCATCATTTAACGGTAAGTTTTCCATATCAAGCGTACTAACACGGAACATTTCACCCGCGCCTTCACAGTCACTACCAGTAATTAATGGTGTGCTGATCCAAAAGTAACCTTTGCTATGTAAAAAACGATGTACTGCTTGTGCCAAGGTATTGCGCACACGTGCTACTGCGCCACCTATATTAGTACGTGGACGTAAATGTGCTTGTTCGCGTAAAAACTCGATACTATGGCGCTTTGCTGCCATTGGGTAGGTATCAGGGTCTTCAACAAGGCCTAACACTTCTACCTGTTCTGCTTGTAGCTCAAACGACTGACCTTTACCTGGAGATTCAACTAAAATACCGGTAACTTTTACTGCAGCACCTGTAGTAAGTTTTAATATATCAGTCTGATAATTATCCAAATTGCTCGGAGCAATTGCTTGAATAGCGTCAAAACATGAACCATCATGTACCGCTAAAAATGAAATACCTGCTTTTGAATCACGACGTGTGCGGATCCAACCATGGATAGTAATTGATTCATTAACAGGATATTTTCCTGCCAAGATATCAGTAATGGCAATGACTGACATTTACAAACCTCTTTTTTGTCAAAAATGTACTCAAATTTTAAGGGGTGCTATGTTACCTTGCTTGTAAGGTTTAACAAGTAAAAATTTTTAAATCGGGTCTTTATAAAAAAATAATTTAAAATTAGGGATGAAAAGCGGTATGAAGTATCAAATATCGGGGAAAGAGCGCAGGAATGCGGCTGATTTATGGACTTATGCGTTAAGAGTATTGGCTATCCTTGGTTGGAGCTTGTTTGTTTGCGCTATCATTGTTTCTTATTATGCGGCACCTGATGTCGACTATGGCATTTTGCGTTACCATAATATTGAAATTAGAAAGCTTTGGCTTACACCACTGACCGGTTATTTATACATTGTTTTATTGCTAAGTGCCTTAAGTAGTTATCTTTGTTTAATCATTGATCATTACCGTAGTCGGCGTAAAAACGATGGTAAGTATTTTAATATTTTATTATTACTTGTGATTACCATCGCCTGGGTCAGCTTTATATTGCTACAACTTTATTAAGTCGCCAACCTTATTTTATAGCGCAGCGCTAACAAGGGGGTTAGTTGCGCTTAAAACACTTATCTTCATCTAATACAATACTAATGGCATTGATCAGTAAACTGAGTTGTGTTTTATCACTAATAAATGGCGGCATAATATAGATAAGTTGTCCAAAGGGACGTATCCATACGCCCAACTCAACAAAGCGCTTTTGAATCTCGGCCATGTCAACATGCTCAGTGCTTTGAACTACCCCTATAGCGCCTAACACTCTTATATCCTGAACCCTGTGATGATTTTTTAAAGGCAATAATTTTTGCTTAAAAACCTGCTCAATATCAGCTACTTGTTGTTGCCACTGATTACGTTTCAATATTTTAAGGTTGGCGTTAGCAAGGGCACAAGCTAGCGGGTTACCCATAAAGGTAGGTCCGTGCATAAAGCAGCCCGCTTCACCATGACTAATAGTATTAGCCACTTCATCAGTGCATAAGGTGGCTGCCAGTGTCATGTAGCCACCGGTGAGGGTTTTACCTAGACAAATAATATCAGGACTAATATCGGCCCATTCACACGCAAATAACTTGCCAGTTCGGCCTAAGCCTGTAGCAATTTCATCAGCAATCATTAAAACATTATATTGATCACAAAGTTTACGGCAGGTTTTTAAATAGTTTGGATGATATAAACGCATGCCACCCGCACCTTGGACTATTGGCTCGATAATAAAGGCCGCTATTTGCTGATGATGTTGTGCAAACATGGCAGTTAACGCTTCAACGTCGGTAGCATCCCATGCTTGATCAAAGCGAGTTTTTGGCGCGGGAGCAAATAAATTCTTCATTAACACAGGTTCAAACAACTGGTGCATGCCATTAACGGGGTCGCATACTGACATAGCAGCAAAGGTATCACCGTGATAACCATTTCTAACGGTAAGTATTTTATGCTTTTCAGGCTTATTTTTACTGTGCCAATACTGTATCGACATTTTTAACGCCACTTCAACTGACACCGAACCACTGTCACTTAAAAACACTTTATTTAAGCCCTCAGGCGTCAGTTCAATGAGTGTTTTGGAAAGTTCAATTGCCGGTTCGTGGGTTAAACCACCAAACATCACATGGGCAAATTTTTCAGTTTGCTTTATTAAGGCCTGATTTAATTCGGGGTGATTATAACCGTGTAGTACTGACCACCACGACGACATACCATCAACAAGTTTCTCACCACTGGCCAAGGTAATATGAACACCCTCGGCAGATTCGACCAGATAAGAAGGTAATGGCTTCGACATAGAAGTATAAGGATGCCAAACGTGGTTTTTATCAAATTCAAGACTTTCTGTTTGTTTAGTGTTCATATGTAAATGTTACTTTGTTAGTTTTGTTGACATATTTGAGTTGATGCATAGACTACCGATTAATATTAATAGATGCAATTGACAAACGAGTGAATAACTATGACACAGCAAACATCAGCGGTAAGTGAAACTAGTGCTAATACCACGGTTAATACCGCGATTAATAACATTAACCAAGGTAGTAGTGAAGTACGCCATAACTGGCAAGTAGACCAAGTTAAAGCACTGTTTGACATGCCATTTAATGATTTGATGTTTAAAGCGCAAGTTATTCATCGCGAAAATTTTAATCCCAATGAAGTACAAGTGAGCACTTTGCTGTCGATTAAAACCGGCGCATGCCCAGAAGATTGTAAATACTGCTCTCAAAGTGCCCGTTATAAAACTGACATTGATAAAGAGCGCTTGATGGAAGTGAGTAAAGTGCTTGAAGCGGCACAAGCGGCGAAAGATCAAGGTTCAACACGCTTTTGTATGGGCGCTGGCTGGCGTAACCCAAAAGCAAGAGATATGCCTTCAGTGGTCGAAATGGTTAAAGGTGTAAAAGCACTGGGACTTGAAACCTGTATGACGCTCGGCATGTTATCTGCTGAGCAAGCCGGTGAGTTACAAGGTGCAGGCTTGGACTACTACAACCATAACTTAGACACATCACCAGAGCATTATAATCAAATTATCACGACACGTACTTTTCAAGACCGTTTAGACACATTATCTAATGTACGCAGTTCAGGCATGAAGGTTTGTAGTGGTGGCATAGTAGGTTTAGGTGAAGAAAGTAAAGACCGGGCGTCATTATTGGCACAATTGGCTAACCTTTCACCGCAACCTGAAAGTGTGCCGATTAATATGTTGGTAAAAATTGAAGGCACGCCGTTATCTGATGTTGAAGACTTAGATCATTTTGAATTTGTGCGCTGTATTGCGGTGGCGCGCATCATGATGCCAAAAAGCCATGTGCGTTTATCCGCAGGGCGCGACGCGATGAATGAACAAATGCAAGCACTGTGCTTTTTAGCGGGCGCAAATTCAATATTCTACGGTTGTAAATTATTAACCACAGGTAATCCTGAAGCCAATAAAGATATGATGTTATTTAACCGCTTAGGTATTAATACTGAAACCATTGCCAGTTCAGCAGCAGACGAAGCAAAAATTACTACCGCTGTGGTTGATCAAAAAAATAGCGATCTATTTTATAACGCGGTTAATTAATATTTATGGCGTTTGATTTCTTAACTACAACTATTGCTGAACAAAAACAGCGCGCACGTTATCGTGTGCGTCAATGTGTTGCTGAGCAAAATGGCCGTTATGTTAAAATTGACCATAAAAGTTACTTAAACTTTTCATCAAATGACTATCTGGGTTTAAATCATCATCCAAAAATTAACCAAGCTTTGCAAGCTGGCGCCGAGCGATTCGGTACTTGTGCGAGTGGCTCAAGTTTAATCACCGGTTACTCTTATGCGCATCAAGCACTAGAAAACGATATTTGTGATTGGCTTAATAAAGCTAAATGTTTGTTGTTTGCCAGTGGATTTACCGCTAATAACGCGCTTATGCACGCCTTGGGTCATAAAAGCTGCGAGCTGTATTTAGATAAACTCAGTCACGCGTCATTAATTGATGGTGCGCTATCAAGTGACGCAAAGGTAAAGCGCTTTTTACATAACGATACTGAGCAACTACAAAGTTTTTTAAGGCAAGGCCAAGCTAAGGCTAAAGATGACGGTAAAGAGTTAAACCAAGTTATTGTCTCAGAAGGTGTTTTTAGTATGGATGGCGATCAGGCTGACGTAACTCATTTAGCGAAAATAGCCCAACAACATAACGCTTTATTATATCTAGACGATGCACATAGTATGGGTGTTGTCGGTGATAAAGGCCAAGGTAGCAGTAGTATCGCAGCCCCTGATATTGTGATGGCAACCTTTGGTAAAAGTATTGCCACGAGCGGCGCTTTTGTTGCTTGTGATGAATTACTGGCTGATTACTTAGTTAACTTTTCTCGGCATTATATTTATTCGACTGCGATATCTCCGGCCTTAGCTTGGGCGACAAAGAAGAGTATTGAAATTATTCAAACGGAACATTGGCGTCGAGAAAAAATTGTCGAATTAAGTCAATTACTCGCCGCAAAATTAAGCCATAAGGTTCAACTTATTAACAATGCCTCATCAATTCACGCCATTGTTATTGGTGATGAAGTGGCCACACTCGATGTTTGTCAAAAACTTCGAGATAAGGGTATTTGGCTCAGTGCTATTCGTCCACCGACGGTTCCAAAAAACAGCTCGAGGTTACGCGTAACCGTAACATCGAGTCATGAAATTAAAGATATCAATTACTTAGCTAATTGTATTAACGAGGTTATCGCATAATGTCTGAAAAGACTAATCGTTTTAAAATAGCGAGATCTTTTGGCTCGGCCACGACTTCTTATGATGTTTCAGCACGTTTACAACGTTATTGTGGCCAGCATTTAATGCCATGGTTACCTAATAGTCATGATATAACCGTCTTAGATTTGGGCGCAGGCACAGGTTTTTTTACTGAGCTGCTATCAAGTCGTTACCGACAAGTGATTGGTTTAGATGTATCGAAAAAAATGCTGCACTTTGCCAAAGATAATCGCAATAAGCGTATTCATTGGCTTGAAGCCGACGCTTATAAAATACCCTTGCAAGATAACAGCATTGATTTTGTCTATTCAAACCTCATGATTCAATGGTGTGATCCGCTAGACCCAGTATTAAATGAAATAATACGGGTGTTAAAACCGGGTGGTTCGTTTGCTTTTAGTACGCTAGTTGACGGGACTTTATTTGAATTAAAGTCTGCTTGGGCGCAGGTTGACAATGACCAACACGTAATTGATTTTAAAATAGAAAGTGAAATTATAGCGTTATTAGATGGCGCGGATCGAAAGTTATTGCACGCTAAGCAGCAGGATATTGTTTTAGCGTATGAAAATGTTTTACATTTAGCCCATGAGTTGAAAAGCCTTGGCGCTAATCATCTGCCTAAAAAGCAGGGCAAAGGACTTGCGGGTAAAGATAAATGGCAAAAAATGATCCAAAACTATCAAGAAATTTTGCAACCCAGTGGGATATATCCTGCTACTTATAAAGTTTTATCTGGGCTAGTGGTTAAATTAAAAGACTAAGCCTTGTCTCTGATCTTTTTGTCTTATTAAGCCTAAGAACCTGATAAACAGCCCATCATAAAAACAATGATTGAATTTTAAGAGTGACCTATTATGTTAAAGTTATTTGTTACCGCCACCGATACAGACGCAGGTAAAACCTACGTAGCCCAAGCGCTTGTACATGCCTTAGTGGCCAATAATAAAAAAGTGGCGGTCTATAAACCTATTTCCGCGGGTTGCGAGCGCATTAATCATCAGTTAGTGAATAACGATGCTTTGTTATTGTTAAAACAGTCTAATTGCCAACAAATTATTTCACAGGTTAATCCGATTGCTTTTGAACTACCTATTGCACCACATATAGCCGCAGCCCAGGTGCAACAAGCCATTCGCTTAACAGATATTCAACGTGGCTATGAAAAAATTACCGCATTAGCTGCTGATGTTGTTATTTGTGAAGGTGCGGGTGGCTGGCGTTTACCGCTAGGGCAAGGGCAATATTTATCAGCGTTCGTACAAGCAAGTTGTCAAGATGTTGTACTTGTGGTGAATATGAAACTAGGCTGCTTAAACCATGCGGTATTAACTTATCAGTCAATTGTAGCTGATGGCCTAAACTGTGTAGGCTGGATAGCTAACTGTCCAGAAAGTATGCCTTATTTAGCGGAAAATATTAGTGAGTTGACTACACTACTACCCATACCTAAATTGGCAGAGTTACCTTTTGAATTAGATATAACTAAAGCAGCGCAGCGAATAGATATTAGGTTATTAACCTCATTGATTTAACGTCTGTCTGTTCATTTTTATAAGTAGTAAACATTGGCTAACCCACTAAGAAAATTTAATTTTTTATTGATGTTTTATGATTGTAGATAATTTTTGATATTAACTCACATTATAATCACCAACACCACAAAGTGGTCGGTTCTTGTTATTCAAGAACCGACCAAGCAAGGCACAAAATTACAGGTATTATTAACGACGATTTTTTTTAACCTATACTTTAATGCTCGTAACTTAATTATTGAGTTATAACGTTAGATGATAAAAAAGGAAAATATTAGATGAAATACACAATACTTATAATAATATCCTTGTTGTCTGTTAATTTTGCGGTATTAGCAGAGTCAAGCGAAACCAAAATCAATCGGGCCATGGCCGCTGCACCGCCGTCTATAAGTCAACAAGCGACTATCCTTGATTCAGACGGAAAAGTTTTACAAAAAGGTACTAACGATTGGACTTGTATGCCTGACACTATGCCAGGAGATAAAGCACCTATGTGTAATGATGCCCTTTGGATGGAAATGATGAGTGCGGTTGGTTCTAAAGCTGATTTTAAGGCGAAAGGAATTGGCATTTCATACATGTTAAAAGGTGATATTGGTTCGGGAGTGAGTAATGCGACGCCGTATCATCCTGATCATAAGAAGGCTCATGATTATACAGAAACTGGTCCCCACTTAATGATCATTGTTCCCAAAGAAATGCTAAAAGGAATAACTCGAGATCCTCAATCAGGAGGACCATTTGTTATGTGGGGAGATACTCCATATGCTCATATTATGGTGCCGATAAAATAACTTGGTATTTAAATAAGCTCCATTCTGCCTGCTTGAAATAAAGAATTAAGCAGTATTTGGCAAATAACTATTCTAATACCAATTTGATAGCTAGTAGGTAAGTCATACCATATCTTTGACTTTCCTACTTTCCTACCGTTACAAGGGTATCTAATTTGATTTTATCAATTTTTTCGCATGCATTCTTGCAGGTGCTTTCACTTTGGCCCTTTCTGTTAGTGTAGTTGATCCTGATGTCTATGATCCTGCATCGATTACGGATTTAAGCAATCAACCAAATAGTGATATTATTAATATTAAGTCTGTGTCGCATTTTACGGACACTAATTGAAATCATATACTAAACATAACGTTGTATGTTATTAAAATAGCATAAGGTTAAGTTATATAAACTTGAAATGAAGAGGATAAAAAATGTTATCGATTAAAAATTTAACCTGTCTAATTCTTTGCTTTACCTTAGTGGCGTGCGCGTCCATGGGGACAGGTAGTAAAATGGAAAAGCAGCAAGAGATACTTACCATGAAAGATAATGTCTTAACCCAGCTTTTTGCTAATAAACCCGACACTCGCGCACAAATAAACGCGGCTCCAGGTTACGCGGTATTTTCTAATGCCAATGTGAATTTGATACTGATCGCAGCAGGTACAGGTTATGGCGTCGTAAAAGATATGAACACAAGTAAATATATTTATATGAATATGGCTGAAGGAGGCGTTGGCTTAGGACTTGGTGTTAAGGACTACCGTATCGTAATGGTTTTTCATACCAATGAAGCAATGAACAACTTTGTTAATAAAGGTTGGACCTTTGGTGGTAATGCAGATGCGGCCGCAAAAGCAGGTAATAAGGGTGCATCAGTTGAAGGTGAAATATATTATGGTGACGTTACCGTATACACTTTCACCGAAAATGGTTTAGCACTACAAGCTACGATTAAAGGAACTAAGTTCTGGAAGGATAGTGAGCTAAATTAAAATTATTTAGTGCATTCGCTAGTATATTTTTTTGCCCCTATAACAAAAACGGTTACAGGGGCATTTTTTTGAATACAAAGGGACCTTTGAATATGATTTTGCTTTATCTGTTATAAGTACCGGCAGTTAAAAATTTCTTTTAAAATCAATCTGCAAAGTAAAAACTGTCCGTACGTGCTAATAAGCAGAAAATTTACCTTGGATTAAAATTCAGTCATAAATAAATTAATTTTGTCATCTTTTTTTTGCCCCACGTAGCTGTTAAACCTACTAGGCTGGCATGGTCTGACTGATTCAACTACCTCAGTTAAGTAATCATTTATAATACTCTAATTAATCATTAAAATTTATTTGGACTTTTATAACCTAGGATAACCCAGATAAGAATGCAGTCAGAGGCTGTCGTACTAGATTATTGTTTAACTCAGCACATCCTGCTGTGTTTGGTAACGTGTTTCATGGTTTTGCCAACGAAGGCGTTCCTGCTTTAAACTATTAAATAAAATTTCAGCAATGACATTATTCCAACATCAAATTTTTTACTTATTGCTATCCATAAACCCATGAGATTTGAGCAATCAACAATGTTTGTGGTTAACATATTACTCCCTCAGCTAAGTTAACTATCTGTGTTTCTTTGTCTTGTAGTTGCTAAATAGTCACTGTTAACGCATCAAAAAAATTGCACTTTCATTCTATATCCCATGACCTATGCTTCAGTCCACAACCGTAACTATAAAGAAAACTTAAGGGTTAATAAGAGAACCTTCATATTCAGGAATTTCGCTCGTGTTGGCAATCAGGATGTAATTGCGTCATGGGTTTTACCGTTACTTAGCCCTCATAAATTGGCCAAGAACATATAGCATACAAAGCTAAAACACCCATGTTGATACCAATGGAAAGAATTTTGGCAGCAATCACAAGTGAGTGAATTATTTTTCTTACTAGGAGCGGTTGATTAATTATTGCTTAGACTGATTGCATTGGAAAGAAGTGAGCATAAGTTTTTGGCAACGCTATACTGAAATTTAAACTTGGTTATGGTTAAAAACCAATAAAAAAATTAAATAAGTTAATGGTGATTCAGCCTAAGAGAAGTAACGCAATATCAGTTAAAAGCAACACCACTTAAAACAATAAACGAACTTTGACGTAGAAATAGTAAATTATCACAAAGTTTCAGGACGTTAATTATCTATTAATAACTACTGCTATTAATAGATAACAATGTGAGGAAAGAAGGAAGTAGTAAAGCTTTAAGATTGTTCACTATCGTTAATTGAATAATAACCTTAAGCAGACTCTAAATTTGGTATGAAAAAATTTAATACTACAACAATGAAAAAAGGACGAACTCATGAAAACAGTAATTAAAGCAATAGTTATAGCAAGTGTATTGGCTTCACCGGTATTTGCCTTTGATAATCATAAAGCTGAAATGAAAGATGAAGGTAAGATGATGGGCAGCATGATGGGAATGATGAGTCATGAGCAAATGATGAAAATGCATCAAAATATGCAAGAGATGCAATCATTGATGGAAAAGATTAAAAAAGAAACGGATCCAAATAAACATCTAGAATTGATGGAGCAACATATGGAAATGATGAAACAGCACATGGAGATGATGCCAAAAGACATGCATATGATGAACGGCAAAGGTGACATGATGGGAGACAAAGGCGGCATGGCACAAATGAACAAGAGTAAAGAAATGAGTATGGAAAAACGTATGGGCATGATGGAAAATCACATGAACATGATGCAAATGATGATGGAGCAAATGATGAATCATAATGCAGAGGAAGATAAATCACATGAATACGATGATAATGATGATGGAAAATAGTGCAGAGGAGACAGGAACTGGGTAAACATAAACGTTAGTATACCTTCCTTTATTCATAGGAACTTGCTGATTTAGTGGTAGAAATATCATTCTATAGCTTTATTTTTCAAGTTCCTAGCTGTCTCAAACACCTGAAGTTAGCCGCTTCAAGTGCTAAGAAATATAACCAATGCAAAATAATTTATAATCAGAGTATAACCATTAAAATTTACTTGAGCCTACCAAGTGAACACATACAAAACGTATTCAAATGTATGCTTCATTGCTTAGAGCATTATGGGAATGAACATGACGGGTATTGGATTACCTATATAGATATGAAAATCTATTGGCAACAGTGATTCAAGGTTTTGTCGATAAGTCTAGTGCTGGTTTGTTAAGAATTTAGTGCTTAGAATCTTTAGAAAGACAATATATTACGACAAATAACCACTGTGGCGACCGCTTTGTAGTGGCAAAATTAATTATGCCACTACAGCGAAAATCACTGCTAGCTTCAACTTAGTAAGCTTTATTTGAAGATCACATATATGACATACATCACTTATATCTAGTTTATAATTTATAAAAGATAATCTAAGTTATCTTCAGTGGTGATAACAGTTTTTTTACCTGCCTTAAATAAAAACCCATTAGCTGTAGTTGCTGAGCCTTTTGTATCAGATAAGCCCGACACTAACTTAATGGTATTTTGCTTAATATCTAACGCGGTTCCTTCGACAATCGCAACAATGGGTGTAGTCGTGTTTAGCACCATAAATTCGGCTAAACGTTGTGCACGAGTTTCGCCATTATGACCCGGAGGGTTATAGTCGGTATAATGTGGATTCAGCTGAAAATCAACAAGTTGCAGAGCATTGAAACTTTCAGGTTCAATAATAGGCATATCATTTGTCGTGCGAATAGAAAGTCCCGCAATATTTGAACCTGCACTCCAGCCTATGTAAGGCGTGCCTTGTGCTACTTTGCTTTGAATGGCTTTAATTAACTTGTTTTGATATAACTGATGCAATAAATTAAAAGTATTGCCACCACCAACCGCTATTGCTGGCGCGGCATTAATTGCGCTGACGGGGTCAGCATACTGATGAATACCGGTTACTTTAATGCCTAGCTCAGTTAATGCATTTTGCACCATTGCCGTGTAGTCATCGTAATTGACTGTCACACCGGCATAAGGAATAAATAATAATTCATTAACACCCATAAGCTTTGCCTTTATTAAGGCCAATGCATGTTTTAAGTAGGTTGTATCACCAACACGAGAGCTACTTAGTAGTAGTAAGTTTGCATTTTCAATAGTCAATTTTTTAGCCTTTTCAATTCATTAAGTGGTATCATATCACTTGATTTATAAGGAGAATTTTAACCATCATTGGTTTTTATACTCAATATAACTCAGCCAGAACAACGACCTCAAACGTTAGTTTGAAGTCGTTTAATTGTGTTTAGTATTAGCTAACTCTGTTAAACATGCCATGGCAATAAAACCAGAGCGTGTTTTGTAATTTGAAGATTTAGCCACCCGATCATCAATTTGTTTTATTAATAGTTCAGGTAAGGTTACATTGATTTTATGGCTTTTCCCCATGTAGGGGACAATGTCAAAATCCAGCATGGCCCAAATAGGTGAGGCGGCAGTAGATAACAACATATGCTCTTCAATAGTTTTTGCCTGTGGCACTTTTTCACCGTATTCAACCAATATGTTTAAGTGTGAAATCATGGCGACATTTAATAATAAAAAGCCCTCGTCAATGGTTGCTGCTTTTACCTGACAACCCGGTAAATCCACAACTGAAAGCAGGTAATTTTTATCATCGTTATTGCGTAAAACCAAGACTGGATATTTCATAGCTTTGTCCTCTATCTTATCTTTACTAAGCATAACCCCAACACCCCCATCTGTAAATGTATAGATAACCCTCAGGGTTACCGTGAATAAGATAGTAGTAACCCTGGTAACTCCTTTCGATCGAAAAAAGACAACTCCAATAACCCTATGATTTAACGGTGTGATTATTCACTTACCTTAATATTGTCTATCAACTGAGATGATTTTTTTATCATGGGTTTTTTCATTATGTTTTTAATAAAATCTGACATTTAAAAAAAAAGTTATTTATAGGGTTATTGGGTGCAAGAATGTAGTGAAATAATTTCAGCAATAATGATTGATTTTACTGCTGAGTTGGTAGTACCGGCCTTTTATGACATTTTATATTTACTGTTACTGTTACTGTTACTGTTACTGGTGCGTTTTTGCTTGAATTAGCACAGGGTAATATCATTATAAGATGATAAAAACTGACTAATAAAGTTGACGATTAAAAGAGCTATAAATGAGTTGGTTGATGGCTTTTGAACCAGAGAATTATCCGAAAAAATTTAGCGTTTAATCGTGGTAGGTAGTGAGAAATTTAGTTTTATATTAAAAGTAATCATATGATGAGATGAAAATTTTTCATTTTGTCAGGTTATTAAGCCAATTACTGACCCAATGAACTCGTTTGCTAGGTGAGATTTTGACCCTGTTTTAATTATGCTGAGTGAGCAACTACCTATATTTTTTAGTAATAGTTTTTAAAACTAAAATGTTCCAAAGCGCGTCTTAAGTGTTTTTTAAGGCCTAGCTCAAGTCATACATCTCGTGTGTTATGCACCATGGCGGGATTACCACATAAATAGAAAAACTCGCTCATTTTTAATGCTTAAAGTTGAGCAATTAAAGCTTAAAATTTATGTTTTTCGACATCATTAAGGTTTATTTCGTAGGCGTTCCTGCCAATACCGAAAAACTCTTCGTCAGTAAAGACAATAACCTCTTCATTAAGAAAGGTTATCGCTTCTTTTTGCGTCACAATACCTAAATCAATGCGATACCTATCTCCAGAGAAAAAATCATCACCTTGCCAATTCTCAAACAGCCAAATGCGTTGTGAGTCGAGCAGTACCAGTTTTTTCTTGCTAGGGCTTAAAGCAGCTGACGTTATCCAACAGAGTTTTTCGGCAATAGTGCAGGTTTTAAATTTACTTATTTTTTCTGCATCATGATTAGCCGCGTAAGCGCCAATTTTATATAAGCTAGTTATACCGTTAAAAGGTACGGTACGGTTTTTGGTAAATAAATAAAGGTACTTTTTATAAAAAACAAAAGCTTCAACATCAAATACCATTTCATCGGCTTTAGGTGGAAAACTGGTATGTTCAGGATAATTAAATTTAATAATTTCTGCCTGCGTCGTTTCACCTTTTATATCGATGGGGTTTTCAATTTTATATATCGTTAACCACTTACGCAGATTATCATTATTTCCAAAGTCGCCTAAAAAGAAATGACCAAAATCGTCTTGAGTCATATCCTCCCAGTCAATATTTTTAGCGTTAGTAATGGTGATTTCTCTATCAATACCACCTGTTTTATTTAGCTGGTATAACTTTGCCTGGTCGCCACCATCATTAATTGCCCACAGTTTATTGTGTTTATCAAACTCAATACCTGATATTTCGTTTAGTTGAGCGTCAATGGTGGCATATTTGTTCTTATATAACTGATAGCTCGTGGTAGCTATGATTATGATAACGGCAATAGCACTTCCGGTAAAAAATCCGGCCAGTGTTTTTTTCATAAATGTAAAACCAATAAAATTTAGCAAGTTAATTAAGCCGAAGCATAGCAGGGAATAAAAAAAATTACTCGTCCATTTGTAGGCAAGGCTTTGAATTGGCAACTCAATATAGTGATGATGTCGATTAATGAAGTGTAATTTTTTATTAATCTAAGGTAAAAAACGGCTAAATTTCATAATAAGTAATATGCTTAAAGTATATCTAAGTTGATATTGTCTTGGAGTATAGATGAAAAAACCACCAATATTCTGCGCTATAGGCATAACCTTTATCTTATTAACTGGCTGCCAGTCAGGTAATACATTACAAAACTATTATCTTGGCGATAGCCAAGCTAGTGAATTTTTAGATGATAAATTTATCGGCTATAAAGATATTTTAATAGAAACTGACACAGAAATATTTGCCTTAAGTGCCGAGATGAAAGTTATGGCAAAAAGTATTAGTTTAGAGCGTAATACCCGCAAAAAAGCGACCAAACTACTTCAGCATTTTTTTAGTCCTGAAGACATAAATTTAGCTTATGAGTCTGGTGCCAATGTTATTGCTGCCCAAGCATTTAAAAACCAAGCGGCTAATTGTTTATCATTAACCATTATGGCTTATGCGATAGCCCAAGAGGCGAAGCTAAGCGTTGCATTTCAACGTGTTGACGTGCCTGAATACTGGGTGCGTAATGGTCGTGTTAATATGCTTACTGGTCATATTAATCTCACTGTTTTGGATGAAAAATCTCCTGATAAAAGGGTACTTTTTCAGCGCACAAGTATTGAAATTGATTTCGACCCTTTTGTAAATAAACAGCCCTTTGAAAAACATAAAATAAATAAAAACACCGTGCTGGCAATGTTTTACAATAATAAAGCCGCTACTGCCATGGTTAATGGTGATTATGTTACGGCTTATGCTTATTTAAAAAAAGCCACCAAAGTCGATCCTCTTTTTTCTTCAGCGTGGGGTAACTTAGGTATTTTATATCGTTTTAATGGTTATCAGCAAAGTGCGATTGACACTTACCGATACGCGATAAGTTTAAACCATAATAATTTAACCACGATGGCTAATTTGAGTATGTTATTACATGCCAACGGGTTGTATGAAGAAGCGAAACATCTAGACAGCTATATTATGCGCAAGCGAGCAAATAATCCTTATTATTATGGCTTACTTGGTGATGAGAGATTTTATCAAGGCGCTTATAAAGAGGCGATAAATCATTATAAAAAGGCGATAAAACTTAATAAAAACATTCATGAATTTTATTTTGGTTTAGCAAAAGTTTACTATATGTTGGATGAGGTAGGAAAGGCGAAAAGCTACATCAAAAAAGCCATGGCAAAAAATCATCTCGCTCAACTCGATAAGCAATACTTAGTGAAGTTAACTATTTTAAATCAAAAAGAGTAAATCTTGATATTAAAATAATAACCTGTGCTTTACTAGGCTTATTTGGATTAGTTGATATTGAAATATAGTAGCCAGTTTACAGTATCTTGCTGACCACCTTTACGTTTGTTTTTTATCATGCAGGTAGCTGAATAAGCACCCTTGTTTTATTATCGCCTTTGCTGTTATCTTTCTGAAAATCAGTTTTGTGGCTCAAAATATATAAATAAGTCGACTGGGCTACTCTGGCTAGTAAAAAACACGTTATAATGCCCCTCAACAAAAAATTAATTTAATGAGGTTAGCTCATCAATGGAAAAGCGATTTATAACAGCGCAAGAGTTGCTTGAAGATTCATTTCGTGTTGCTGCGAAAGTTTTTGAAGACGGTTTCAGACCACAATTTATTGTTGGAATTTGGCGTGGTGGTGCACCTATTGGCATCGCAGTACAAGAATACTTTGACTTTAAACAAGTAGAAACTGACCATATAGCGGTTCGCACGTCTTCTTATTACGGTATAAACCAACAAAGCAAAGAAATTAAAGTACACGGTTTACATTATATTATTGAAAATGCCAATGCCGATGACGGACTGTTAATTGTTGATGATGTTTTCGATTCTGGTCGAAGCATTGAAGCGTTAATAGCTCAAATGAAAAAGTTAACCCGCAATAATATGCCAAAAGATATCAGAATCGCATGTCCTTGGTATAAACCCACAAATTCCAAAGTGGATTTAGTGCCTGATTATTATCTTCATGAATCAACAGAATGGTTAGTGTTTCCACATGAATTATCAGGTTTAACACCTGATGAAATAGCCCATGGTAAAAAAGATTTGGTCAATATTTTAGACTTATTCACATAGACGTTATTTGATCAGTTAAAACAACTAGCATACGGTCTTCACCTGTGTTGGTTGTTATATAAACGAAATAGCCAGAGTGAAACATTCATTCGTCTAACGTAAAGACAAAAAGCTTAAGCTACCCGCTTGTAAAAAATTTGTTATTACCTTATCTTACACAGTCTAAAATTAAAGCGAACTTAATCTGGTTGTGTCGAATGAATCTAAAAGCATTAATACTTTTGGGCTGTTTTTTTTCCTCTGTTAGTTGGGCTAAAACGCCGCTCGTACTATTATCTATCGATGGTTTTGCTCAACGTTACATAGCACAATACCAACCTAAAACTTTAATGTCGCTCATGCAGCAGGGTACTAGTGCCAAAGCTTTGTTACCGGTTTATCCTAGTAAAACCTTTCCAAATCACTTAAGTATTATCACAGGTCGTTATCCAATAAATCATGGTATTGTGCATAATACCTTTTATCATCGAGATATTGATAAAGACTATAAATTGGGTGATGGAAAAAACGATGCCCGCTGGTTAACTGCCAATCCTCTTTGGCATATCAATGAAATGCAGGGCAATAAATCGGCGATTTATTTTTGGCCAGAATCTGAGACAGCCATAGATAATAAAACAGCTAGTTATTATTATCCTTATAAGCATTCCACTCCGAATAAAAAAAGGCTTGAGCAAATACTGGCATGGTTACGCCTACCTGAATCCGAACGACCAAATTTTATTGCGGGTTATTTTGCCAGTGTTGATGATGCAGGTCATGAATTTGGTGAAAACTCTCCACAACTCATTGATGCTATTAGCAAACTTGATGCTTTACTTGGAGATTTTGTCCAACAAATTAATCAGGAATTTAAGGGAAAGGTTAATTTAGTGATTGTGTCAGATCATGGTATGACTAAAGTTAATAAACACCACGTTATAAAATGGCAAGAAAATATTATCGAGGGTGTAAAAGCCATTAATGGCTCCACGCAATTATATTTGTATAGCGATAACGAGATTAAATTACAGCAAAGTGTTCAGCTATTTAATCATGCCCAAGCCAATGCTCAAGCCGAGAACAAACAGGCCCAATATCGTGTTTACGAATATCTTAATTTCCCAGCCCATTGGCATTTAAATCAAAAAAAAGCGGTAGTACCTGATGTGATAATTGAAGCATTGCCATCCTACGTTTTTAGTCAAGGTAAGGCGAATATCAAAGCAGAAACACACGGTTACGATCCAAAGTCATCTCAAGACCTGGAGGCTATTTTTATCGCAACGGGACCTGCATTTAGTAAAAACAAGCAAACTGCAGCGTTTGAGAACATACATGTATTACCTATTATTACTCGAGCACTAGGGCTAAAAGATGTCGATAATATTGACGGTAACTATCAAGTAGCTGAGCAAGTTGTTATGCAAATGGTAAAGTAAATAGTTAAGTAAACGGTTAAATAGCCTTACTAGTGATGCAAGCACAGAACTTAGTTAAGCTAGTCAGTTTCACTTTGTTCAGTAAGCCAAGCTCAAGCTAAATAAAAAGGCAAAAATGGCGATATTTAAATTTACTGTGGTGAAAGGGCATCAAGTTGCGTCAGGTCGTGCAAATGACCCTAGATTCCCTAGTGGCACTATCAGCGCACAGTTACCATTTTTTCAAGCGCTGGGGTTGGATCTTAACGGATATTATCTCGCCACAATAAATGCTCAATTTAACTGTCGTGCAATTGCCCTGAATTTTTATGATGACTATTTTAAGCAAGTAAAATGGCATGAAAATATACCCGCAGAAAACTTCAAGTTTTGTCGATGTCATATTTTAACGAACTCTACCTCTTATCCTGCGCTAATTTATCAACCGCAACTTGATACTAAAATAGAGCACTTACAGCCAATAAATCAACTTGAATTACTCGCGCCATTCATTGAACATCTTCATTACGGTGATGTAATTAGCTTAGTTATTGCAAACGCTAAAGTTACTTTATTTGACGTTTACCCATAGTGTATCTGGTTGCACTTACTACATAGCCGATAAAAATTTAGGTTTTTAAAATAACTTTTCAATAGGATGGAAAATAAGCTGTATTGCCTGTCAAACTATACTACACAAAAATAATAAAACGTTTGGTACGAACTTTTATTTAGAAATAGTCCAGAGAATAAATCCGCCGATGCTTAACAAAGACAGTCTTGTCATTAAATTAGTGGGGCATAAGTCAGCCAGTGATTGACTGTTAACAATCGTCAAGTATTATTATAAAAAGGTTATAAAGTCGCTTTAACTGAATATGTACTTGACTGCTGTCGTTCACTCAATTTATATTTTACTTAGCTTTAGAGTAATGTAAGAACAACCGGTTTAAATAGTATTAACCAATAAATCACGCAACATGCTTGTAGGGAATATATTTCAATGTCTAAACAAATAATATTTCGTCGTAGTCAGTTTACTCGTCTGAGGGTAATACTCTTACTTACGTTACTACCCGTGATAGCGTTACACGCCGAAGAAATTGATCTCAATGAAATTTTGCGTAATCCCTCGATGGCTAATTACAAAGGTTATGCTGAATTTAAAATGGCCCATTACGATAATGCGCGTAAAATTTGGCAAGCTCTTGCTGAGCGTGGCAATGCCGAAGCCAGTTTTAATTTAGGAGTACTTTACGAAGATGGCTTGGGTGTCAGCCAAAGTTTGGCTCAGGCGCTGCTTCATTATGAGACTGCAGCGATTGACGGCAGCTTTAAGGCGCAGTATCGGCTGGGGCTGATTTATTTTGTCGGCAAGATAGTACCTGAGGATAAAATAAAAGCCAAACGTTGGTTGACAGAGGCAGCTCTTGGAGGCGATAAAGACTCGATCGAGATGTTGAAAATATTAAATGGTACGAGTAATAGCCAGCGTGATGAGGCGTTTTTACGTGCCGAAACCGCCCACGCATCTGGTGATTATATTCAAGCTGCCAATATATGGCAGCGTCTTGCCAATGACAATGATATTGTTTCTCGAACCCGTTTAGCTTGGTTGTATGAAAAGGGATTGGGCGTTAAACGTGATCTCAAACACGCGGCAAAGCTATTTCGCCAATCAGCAATGGATGGCGATGCTGACGCCCAATATGCGCTTGCGGTCATGTTACAAACGGGTAAAGGACAAGTGCAAGATATTAAAGCATCAAAATTATGGTTACAAAGTGCTGCAGATTTAGGGCATCAGGCTGCAGCCTTGGCTTTGGTTAATACGGTAGAAAATTAACTCGTTAAATTGAGCACTAAAACGTCTATATTTAGTGCTCAGCCAGCCTTAATCTGGTTGAATGGCATTGGATACTTTGAGAAAGGATAATCTCCTAGCTCATTAGAAGTCTGACCTGCAAAAACGTTTAATGTAGACACTTAAACACTAACTAGCTGATATTATTTTAATAGTGTCGGTAAGTTATGACAAAAGAGCGCATTTATCATTCGCTCTTTTGCTTTTAAACTACTCTTTTTCTAGTTTATCTTGTGTACGTTCTAAAAAGTCGCTGGCATCATGTCGTTCATGTAACTGGCTTGATAGCTCTCCCCAGGTTTTATTGACCATAACACCACGTTTTACTGCAGGTCGCTGATTTATTTCTTCTGCCCAACGCATTAGATGTTTATAAGACGATAGATCTAGAAATTCTGCGGCATCATATAAACGATTTAAAGCAAGTGCACCATACCAAGGCCAAATAGCAATGTCGGCAATGGTATATTCATCACCACATAAGTAATGATTGTTTTCAAGATGCTTATCGAGTACATCGAGTTGACGCTTTACTTCCATAGAAAACCTATCAATACAATATTCTATTTTATCAGGGGCGTAAGCATAAAAATGGCCAAAGCCACCGCCAAGATAAGGCGCGCTACCCATTTGCCAAAATAACCAAGACATACATTCAGCACGTTTGTTGTCACTGGGTAAAAAGGCATTAAACTTTTCAGCTAAGTGAAATAAAATAGAACCAGATTCGAATAAGCGAATTGATTGCTCATTACTATTATCTAACAAGGCAGGTATTTTTGAGTTTGGATTAATTTCAACAAAACCACTACCGAATTGATCTCCTTTGCTAATGTCAATTAGAAAGGCATCGTATTGTGCGTCCTTAATACCTAAGGCCAGTAACTCCTCAAACATAATGGTGACTTTAACGCCATTAGGCGTTGCGAGGGAATATAACTGAAAAGGGTGCTTACCTTTTTCTAATACTTTATCGTGTGTAGATCCAGAAATAGGGCGATTAATGCTTGCCCAATTACCACCATTGCTAGTATTCCATTGCCATACTTTTGGTGGGATATATGAATTTTCATCACTCATGCCTACTCCAATATTTATAAAATTTTACGCTTGGTACGTTATGCTTAAAGTTAATAACATACTAGTTTTTTTATCAAAATTTTATATTGATTGCGACCAGTGAAATAATAATCAAGTGTAATAGATTTTCAGGGTGAAAATTTAATATATTAAAAGCGTTTTAATATATTCGCTATATAAACAAAACACTAAAAAGCCTATATTAACTAACAATATAATGTTCAATATTTTCTAATGGGTAAATTTAGCGTGCAGATAAAAATCATCAAAAATATTTTTTTATTAAGTCTTAGTTATATTTTTTTAGTTGGCTGTACAAATATTGTCGAACATAAAATATCTGTGTCTAAAGGTGAAAACCTCATTACACCTTATTCTGGATTTTTAGCTGGTTGGCATGTTTCGGTTGAAAATAAAGAAAATTACCACTCTAGCATGTGGCAACATCCCATTCATGGCTTTAAAGATGCTTACGTTATCAGTGTTACTTTACCAAAAAATAAAAAAATAGCTTACTTTCGCCAAGTTATAGACCAACCTGGTTATGACGCCTGTGTAGAGTTTACAACACTAACACTAGAATCTTTACCTAATGAGCTACATCCAAGCGAGATATGGCAGACAAATTGTAAGAAAAAAAATGGCAGTGAAGCCAAAATATTGCATCTGATGCTACTAGGAAAAGACAGCTTTTATCATGTCCAAAAAATTTGGCAAGACAGCTTTATCAGTAGTGAAATAGAGCAATGGCAGAGCCGTTTTAAACAAATTTATCTTTGTGACAGCAGGGCAACTGTCACTGTTTGCCCTGATGTTTATTCGTTATAAATTTTTTTGATATTTTAGATGAAGCAATTAATCAACTTTTCGGCGTTTGCCACTTTCAGCACGTTTTTTGTTTTCGGTTTGGACATAAACGGTATCTGTGGTTGCCATGCTAGCATGACCAAGATCTTCTGAAAGATCTTTTAGGGCGCGACCCCTTTCAATTTCCATACTCGCACCTGTGTGCCTCAACCAGTGGGTAGACGCTTCTTTAAGTTTTAGGGCTCTGTTTTCACCTTCAACTTGCTTCATGTTTTGATAAGCCAAGTCAAAAACTTCTTGCACAATACGCCTTAAATGACGAGCACTCATGCCTCCTTGCCCGCGTATTTTTTCAACTAAAACGGTATTTTCACCATTTGCAGGGAGTTGAGAGAGTCCGCGAGACAATCGATACCTGCTTAGAAAACTCATAAAGTCGGGTGGTACTGTAGTATCACGAAGCTTACGGCCTTTACCAAAGACTTTAAACCACCAGTTTTCATCTTCATCTTGCCAAAAATGCCCCATAATAGGTGACCAAAATTCACGATCACTAAGCTCTGATACCCTTAGAAATAGGGTTTTTAATGCGGCAATAACGAATAAATTTCGCTCATAAGCCTGGTTTTCGTCTGCCATATCAGTGGCAGTATCTAGCAAATATTGCCACTGACTATTGGTTAAGCGTTTAATTTCTTTAACTTGTACGTCATTAATGAAATGTTTGCAGTCTTTTTTAGCGATTTGTGCCGGGTTACCGTAGCAAAGTTCTTCAGCCATTAAATAGTTGTAAAAAACGATAATAGCGGTAAATGTAGAGGTTAATGTTTGTTGAGAAGGACGATATTTCTTCTTATCAACATCTTTAATAACTTGGCTTTTTGCTGCTTGAATTTTAAATGGTTGCCAATGCTCATTAATGACAAAATAGCCGTTAGCTAACTTAAAGCGTTCTTGGTTACTGGTACCAATCCAGGTTACGGGCGGTTTCCAACAAAAATCAGCATATTGTAAGATGTCAGTTTTTCTTAATCTGTCTATGGGGGTTTTGTTTATAAAGAAACTCCAGAGCAGAAACTTTTCAATTTCATTGCGAAAACGATCATAAGTATGGGCCGATTTATTTCGACCTGTGTAGGCTAAAAAATCTTTTCCCCAATGCCAATGTTCTAACCACCATACTTGAGGTCCAGATTCTGTCTCAGAGACAGTAATAGACTTAGCGTCTAATTCAGAGTCCAATGCAATATCAGGTGTTAATAAAGTTTTAACAGTTGGATAATCTTCAAAGGTAAATTCACATAACTCAGGGTAAGTTGGAAACAATGGCTCGGGACAAGTTTTCAATGCAGACATTAGCTGGCTCAAAATAATCAATAAATACTGTGTGAAGCCACTATAAATGAACTACCCCACTATGTCCAATATTATAGAGTATCGGACATAGTGGGGTGCATGGAGGGCAGACCTATTGCCCTGTAATCACCGGTTAATCCAAACACATTATTGGATCGTTCCAGTTAATGCTTGCAATCCTCTTCTCATATATTTAGTGGCCTGCTTTAACATTTTATGCTTTAAGTAAAACGGATTTACCAATATAACGCTGGATCACATTTGAATTAGCGTCTTTGTATTCCAAATAATAACTACCACTATTTCTGAGCGTGCGCTACGTGCATGAAATGCTTTATTGTGAGGCTTACATCATTACTTTTCACGTAGCGTCACGTTCAATTATGTAATTTGCTTCAATTTAAAGCTATTTTTAATTTCTCAATGGTATGGCTCAATTTTGGTGTTATCGGTTTACAAACAAAGTTTTGATTGATTTCGTGTCATGCCATTTTAACGCTACCCAGTATTCAGCATTGTTTCATTTAAAGCTTCAAATGATAAGTCATATATTGCGTCAAAAACCTCTGTATTTACACTCGCCCAAGCAACAGAAAATTACACCTTTTCATGCTTCTTGGTTACGTTAATTTTCGCATTATTGTACTGAACTTTTCATCACCTTTAATTAGACCCATTGGTTCATCGATTTTTTATATTATAAAATACGGTAACTAACTATTGTTTAAACCGACTTTCTATATGAAAAGCCAAGCAATCTTGGTGCTGTTCCTTCTTATCCATGATGAGATTAAAACCGTGAATTATTTTCACAAGGAATACCGTCTCTATCACCATCCATTTTTGTGTTTGGACAGTAATTAATAAAGTACACGGCTTCTGCGCGAGATGTCATTTGGCTGCAATGCTGTCTACCGTCACACGAAAATTTTGAGTCGGTATTAGAAAAAGTGCTTTCTAACAATGAATTATTTGGTCTTAAAATATTTGGAGTTTGCTGCGTGGGCTTGTTTGAAGGCGCTAACCCTAATCGTTGAAATGCAAAAGCAGCAATCCCTATGACCACAAGTATTAAGACAAGTTTACTTTTAGGCGCTGAAGTATTTCTATGAATGCGAGGCTTATGTCTTTGTATCTCTTTAGCTGCTACACCTTCAATACGACAGTTAATCGCTTTGGTTTTACCGTTATTTTTTCTACTTCAAAGTAGATGAAATAACCTGTTTTAGGCTTCCTGCTCATCTTTTTTAATGAAGAGATATGAATAAACGTATCTTGAGTAAGGTCACTCGATTGAATGAAGCCAAATCCTTTATCATCCTTCCAGCTTTTTAACTGTCCTTTGTGCATAACGGCTCCCTTGCAGATGTTATTTAAATGAGGTATTAATTTATTAATACCTCATTTAAATAGACACTTATACTATTTAATCAGCATTTCCTTATTTAGTTTAAGGATAATAAATTATTTCATCTATAACTGGCTGAGACCTTATAAACATCGTTTAGAGTTATAATTAAATATTCATCTGAAGACAAGCACTAAATTATGTATTACTGAACGCCACACTAAATATGGCACTAAGCGCCCTTTCTAAGCTTCATTCATGACATAAGTATTTCGATTTTTTAAAGCAGGCTTACACAATATTTGACCCAATAAATCATCCTGTTGTGTAAGCTTGCTTCGTAGAAAGCGAGTGACATCTTATTTATGCTTATTAATAGCAATGTTAAAACCTATAATTTTTATAAGAAACATCATCTATGTACGCATCCATTTTACTATTTGAGCATTTACTAACGAAAAATTACTTTTTGTACGTGATGTCATCTCGCTACAGTATCACGCTATTATAAGGGATATATCGATCAATATTTACCTAGACAACTCCTTTTACAGGGCTTATAGCTCTTGACAATAGTATGGATATTATAAAAAAGCACTTTTTTAAACCTAAGCCGAAAGATATGGTAAAAGAACAAGCGCTTGCTGAACCACTGCACATAACCCAAAACATTATGCCCCGCTAATAGACCGCGTATTTTTCATTTCTTCAGTAAAGTTCCGCGTGAACTGATGTTTTCACAAGCTCAGTAGAGATGCGTGTCGAATTTACTCTCCTTTCTTTCGGCTTAGGTTTAAAATAGAATAACCTTGATTACACTTACTGATTTAAAACTATAAAATACGCGTTGTGTGTTGATTCTATTTGTTTTTATAGCTAGTTGGTCACGGTATTTGAAGAGCGTTACATTTAAAAATATATTATTTTGTTTTAATCTTTATTGCTCATGATATAAGTAAACCGGCACTGACTTAAGAATAGGCTTTTCTTCAATCACCACTTTAAACGAGCTGCGGGTATTTTTATTTTCTTTAATTTTATAGCGAACCTCAACATCTACATCTTTCACATCACCCTCACACAATAGATAAATAGGAGATGAAATTTTTTGTGTCAAAATACTTTTTTCTGATTCACTGCCATCTTTATGCTTTATTATTACTGGCTCTTTTAATTTAAAGTTACCATCCATCGAGCTGTAATGTTTGTCGTAATATAACGCGAAGCTTTTGAGATGTTTATATTTCTCCAATGTTTCTCGATCGTATTTAGCTTGCTCTGAAGTAAATTGAGATAACAAGGCTTTAACATCTTCGTATGTTTTACGATAGTTTGGCCGCTGCCAAGTGCCACTGTATGAAATACGGCTATATTGCTCTTTATGTACATTCAAACGACGTTTAACTTGTTTAATATTGGCTCTAGGTCTGCCAATAGCGCGCAATAATTCTTTATTCATCGGTGCCCAATTACCATCAACTTTTGTTCTAGCGTCAACTGTTGACGCTAGTAACCCACCAATAAGATGCTTTGTTTCATTAATATCAATAATGGTTTCTTCACATTCTGTTGGTAATGCAATAACTGCGTGAAAAGTTTCCGTACTACCTGGTAATGAAAAAGAACTAGGTGCATCGTTATACTCTAAAGCGAGAACTTTTTGTAAGGCCGTCACCATTTTATATTGCTCTGAAAACTCCTGCTCTTTTTCGTTGAACCTTTGTTCTTCTATAAATAATAATCGGCCATTAAATTTGCAGTAATTTACAAAGGTTTTTTGTGCTAGGTCTAAAGTAGCAAAATAGCTTTTAAGGGTTTGACCTATTTCGTCATAACGTTGTTCAAAGCTGATTTTTTGTTTTGTCATGGTAACTTGAGGTTAGCTAAATAAGGATTAAAATGATTCTATCAAAACATACTGTACAAATAAACAGTGTACGGGTAAAAGTTAACACTGACTAAGATAATAAATTAATCTGACGTCTGCAGGGGCAAAAAATAGTCTAACCAGTCTTAAAAATTATACTGCAATAGCTAAGAAGAAAAACTCGCTATTGATTACAAAGGCATATTATCAAAAGACAACTGATCAGACTCACAAGTTAAAATTAATTCTGCTAATAATTCATTTAATAGTTTATAAAAACATCAAAATGTTAACTGGCTTACTATTTTGTGCATAGCTGACACTCACTTTAAAACAGCTTAGTTATTTATAAAAGCTGCTGAACGCCAGGTGTCTGAACACATATAACTGTCGAGTATAAACTTAGCATCCATGTTCATAGCTCAGTATTGTTTACCGTAAAAAGTACTGAGCTATGCAATGTCACCTGCACTATTTTTTCAACCATAATTCAATATCTTGACGATGAGGAATAGAACCACTGTGCACATTTATTTCATCAATAATTATGGCCGGTGTACTCATTACGCCATAGGCCATAATTATTTCGGGATCAGTCACTTTATTTATTTGGATATCAATATTAAGTTCACTGGCTATTTTTGAAATTATTTCTGCTGTTTTAATACACTTAGCACACCCAGTACCTAGTACTTTTATTTCTTTCATTAGCGTTTCCTATTTGATGTTGTCATAGAATAAAGCGTTAAAATTCAACGCTTAAATAAACGGTGTTAGAAAATTAAAAATCCAACCTATTAATGTAAATGCGATAAGTAATAGCATAAAAAGCACAGCCAATAAGCGCCACTGCATCACTTGCTTTAATAAAATAAACTCGGGAAAACTTGCCGCAACAGTGCTCATACAAAAGGCCAGTGTGGTACCAATAGGCAACCCTTGCTTAATTAAACCTTCCATAACAGGAATAACGCCAGTGGCATTAGAATATAAAGGTATGCCAAGTAATACCGCAGCGGGAACTGACCACCATTGACCATCACCTAAATGTGCTTGAATCCATCCGTCAGGCACAAAACCATGTAAAGCAGATCCTAACCCCACACCTATGATGACCCATTTCCATACCCGAGAAAATATTTCTAACATTTCTTGTTTGGCAAAAACATGTCTTTCTTTTAGGGATAAAGTTGCTGGTCGTTTGGCTTTCTCTGTAGAAGTATTTTTGCCTTGTGCTAAAGCTTTTGCAGCAAAAGATTGCAACCAACGTTCAGCTTTGATTGCATCAAGAAAAACGCCGCCTAAAATGCCTACCGACATACCCACAACAACGTAAAGCACAGTAAACTTCCAGCCTAATAAACTGAGTAACAATAATACGGCTACTTCATTAATTAGCGGTGATGTAATCAGAAATGACATCGTTATGCCCACAGGAATACCCGCAGAAGTAAAACCTAAAAATACCGGAATGCTTGAACAAGAGCAAAAAGGTGTTATTGCGCCAAAACTTGAGCCTAATAAATAACCGACACCTTTATGTTTACCGGCTAAATAATCACGAACACGCTCTACGTTCATTGACGCTCTTAACAAGGCAATAGCGTAAATCATCACGAGCAACAAAAAAAATATCTTAGAGGTATCTTCAATGAAAAAATGTAATGCGTCGCCTAATTTTGTTGCTTTTGACAGACCGAATATATCAACAACTAACCAGGAGGCTAGATCTGTAAATACTTGAAACATAAACGTTCCCTATTGGTTTACCTATAACTACAAACTAAAACAGGTAGTAAAGTTTATTCTATAAAGATAGATATAAAGTGCTAAAACTAAAACACTTGGTAGCAATAAATTTATCCAGCACAAAAAAGTTAATGCCGTGCTAAGAAAAAATAATGAAATAATAACTTAGGGTCTTTAAAAAAATGATGGTCTCAACAAATCGCCATCAACAATGGAATCATGACAAAGCAAACATCCATCACAATTTTTTGAAATAAACTCGCTCTAGTTCATAAGTTATCTTGGTAAAAAGCAAGGTGACGAGTTAACTGAGTGTCGATATTTCTTCTTGTAGTTTAAAGCGTACCAGTTCTGCTAAAGTTTTTACCTCAAGCTTTTTCATGACTTGTGAGCGGTGCACTTCAACTGTCCTTTCACTTATGCCAAGGTCATAGGCAATAACTTTGTTCATTTCACCTTTTGCCACACGCTCAAAAATTTGCCGTTCGCGTTCAGAAAGTAAGGCCAGTTTGCTTAGTGTAATGCTACGATCATGTTGTTGCTTATTCCTACTGGCATCAATCAAAAGGGCTTGATTAATTCTGTCGAGTAGGTCTTGCTCTCTAAAGGGTTTGCGAATAAAGTCGATCGCACCTTGGCGCATAGCCTCAACCGCCATAGGAATATCGCCATGACCGGTAATAAAAATAATGGGCAGCGCAGCGCCACAGTTATTCAGTTTTTTTTGTAAGTCTAAGCCGGTCATACGCGGCATGCGTATGTCTAGAATAAGGCAACCGCGCATTGACTTATCGTAGTCATCTAAAAAATCAGCCGCATTGCTATATGATTTAACTAATTGCCCGGTAGTTTCTAACAGCAGACTTAATCCTTCTCGAATCCCTTCATCGTCGTCAACAACATACACTATTTGTTCTACTTGCATATTAGCTGTCTCGCTTAGTGGTAGGCAAAGTAAAATAAAATGTCGCACCACCCTTTTTATTGTTAAAAAATTTAATCAATCCGTTATGTGCCTCTATAATCGCTCGGCTAATCACTAAACCCATGCCTATACCCGTTTCTTTTGTGGTTGAAAAGGCTTTAAATAAACTGTTTCCAGCTTGCTCTGATATTCCATCGCCACTATCAGTAACCCCAATTTCTAATTCATTACGGTTATTCATCTTAGCTTCTAAGAATAT
The DNA here is from genome assembly GCF_014077185.1 of Colwellia sp. MB02u-10. Taxonomy (NCBI): domain Bacteria; kingdom Pseudomonadati; phylum Pseudomonadota; class Gammaproteobacteria; order Alteromonadales; family Colwelliaceae; genus Colwellia; species Colwellia sp. MB02u-10. The sequence continues at coordinate 110,501 of NZ_JACGVK010000135.1, forward strand.
TTCATTACCATTACGACAATTAATTGCACTCATAGCCTGCATACCATTGCGTAGCAAGTTTAATATAACCTGTTGAATTTGCAATACATCGATCGTAACCACAGGCAATTTTCTTGCAATAATTAACTCTATTTTAATATTATAAAAACGAGCTTCAGCTTGAGCCAGTTGAGCAACCCCAGTGATTAAATCATAGCAGCCTACCAATTTTTTCACCCGAGTATGCGGCTTAGCCATTGACTGTATACGCTCAATAATGCCACCGGCACGCTGTGCATGTTGACTTAATTTGTCAAATACCTCAGGTACACGTTCGTATTGACCACAAGCCAGCAAGCGTTTTCCTGCTTGCGCAAATAAAGAGATTGCCGCCAGTGGCTGATTAATTTCGTGGGCAATGCCAGACGCCATTTCTCCCAGTGCATTTAGGCGAGCCACATGCGCCAATTGTTCTGTCTGTAAACGAGCGCTGTCTTCAGCAATGCGTTGTTGATAAATGTCACTCGAAACCCCCTCAATACGCACCTCATTTGCATCAATAATAAAGCGATAAGTCGTTCCCGGTAATTTTTGCAACAAGGTGGTTAAATACTTGGCTTTGTTTTTTAATTGCTGAGTTCTAATTCTGTTCATCAATGCTTGATAGACAAATAGTCCAGACAACATACTCAGTAACAAGCTAATCGTTAAATAACGATTGAATTGACTACCTTGATCAAAGCTTAAAGTAAAAAGCGAATACCCTTCCCCTATGTCATGCAACCAAGTGGCATATTGAATGGCCATCACACCAAGCCCAGTTAATAAAGCTAGCCACAAAGCAAGCGGCTGCGATAAATTTTGCAGAAAAATAGAAGGTTGTATAAGGCGTGGCTCAGTCTTCATAAGGCTCTGAATGAACTTGAAAATGAAATAAGTATATTGAATTTTAAACCCTGAGCCAATTGTGGTTATCCACATGTGCGTGTGGCAATTACCAATTGTTAAGGGAAGTTATTCGCTGATAAATTATAGATACTTATTAAATTACTGAGCATGTTCGAGTTAACTGCTTAGTGCATGTTCGACAAACACCATTAATTCAGTTGGGCTAAACAAGATAACATAAGCTAATACAAGACCACTTGACCCAATAAGCAGCAGTAATTTGCCGGTGACTACACATTTGAGGAATGTAAAGTGAAAAAAGAAAATTCGCAATATGATGCTATGGATAAAACGCTACATGCCGCCATGTCTAAATTGACGTCAGGGTTATCACCAAGCTCACTAATGGCCGCCTATGCTGATTGGGTTGTTCACTTAGCGTTATCGCCGGGTAAACAAGCTCATCTTATGGAAAAAGCGACGAGAAAGTCTACTCGACTCGCAGGCTATCTTAGCGAGTGCGCAACACAGAAAGGTCAAAATCAGCCTTGCATAGAACCTTTACCCTTCGATAAACGCTTTAGCGACCCAACTTGGAAAAAGTGGCCATTTAATCTTTTATCCCAGTCGTTTTTACTCAACCAGCAGTGGTGGTCAAATGCAACAACCGATGTTAACGGTGTCACTCAACAGCATGAGAACGTGGTTGAGTTTGCCACTCGGCAAATGTTGGATATATTTTCACCCTCAAATTACTTACTGACCAACCCGCAATTACTGGAACAAACTAAACAAGAAGGTGGCCAAAATTTAGTCCGGGGTATGCAAAACCTGATGGACGACATGCAACGTAACATTGGTAATAAAAAACCTGTGGGAACTGAAGAATATGCGGTTGGTAAAAGTCTGGCTATTACGCCGGGTAAGGTGGTTTATCGCAACCACTTAATTGAACTCATTCAATATGAACCCGTAACAGAGCAGGTTCGTCCAGAGCCTATTCTAATCGTGCCGGCATGGATCATGAAATACTACATTCTTGATTTATCAGCTCAAAACTCGCTAGTTAAATACTTAACCGAGCAAGGGTTTACCGTGTTTATGGTCTCATGGAAAAATCCAGACCAAGACGACCGTGATTTGGGCATGGCTGATTACCGCAAGTATGGCGTTATGGATGCCATCGACACCATAAATAAAATAACCGGTAAAGCGAAAATCCATGGCATTGGCTATTGTTTAGGCGGTACATTACTCTCAATAGCTGCGGCTGCCATGTCTAGAGATGGAGACGATAGAATTCAATCACTTTCATTGTTGGCCACTCAAGTCGATTTTTCAGAAGCCGGTGAACTAATGTTATTCATTAATGAAAGCCAGGTTAGCTTTTTGGAAGACATGATGTGGGAACAAGGCTATTTAGACGCTAAGCAAATGTCGGGCGCTTTTCAATTACTGCGCTCAAATGACTTGATTTGGTCGCGCATGGTACATGATTATTTAATGGGTGAACGTACGCCGGTTAACGACTTAATGGCGTGGAATTTCGACACCACTCGTATGCCGTATAAAATGCATTCACAGTACTTACGTAAGCTATTTTTAGATAATGATCTGACTGAAGGTCGCTATCTTGTAGACGATAAACCCATTTCTATTTCTGATATCCGCGCTCCTGCATTTGTTGTTGGCACGCAAAAAGACCATGTTGCCCCTTGGCATTCAGTTTATAAATTTCATCTATTGAGTGATACTGACGTAACCTTTTTGTTAACTAGCGGTGGTCATAATGCCGGCATAGTGAGCGAGCCTGGGCATCCGCGCAGAAGTTACCAAGTAGCCACCACTAAAAAAGATGCTAAATATACTGACCCAAACAGCTGGGAAGCTAAGCAAGCACATCATGAGGGATCATGGTGGCCAGAGTTAACAAAGTGGCTGCATAACCATTCCAGTAAATTGACTGCCCCGCCTACCATGGGCGCGCCAAACAAAAAACCTAGCATACTGTGTGATGCTCCCGGCACTTATATATTGCAAAACTAAAAGCTTGAGGAAAAGCAAGATGAAGATACTCGAAGGAAAACGAGGGTTAGTGGTAGGTATTGCCAATGATCAATCCATAGCAGCGGGCTGTGCTAAGGCATTTTCACTAGCAGGAGCAAAGCTTGCTATCACCTATATTAATGAAAAAAGTAAGGCCTATGTCGAACCCGTGGCAACTGAGGTTAACGCCGAAATGTTGTTACCACTGGATGTACAAGATGATAGCCAACTTGAGGCTGTTTTTCAGCGTATCGCTACAACGTGGGGTGAGTTAGATTTTATTTTACATTCAATTGCCTATTGTCCAAAAGACGATTTACATGGGCGGGTCACTGATTGTTCTAGAATAGGCTTTTCTCAAGCAATGGATATTTCTTGCCATTCGTTTATTCGTATGGCGCGTAAAGCAGAGCCTTTAATGAAAAATGGTGGCTGCTTACTCACGGTTAGTTACTATGGCGCAGAAAAAGTGGTCAAACATTACAATATTATGGGACCAGTAAAAGCAGCGTTGGAATCGTCGGTACGTTATTTAGCGGCCGAACTTGGCCCAGCAGGTATTAGAGTTAATGCGCTTTCTCCGGGCCCATTACAAACACGCGCAGCGTCAGGCATCGCTTTTTTTGACGAACTGATCAATGACGCAAGAGCGCGAGCACCTAAGCGCCAACTAGTCACTATCGAAGACGTAGGCAACGTAGCCACCGGGCTTGTTAGTGACGCGGCTAAAAGTGTTACCGGCAATATTACCTTTGTTGATGCCGGTTATCACGTGTTGGCTTAAACGAGGAAAACTCATGGAATATATTGAAAACAAGACCTTTGATGAAATAGCTGTCGGCGACATAGCAGAATTAACTCGTGTACTTAAACCGCAAGATATTGAATTGTTTGCCGTCATGTCAGGCGACGTTAACCCTGCCCATGTTGACCTAGAATATGCAAAAGCGGATATTTTCCATAAAGTGATCGCCCATGGTATGTGGGGTGGTGCGCTTATATCGGCCGTTTTGGGGACGCAATTACCGGGTCCAGGCACCATTTATTTAAATCAATCTTTAAGTTTTCGTCGTCCGGTTAGTCTTGGTGACAAGGTATTGGTACGCGTAACCGTTAAAGAAAAAATTACTGAAAAAAAACAGGTATTGCTTAAATGTGAATGCCTAAATCAGGACGGCGAGTGCGTTATCATAGGCGAAGCTAGGGTTATAGCACCGAGCGAGAAAGTACGCCGACCCAGAGTGATATTACCTGAGGTGCATTTACATGAGCACGGCGCGCATTATCAGAAATTACTTGAATCAACCAAAGACATTGCCCCCATTAGAGTTGCAGTAGTGCACCCTTGCGATGAAATATCCTTGCTCGGGGCCATTGAGGCAAAACGCCAAGGGGTTATTGAGCCCATTTTGATCGGCCCTAAAGATAAAATTATTGCGGTGGCAAGCGAGGCTGGTTGCAGCTTGGCTGGCATAAAATTGATTGATGCACCACACAGTCATGGTGCAGCAGAAATTGCCGTTGAAGAAGTGCGAAAAAATAATGTTGATGCCATCATGAAAGGTAAATTGCATACCGATGAATTAATGCAAGCTATATTACATAAGAGCAAAGGCTTACGCACTGAACGCAGAATGAGTCATATATTTGCATTAGACGTACCCACTTACCATAAACCACTATTTATTACCGATGCCGCCATCAATATTGCTCCTGATCTAAACGCCAAGCGTGATATTGTACAAAACGCTATCGATTTACTGCATACTTTAGGCATAACCCTTCCTAAAGTAGCGATTTTATCTGCGGTTGAAACAGTTAATTCAAAAATACTTTCAACCCTAGACGCCGCTGGATTATGCAAAATGGCTGATCGCAAGCAAATAACGGGCGGTATCATCGATGGACCCTTGGCATTTGACAACGCTATTTCAAAATCTGCGGCGGCGGCTAAAGAGCTAGTATCAGAGGTTGCCGGTGACGCCGACATTTTAGTAGCACCCGACTTAGAAGCCGGCAACATGATCGCTAAACAACTGATATATTTAGCGGGTGCAGAATCTGCTGGTATTGTACTTGGCGCGACAGTACCCATAATTTTAACCAGTCGGGCCGACGGAACGCTTTCACGACTTGCCTCTTGTGTGTTAGCTCAGCGCTATGTTGATTATACTAAGAAGACTATTTTATGAACGATGCGGTACTGGTTATTAACGCAGGATCGTCGAGCATAAAGTTTGCGCTTTATGACTTTTCCACACCTAATTCGCAGGCTTTACTCAGTGGTAAAGTTGTCAATATTGGTCAAAGGCCAACACTTTATGCCATAGACGCTAAAGGCAATGATTTAACCAACAACGACCTTGCTGCATTTAATGATCAAACAACACATGAGACGCTAATACAGTGGCTGCTTGAGTGGCTTAATCACCATAACCAAGGTTATGAAATTAAAGCTGTTGGTCATCGTGTAGTACATGGCGGTCGCGACTTTTTAACGCCAACAAAACTTACGGTTAGCGTGGTTGAACGCTTAAAAAAGCTGATACCACTGGCGCCACTGCATCAACCGCATAACCTTGCCGCTATTGAAGCCATTTTTAACTGGGCCCCTGAATTACCCCAAGTCGCTTGTTTTGATACCAGTTTTCATTCGACACAAGCCACGCTTGCACAACTGTTTGCCCTACCGCGCGAATATAGCGATAAAGGCATTATTCGTTATGGATTTCATGGCCTTTCTTATCAGTATATTGCCAGCTGTTTGCCACAATATTTGGGCACACCTGCCAATGGACGCGTTATTGTCGCTCATCTAGGCAACGGCGCGAGTATGTGCGCCTTAAAGCAAAGACAAAGCGTAGCAACAACTATGGGCTTTACAGCGCTTGATGGTCTAATGATGGGCCAACGTTGCGGCAGCCTTGATGCCGGTGTTGTTATCCACCTTTTACGCCATTATAAAATGAGTGTAGAAGACGTAGAACACATGCTCTATAAAGAGTCTGGACTACTGGGGGTTTCGGGTATTAGCAGTAACATGCAAGTACTAGAACAAAGTAACGACCCACAGGCAAAACAAGCCATTGACTTGTTTTGTTATCGCGCCGCTCGCGAACTTTCTGCTCTGGTTAGCACCATAAGTGGCATTGATGCCCTTGTGTTTACTGCCGGTATTGGCGAAAATTCAGCAACCATACGCGGACAAATTTGTCAGCACTTAACTTGGCTTGGGGTTAGTTTAGATGCAAGTAAAAACCGTCAGCATAAAAGCGTTATTAGCCAAGGTGACTCAGGCGTTAAGGTGCTGGTAATACCCACAAACGAAGAAATTATTATCGCCCAAGCGACCCAAAAATTACTCATGGGTCGCTAAACGCCTTACTTCAACAGCAATGAATACACAATCAAAGTCGCGTCTTCTGGATGAGCTTTAGCGGACATACCCAGATGTTCAGCTAATTTTTTTATGCGATAATTACTGCTGAGTTCAATTGAAAAAAGACGTTTTATATTATTGGCCTTTGCATGCTCAAATAACGAATGCAGTAACACAGTCGCAACTTCCTCATAGGGGTAATCATCTGCAACGGTTATTGCCATTTCACTTTCGCCCGGCACTTTGTCAGCGGCGTAGCGACACATACCAACTTCTTTTTCGCCTTCTTCAGTGTTAATCGTCGCGATATAAGCCATGGTATCTACATAGTCGATATTACTCAGCACGTTCAACATGGAAGGCGATAATTCTTTTAAACCCTCAAAAAAGCGTTCGTATTTTGTTTGCATTGATAGCTTTTTTACAAAGGATGCTTCTAAGTGCTTGTCTTCAGGAGTGATGGGCCGGATGGTGATCTCAAGATCGCCAATAGTCACGTTTTTATGATCGCTGGTCAGTTTTTCAGTCATGCTAAATCCTCTTGATGCAAACTTAATTGTTTATGGTGATTGTAAGTAATGATAGAAGAATTTTGTGACTTAACCATTGGGGATTCCCTCTAAAGCACTGTGGTTTGTACTTATACCAAGGGGGAATACCTATACTGATGATTTTTATTGTTTTTTTTCTTATATTATGTAGGCATTATTTCTTATTTAAGACAATGTTCTTGCATCTACAGTGATCACTTAGCTGTCCCGTGAGATCTGGTGAAAAGTCACTAAGGGGAAGCCACATTCAAATGTCGGACATCCCTAATATTGGTAAAACAAATACCAAGGTACAGTTTGTTCGATCGCAACACTTAAAGCGTGCATTACAAGCCAAATCTTGCAGATCAAAAAATCCCCCAATATATGCTAGTTGCCACCGATTCAATATAACAAGCATAAACACAACCTTTTATGGAAATGAATGATGAAAAAACCTGTCATTAGGTTAATGGCGTTTAGCCTTGTTGTTATTGTGATCGCAGCTTTTTCTTGGCAATGGTGGCAAAGCCAACAAACATTATTGCCTGCAGATATTGCAACAGGTAACGGCAGAATAGAAGCCGACCAGATTGATATAACGACTAAGTACGCCGGCCGCGTTAAACGTATTTTAGTTCAGGAGGGTGACCTGGTTACCCTTGATCAAGTGCTAGCTAAAATGGATACCACAGAACTTGATGCACAATTAGCACAAACACAAGCACAAGTTCTGCAAACACAAGCTGCTGTAGTCGAAAGTTCCGCATTAATAGCGCAACGAGAAAGTGAATTAACCTTGGCAGAGCTTGAATTCAAGCGCGTTGCTGCGTTAGTTAAAACCGGCGCAATATCACAAAGTTTGGCTGACCAAAAGCAAACCATTAAAGCGACTGCCATTGCGGTTTATAATGCAGCTAAAGCCCATGTAAACACACTTGAACAATCAGTATTGGTTGCTCAAGCCGAAGTCAAACGTGTGCAAACACAAATTGACGAAGCCGTGCTTAAATCTCCTGCAATGGGACGAGTACTCTATCGATTAGCGCAACCCAACGAAGTATTAGGCAGCGGCGGGAAAGTATTAACCATTATTAATCTTGGCGATATATATATGGAGGTTTTTCTCCCCTCTGCACAAGCCTATTTAACCCCCATAGGCGCTCAAGCTAGGGTGAAACTAGACATACTCGATATCGCTATTCCAGCACAAGTGAGCTTTGTTTCTCCTGAATCGCAATTCACCCCCAAACAAGTTGAAACACAAAGCGAGCGCGATAAATTAATGTTTCGAGTCAAATTACGCATACCTCAAGCTTTGGTATTAAACCATATTGAGCAAGTTAAAACAGGCGTGCGCGGGGTTGCTTATATTCGCTTGTCAGCAACAAAAGGGAAAAAGCCCTCTGCTTGGCCGGTATTTTTACAAAAATTACCTGATGATATTAATCCTGCCGAACAAAGTAGTCAGTAGAGGACACGTTAAGTGAGTAAAATAACGCAAACGGTAACGCGTATCCAAAGCGTTACTCATCGCTATCATAATACCCTAGCGCTTGACGATATTACGTTAACTATTTCTGCTGGCATGATGGTCGGATTACTAGGCCCTGATGGTGTGGGTAAGTCAACGCTGATGGGCTTGATTTCTGGCGCACGCAAACTGCAACAAGGTCAATTAACGGTCTTAGATGGCGATATGGCCTTAGCGAAACATCGAGAATCAATTGGTCCTCGCATTGCTTATATGCCACAAGGTCTGGGTAAAAACTTATATGCAGAACTGAGTGTAGAAGAGAATTTAGACTTCTTTGCAAAATTATTTAACCAGCCTGCTCATGAGCGCAAGGCGCGAATTGACAAGTTAACAAAAGCCACCGAATTACACGCTTTTTTATCACGTCCGGTTAAAAAACTCTCAGGTGGCATGAAACAAAAGCTTGGCCTGTGTTGCGCGCTTATTCATGATCCTGACTTACTGATATTAGATGAACCTACTACGGGTGTCGACCCCCTTTCAAGACGGCAATTTTGGCAACTTATTGCGTCTATAAGGGCACAACGCCCGAACATGAGTATATTAGTCTCTACCGCCTACATGGATGAAGCTGAAGGTTTTGACTATTTAATTGCCATGGATGCCGGACGTGTGCTTGATACCGGTACGCCACAGGAAATAAAAGCTAAAACCCATACTAAGGATTTAGAAAGCGCATTTGTGCGTTTATTACCGCAAGAAAAACGGACTAACCATAGTAAATTAATCATCCCACCCTTTAAAAAAAGTAACGCGTCACCTGCAATTACAGCTAAAAATTTAACCCGACATTTTGGCGACTTTACCGCAGTAAATGATGTCAGTTTTGAAATACAAGCAGGAGAAATTTTTGGTTTTTTAGGCTCAAATGGTTGTGGTAAAACTACAACCATGAAAATGCTCACAGGCTTGTTGTCGGTTAGCAGTGGTGAGGCCTACTTATTTGGTAAAGCGGTCAATGCAAACGATATACAAACACGTCAACGCGTTGGCTTTATGTCACAGGCTTTTTCCTTGTATGGCGAATTAACTGTAGCGCAAAATATGACCTTACATGCGCGTTTGTTTCACCTAGCCCCAGCTCAAGCAGCACAGAGAATTAACACACTCATTAAACGCTTTGGTTTGCATACTTACATGGATGAAGCTGCCGCGTCTTTGCCGCTGGGTATGCGCCAACGTTTGTCGCTTGCAGTAGCGGTTATTCATCAACCAGAAATGCTCATTTTAGATGAGCCTACTTCAGGTGTTGACCCCCTTGCGCGAGACCAATTTTGGGCATTATTAGTTGAGCTGTCACGCACCGATAAGGTGACTATTTTCATCTCTACCCATTTTATGAACGAAGCCTTACGCTGCGATCGCATTTCATTGATGCATGCCGGTGAAGTGCTTATCTATGGTACCCCTGAGCAATTGATTGAGAAAAAAGGCGCTGAGACTTTAGAACAGGCATTTATTGCCTATTTAGAAGCCGCGATTAAACAAAAAAAATCCATTGAAAATATACCTTCATTGCCTATCCCAGCCTCACCTTCAAAGCAACGGCCGAGCGCCGTAGAGCTGCCGGCATCTAATAAAGACAGTGCCAAACATAATCGATTTAGCTTTCATCGGCTATTGGCTTACAGTTACCTTGAAACTATGCAAGTATTGCGCGATCCGATACGCCTTGCCTTTGCCTTTGTCGGCAGTGCCATACTATTGATAGTCATCGCTTATGGCATTTCACTCGATGTAGAAGACTTAAATTACGCCGCGTTTGACAATGACCGCAGCCCAGAAAGTCGTCAGTATTTAAGCAATTTTCAGGGCTCACGTTATTTTGTTAGTCGCCCTGATGTCCATAGTAATGATGAGTTAGAGCAACGCTTAACATCAAATGATATTACGCTGGCACTTGAGATCCCTGCAGGATTTGGCCGAGCGCTTAAAAATGGCGAGTCGCCTAGCGTATCTGCTTGGATTGACGGCTCTAACACTATTCGTGCTGGCACTATTGCCGGTTATGTAACCGGCGTGCACTTGCATTATATTACCGAGCTAGCCAACAATGCAGGTATTGACGCCAGTGCCATGGCAAAGGTTAACTTAGCATCGCGTTATAGATACAATCCTACTTTTAAGACCGTTTTTTCGATAGGGCCTAAAACACCCGCAATGTTGTTGCTGTTATTTCCCGCTATTTTAATGGCCGTTAGCATATCTCGAGAGAAAGAAATGGGCACCATTACTAACTTTTATGTAACACCCACCAACAAACTAGAGTTCTTACTAGGTAAACAACTGCCTTATATTGCTATAGGCATGCTCAACTTTTTCATTTTAACCTTTATGGTGGTGTTTTTACTGCAAGTGCCATTACAAGGCAGCTTTTTTGGTCTTATGCTCGGCGCCTTGTTTTATGTGTTTGCGGCAACAGGTTTTGGCTTGCTGGTGGCTTCAATCACCCAAACCCAAGTGGCTTCAATTTTTGCTACCGCCATTTTATGTATGCTACCCACCTTACAATTTTCAGGCATTGTGCAACCCACTTCAACACTTGAGGGTGCGGGACATATTATTGGCACAATTTGGCCTGCGACTTATTACATGCATTTAAGTGTTGCCGCTTTCACTAAAGGCCTGGTGTTTGGTGATTTAGCGAAAGACATTATTTTACTGGCCCTTTTTGGTCCTGTTTTTATCGCTATAGCCGCTACCTCACTTAAAAAGCAGGAGCGCTAACTGATGAATACCTGGCTCAATATCTATTGGTTAGGCACAAAAGAATTACGTAGCCTATTAAGCGACTTCATCATGTTGATGCTCATTGTTTACTCGTTTAGTTTGGCCATATATGCCGAGGCGACAGCCATTAGTGAATCGGTACATAATGCGTCAATTGCGATTGTTGATGAAGACCAGTCGGCCTTGTCTGGCGCCATTGCTAACGCGCTCTATCCACCCTATTTTAAAACGCCAATATTTATTTCGGCCGCACAAACAGACCGAGCAATGGATCAAGACAAATTTATGTTTGTGGTTACCATTCCGCCTAAGTTCGAGCAAAATGTGCGTCAAGGTCGCCAACCTACGGTGCAAATAGATATTGATGCTACGGCAGTCACACAAGCCAGTATAGGTAATGGCTATATACAGAGCATTATTACCCAAGAAGTGAATTATTTTTTTAAGCGCTCAGACCAAAGCACCGCCTACCCAGTAGAACTTATTATGCGCCAAGCATTCAATCCAAACGGCAACGGCATGTGGTTTAGTGCTATTAATGCACTGCTTAATCAAATCACTATGTTAACCATTATTTTGACCGGCGCAGCACTTTTGCGTGAACGCGAGCATGGCACAATTGAACACTTATTGGTGATGCCTTTGAATGCATTTCAGATAGTGATGGCTAAAATTTGGGCCAATGGCTTAATTATTTTGATCGCTTTTACTTTGTCGATGTTTCTGGTGGTAGAGAATATACTCGATATCCCCGTTGCCGGTTCAAAATTATTGTTATTATTAGGCACTTCTGCCTACCTTTTTGCCGCTGCTGCCATCGGTATATTTTTAGGGACTATTGCGCAAACCATGGCGCAATTTGCACTTTTGGTGCTTATGGTTATTATTCCTATGGTGATGCTCTCGGGCGGCTTAACCCCAATTGAAAGCCAACCTGATATCATTCAACCCTTAACTTGGTTATTACCTTCAAGACACTATATGGAGTTCTCTCAAGCCGTTGTTTTTCGTGGTGCAGGCATTAATTTAGTCTGGCCACAATTGACTATTATTATTGCGCTTGGTGCAGCATTTTTTATCGCCAGCCTTGCCATGTTTAGACGTTCTTTAAAAAGCATGACATAGCAAGGTCAAGCACATACCTATTGTCGCTTATCTTAAATGTTTTGTATTCGTTTTATATTCTTGCCCTTTTTTAGCAAAATAAAGCCTAACGGTAAGAAACTTGATCACTATCAAAGTTTACAAGCTCACTTATATGATAAAAAAGACCATAACTAGGCTTAACCAAAGAGAACATTATGCGATTTGAAAGCGCCAGAGATGCACTTAAACATGCGAAAGAATTTCATCAGAAATTAGTTGTTTTTTATCAAAAATTAGCCAAAGATGAAAATATGCCAAGAACACAGTTATTATTGGAATATATGATCAGTGAGGAAAAGAAATTAGCTGAATCATTAACCCATTATGAAAAAAATACGCCATCGGGTGTTTTAGATACTTGGTTACAATATGCCAATGATCAAGAAATTTTAAAACTGCCAATAATCAAAAATGTTCAGTCAACAAAGTCGATGGATGATATTTTAGAATTATCCATGCAAATGAGTGATGAACTCATAGCAGTATACCAAGTAGTGGCAGAGCAAGTTGACGAGCATAAGGTCAAAGACATTTTCAATAACTTAGCTGACATGCAATGGCAAAAACAAAAACGAATATCAATGAATTTTGATAGGTTTATGGATATCTAGCCTACCTCAGCAGGCCACAAGTTTTCTCTCTAAAGAGGCAATAGCACAATAACTTTGCCTTAGCGTAAAAAATAGCGATATCTGCTACTGACAACTATTCGTTATCTTGATTTATATCAAAATATCGCCTTCAAAAAAGCGTAAAGTAGTGCTTCTAGCCATATAAAGTCATCAAAATTTGGGGCATGGTCAATCAATGAAATTTAAAGATTACTACAAGATCCTAGGCTTGTCTGAAAATGCTGATCTAAAGGAAATCAAAACAGTCTATCGTAAGTTGGCTGTTAAATATCATCCTGATAAGAACCCTGAGCCCGGGGCAGAAGAAAAGTTTAAAGAAGTAGCAGAAGCCTACGAAGTATTAAAAGATGAGGGAAGAAGAGCCGAGTACGATAAAATGAGACGCTATGGCTCAGGTTCATCCAAGGGTTTTGATGTACCACCCGACTCGCAATCTTCGAGCGGTAACAAGCAATATCAGTCAAACGAAAATGATGATTTTTCTGACTTTTTTAATTCCTTTTTTGCTGACCGAGCCAACTCTAGAAGACACTCACAAGCTCAGAGCGAGGATCTATTTAAAGGCCAAGACTTTGAAATGGAATTACCGGTTTTTTTAGAAGAAAGTGTTTTAGGTGTCACTAAACCCATTGAATATCATGTCCCGGTATCCGCCAATGGTCAACTCACTAAAATCAAAAAATCGCTTAATGTGAAAGTACCTAAAGGTGTTAAAGATAGTGAGCGCATAAGGTTAAAAGGCCAAGGCGCACCTGGCAGCAATCATAAGTTAAACGGGGATTTATATCTGATTATTAGATTGGTGCCGCATCCATTATTTGATGTACAAGGCTTAAACTTATTATTAGACGTGCCACTAACGCCTTGGGAAGCTGCACTAGGTATTAAACTTGAAATACAGACACTTGATGGCAAAGTTAAGCTCAACATTCCCGCTAACTGCCAGAGTGGTCAAAAACTACGAGTAAAAGGCAAAGGACTCAATAGTAAGTCCGGCCAGGGTGACCTGATTACCGTCATCAAAATTGTAATTCCGCCATCAACTACCGATGAAACAAAACAGTTATGGCAACAACTTGCTGAAGTAGAAAAGTATAACCCCAGAACAGAGTGGAGTTAGCCAAAATGACAGATATAAGCTTACATATTTCAGTCAATGAATTGTGTGAAATAGCCGGAATTGAAAAATACATCATAATAGAAATGGTTGAATACGGCATTGCTGTACCTATAACAGACAGTCAAGATTCAGAATGGATTTTTGATTTGGAGAGTGCTCATTGGATCAAAAAAGCCATTAAATTGAACCAACAACTTTTAATTGACTGGGTCGCCATTAGCTTAGTCATAGATTTAATGAAAGAGAAGAAAAAGCTCGAACAGGAAAATAAACTTTTAAAAGCTAGACTGAATAGAATTGATTAATTTAATTGAAATCACTCTATAAAATTAGTCAACAACTGAGTGTTAATGGAGTTTATAACTATGAATAAATTAAGCGTTTTTTGGTCTGCGGGCATTGTCGTTGTCGTGAGTTTAACCATAGCGGGTTGCAGCAGTAAATTTGCAGAGTCTATGCGTAAGATAACCTACCCTCCGGGTTTTAAATACACTGAACCCGCTGAGCTTAGATCTGACATGGCTAGATTATCGCAGCAAATGCTATTACTCGATAAAGCACTCATTAAGGGTTATGAACCCACTCAAGATGGTGCGAAGGACCAGCGCCAGCAAGTACTGCAAGCATTACAAAACATGGGAAGGACTGCCGCTAAATTAATTACAGGAGAAGCAGGAGGAAATCACCCGTTTATGCAAGATCACATGCAAGACTTTGTCGCGGCTATTGACCAAGCAAGGGCCGCTGCTGCTCTTCAAGAGCCAAATTATTATTTTGCAGGCAAAGTTTCTGGTGGCTGTACCAATTGCCACAAAGTAAATCGATAATTTTTTGCCAATATCAGCCAAAGATAATAAGACAATCAAACGAGAAAATAACCATTGGCCATCGCATGACAATTATAACCAAGCGTTATTTGCACTTTATTAATCTGTTATACCGACAGTCGGCTGTAATTGTTGCACTTCAAACTTGATACTAAGGTTTATATATCAGCTCTCCCCTTTGTTTGTAGACTGCCGGAAACTAAACAAGTGATAGCCCTTTGGCTAAGTCTATTAATCACGTTAAGTAGTTTCCACAATTCATTAAGTATAATACCGAATAGTATATGACGTGGGTTTGAGTAATTATCATATTAATTTATAGTCAATTTTTAAAGGTAACTCACCATGAAAAAAAATGAGCAAAAAACAGAATTACAAGTCAGTTATAAAGCAATGGTTGATGCCATAGAAGACTTTGTAATAACAGAAGGTAAAACTTTACAGCAGGCTTTTCATGCCGCAGAAGAGAAGCTAAAAGATGCCAAGGAAATTAGCAAAGATAAAATTGAGGAAGCTAGCAAAGACTTAAAAGATAACTTTCGAATGTTAGGTGAAGCATTCGAAGGCGCAGGTGAAGCCTATAAAGAACAAATAAAGTTGGAACTGGCTTTTGTAAATAGTTCAATTTGGGACAAGTTACAAAGTATCGCTAATTCAAATACAGTAGAATTAGTAGCGTTTACCAAGAGCCTTAGAGAACAAGCACAAACTATCATAACAGAGCAGCACCTTGCGGCCCACCAAGAGCACAGTCAATGGAACTCTGAACATGCTTTATGGCTAGATGAGATAAAGTATTGGACAAAAGAGCACCAAAAAGCGCTGACTAAACTAGTCGCCATAGAAGAAACCATGCAGCAACAAACATCAATATTGATCGAGCATAGTCAGGCTATTCAAGCTCAAGCTAAAGTTGCTCATGAACACGAAAAAATCATGAGAAATACTGAAGATAATTTCAGTAGCGAGAGTAAAACCGTGGAGAAAAAATCAGCCCCAATGCATAAAAACGAGCGGAAGATACACACACAGCAAAAAGAATTACATCATAAAATAAAAACCCATCATTTTAAAATAATGGCGATGATCAATATGCTTTATAAAGAAATACATAAAGCAGACTAAAGATGAAATTACCATGAACTAGACGGGTAAATATACCCCTAATACACAAAGATATTATAGCGCTGAAGCAGTACCTTGTTTTTTAGTTATGTCGATTCAGCATGCACCATTTTATTGACTCTCAAAATACAGTCATATCAATGGCGCATTCCTGCATAGGCTTTTTTGCCAACATAATAATCTGTGCCATAGGCTGTTTAGGTTAGTTATTAATTTACTCAACAGCTAGCTTCAAAACGCTAGCCTTTGTCTTTTTGCCTGTTTGGCAACCTTCTGTAGTCTTTAGCTGTTTGTAATCTAGCAATAGTAGAGGCTTTCAGCTGAAAAATCGATGGATGATATTTTAAGATTATCGATAACAACAAGTAAATAATTTGTCATGGCAGACTACTGGATTTAATTTTAATTTTAAGCTGATGATAAAATGAAGTTAATTTTTAAAACACGATCTGTCTACAAAACGAATATCAATAATTTTTGATAGCTTTATGGATATCTAACCTAGCTTAAAAGTTGGTGAACTTTGAACATTAAAAAAGTATTAATTATTGAAGGGGTGGTTAACTTCTTATTGATGACGATCAAATTAGCTGTTGGTTTTTCTACCTACTCAACCGCAATATTAGCTGATGCACTCCACTCATTAACCGATATGGCAAACAATATTGTTGCCTGGTTTGCGGTCAATCAATCTGAGCAACCGCCTGATGAAGATCATCAATATGGTCATAAAAAATTTGTGCCTTTAGCGATATTTTTTCTAGCAACTTTGCTCAGTGTTGTTGCCATTGAGGTTATAGTTCAAGCCGCTAGCCGCTTTGGTCAGCCCGTGTTAAATAGCTCGATTGGCTTAGGGGTAATGTTCATTGTTTTAGGGCTTAATACTGGCCTTACTTTGTGGGAGTCTTTTTGGGCAAAAAAATTAAATTCTACTTTATTACAGGCAGATGCGAGTCACACATTAAGTGATGTACTGACTTCTATTACCGTTATCATTGGCTGGCAATTAGCAGCACGCGGATACTATTGGCTTGATACAGTTTTTGCTATTGCTGTTGCTTTTATTATTATGTTTTTGGCCTACAAGCTATTTGTACAATCCATTCCAATACTGGTTGATAAAAGCCTGTTAAACCAAGCTAAAATTGCGCGAACAGTAACCGAGCTCCCCGAAGTAAAATCAGTTAAATTGGTACGTACCCGTAATGATGGCGAGGCTAATTTTGCTGATATCACCATTAAAGTTGACTTGAACCTTTCTTTAGCTACCTCACATGAGCTTGCAGATAAAATCGAAGGCCTTTTAGCAACGCAGTTTAACATTGTCGATACCACTGTTCATATTGAACCCGCTCTTGATGAGGATAAACAAACTCAAGATTGAAAATAACTTGCTTTGGTCAGCGAACTATCCTCAATTAAACAGCCATTCTCAACAAGGGGTAGCATAAAGTAAAACACCGAGCCCACAGGAGTATTTTTAGTATAATGAATGGTGCCGCCGTGCTCTTCAATAATACTTTTTGAAATAGAAAGCCCAATACCCATGCCATTCTTTTTTGTTGAAGAAAATGCTGAAAACAACTTATCTAGCATACTGCTAGACAAACCACATCCGCTATCAACAACTGATATTTTAATACTTTCAAGAGCGGTTAACTGAGCCCTTACTTCAATCACACTGCCATTTTTAAAATCGATAGACTGCATAGCTTCCATGCCATTGCGCAATAAATTTAACAACACTTGCTGTATTTGTACGAGATCAACCAATACAATTAATTTTTCGCTACTGTGGCTTATTTTGATATTGATATCACGCATACGAGCATCGTGTTCGGCTAATTTTGCTACTTCGTCAATGAGCTTATTGCAATCAAGTAATTCTTTTTGCCTTGCTCCCTGCTTTGTCATGATTTGCATCCGCTCAAGCACTGCACCGGCTCGGTGTGAATGTTGATTCAGCTTTTCGAATATTTCCGGTAATTTTTCGAACTTACCGCTATTACACAGACTTTTACCCGATTGAGAAAATAATGAAATAGCGGTTAACGGCTGATTGACCTCGTGCGCAATACCAGCGGCTATTTCCCCTAAAGAATTCAATCTATCGGCATGAGCCATTTGTTCAATGTGCATTCGTCTTTGATCTTCAATAACCCGTTGCTGAGTAATGTCTCTGATTAAACCAACAAACATTCTGTCTTCATGGCATTGAATATCATTTATTGAAAGATGAATAGGAAATACACTGCCATCCTTGCGCTTGGCGTCTAGCTCTCGTCCAAGGCCAATAATACTGCTTTGGTTAGTACGTATGTAGTCGGTTAAATATTGATCATGGTGATTTGCATAGGCGCTCGGCATTAAAATTTTTACATTGATATTTTTCACTTCATCAAAGGTATAACCAAACATGCGTTGTGCAGCGTTATTAAAGCTTTTTATAGCGCCTTTATGATCTATGGTAATCACAGCTTCAACCACTGAATTTACAATAGCATCAGAAAATTTATGACTGCGAACAAGTGCTTTATCGGTGTTTTTAATCTCGGTAATATCTGTAATATACCCCTCGAGGACAGTTTCATTGTTTAACAGTGAGGTAACCGCCTCACCTTTTTCCCATACGATACGAACCGACTTGTTTTTACATATTATGCGATATTCAAATTCGTAAAATTTTTTCTCACTGACCGCTTGCCTAATAATTTCATATACCCGCTGGTAATCGTCGGGGTGTACAACCCTGCGCCATAAAACGCGATGAGACTCAAAGTCGTGCTTAGTGTAACCCGTTAACACCTCACAACCTTCACTGACTAGCATCATGGGTCCGTTGGGTTTGTCATAAGCTTGGTATGCCATGCCAGGTAGGTTTTTCAATAAATGTCCTACTTTGTTGCGCTCATCTATAATGATTTTAGTTTTATTTCTTGCCGTTAACGCTGTATATGCCGCCAAGGTAACAAATATACTTAGCAAAACACCGAGCAAAAATAAAGTACCTATCATCCAATAATGTGAGCGACTTAAAAATTCGGTTGTGGGTACTATGTCAATTTGCCAAATCTGCTGCTGTAATTTAAAACTTGCTTGGCTGCGCCAATTGCTAGTATTTATTGTGGGGGTTGTTTGGTCTGAATATATTTTTTGGCCGTCAATGTAGAGTGAAAAATGATGTTCCATCAGTAAATACGAAGGCAAAATTGCACTTATATAATCGTCGAAAAAAAGTAAGCTACTAATAAAGCCTGCCAATGGTTCATTTAGTGACTTATCATCAAATATTGGCGTGTATATTCCGATCGCTCCGCCACGAATTGAACTCAGTGGCATAGTGATAACGGACTCACCTTTTGGTTGTGCTTTAAATGCGGCAGATAAAGTATCAGGGTTAAGCGCCAAGTTGACGTTTTGATTGCTTTTGTTGCCCTCAAATGACTTGATTCTGCCAATATGGTAGTCGTTACCAATCCAAGCAATGACTTGATAACCACCGCGCGTGTCATACAAATTTTTGCTAATGGTGTGCCAGTCGTCATCTGTTATAGTTGAAGTAAGTTGAGATGACTTGGCAAATTCTGTTAGGGTTAGTATACGGTTTTTCAAGTCGTCTTTAAGTAACGAAGCTATGCCATTAGCCGTACTCTGCGACAAACGATTAATGTGTGCTCGGCCTTGTGATTCTATAGAAACAACCATGAAGGCAATTAAACAAGCCGCCAAAACTCCAGTAATAATTGAATAAAAAAGAATGCTTTGTTGTGGTGACAGGGATATTCTCCAAGTCTTGTCATTTTGTGCATAATCCATATAAACTCAATCTTCCTTAATTTTGACGACTCATTGCAATGTTCTCCTAGTTACCCAGAAAATAATAACCCTAAAAATTCACTTTGCAATATAAGCGTTGAATGAATAATAGCTTGCTTTATACCTATTGAAATTAATATTTCATCACGCCAATTCAGTATTTAAAATAACAGTTTTAATACTCTTAAGAGGAGATAGCTTCCCAGCAACCGGCTTTTAGTCTTCTATATTTATTGCTCTGTATTTAGTTTTTTTAACTGTGTTAAGGATAGTCGATATCTCTCTTTGTTAGCACTGGTGATTTTGGTCTGGGTTTTTACTTGCTTAATGCATTGTTTTAATCACTATCACTCAAGGCTTCAAAGCCAGAGACCACATCAAATAACTCTTCATCTATATCGCTTTGGCGTAGACGATGAAAGCTTAGGTTCAAATCATTCTGTTGTTCATCGATATTTTTTTCTGCTCGTTGCATAGCCGCAAGACGACTAGCATTTTCACTTGCCAATGACTCTGCGCACGCTCTGAACAAGCTAACAAAAAGATATTCACGTACCAATGCTCTTAGGGTTTTATCTCGTTCAGGTAGCACTTCAGGTAGATTATTCGTCGGCCACTTAATATCAGTAAAATTTTTTTGTAAGCTTTCACTCAAAGGTAATAACTGTTGACTCACTGGCTTATAAATAGAGTCGACTTGAGGGCGATGATGAAAGAGATAAACTTGATCTATTGTACCTAATTCACGCTGCGCTTCAATGTCAGTCAATATGTCACCCACCAATGCCGTTATAGCATTAATTGAATTGGGTAGTATAAAGTCGTCTTTAAGTGTGACTTTTTTTTCAGCCCAATGGGTATCAGCTAAACGCGACTTTATACGTTCGCCTACAGCCCAAACAATTTTATGCCCTGATAGTGTTGCCAAAGTGCTAGTAACAAATTCTGCCATCACTTCATTAAATTGACCCACTAGCCCCTGATCTGAGCCAAACACGATCACGCCCACACCAAGCCTATCTTGTTGATTGCTGATTTTTATAACATTAGGCGAGTTGTGTCGTTGAAAACAAGCTATCAGCCCAAGTTGCACGGTACGATAATAATCATCAAGTGAGTACACAGCATGCTCATATTGGCTAATACTTGAAGATGCCATAGCCTTCATGGTACTTACCACAGACTTAAGTTCTTCTGTACTGGTGATTTTTCGCCGTAGACTAGCAACACTGTCGGTCATATTTTATTGCTCATAAATAATCACTTATCGTTCGCTCTGCATCGTTGATGCTTTATAGTTATTCACTAATAGATAGTTATTCACTGATAAAGCCTAGTTAATTAAAACTGCGCTAAGCAATTTTACTTTATTGCTTTAGCTTTTCATCCTTGGGTATGTCATTAGCTGAATCATTAGGCGAATCACTGGGCCTATCACTCGGAAAAAGTGTGAGCAATGCATCGCGCGCAAGCTCAATAATACTCGCTCTATCTTCCTTACTTAATGTTTTAACACTTTGTAGTCGCTCTATTATATCAATAGGAATTTCAGTCGCTGAAACGCGGACCAGATGTTCGGCAGCAGCCATATCTGTTAGTGGAATGTCATCAAATAGCTTAGCGGTCAAAGCGAGCAGAACAGAAATTTGTTCAACCATAGAAACAGGACTGAATTCCGACTGTTTCAGGCAGGCACGAATGCGCCGACCATGTTCGATGATTTTTAGTGTGCTATCGTCGAGTTTAGCGCCAAAACGGGCAAAGGTTTCAAGCTCTTCAAATTGTGCATAAGCCAGTTTTAGGTTCGCTGTT
This sequence comes from Colwellia sp. MB02u-10, assembly GCF_014077185.1. Taxonomy (NCBI): domain Bacteria; kingdom Pseudomonadati; phylum Pseudomonadota; class Gammaproteobacteria; order Alteromonadales; family Colwelliaceae; genus Colwellia; species Colwellia sp. MB02u-10. The sequence continues at coordinate 132,068 of NZ_JACGVK010000135.1, forward strand.
ACAGCACGGTAAGCCGAATTTTGTGCCTTACCGCCAACACGTGATACAGATTTCCCTACATCAACCGCCGGCAAAACACCCAGTTCGAACAGTGATGGTGAGAGATAAATTTGGCCATCGGTTATAGAAATAAGATTAGTTGGAATGTAAGCGGAAATATCCTGCGCTTCAGTTTCAATAATAGGCAATGCAGTCAAGGAGCCACCGCCAAGCTCTGTACGCAAATGCGTTGCGCGTTCCAGTAAGCGCGAGTGAATATAAAAAATATCACCTGGGAATGCCTCTCGACCAGGTGGGCGCCGCAACAATAAAGACAGTTCGCGATAGGCACGCGCGTGATGAGTCAAATCGTCATAAACAATCAAAACATCACGGCCCTTTTGCATAAAATACTCGGCGATACTTGTTGCCGAATAAGGGGCAATATAAGCAAGGCCCGGTGGTTCATTACCTTCAGTAACCACTACTATAGTGTAGGCTAACGCACCTTTTTCGCGTAATGTTGCAATAACTTTAGCCACACCTGAAGCGCGCTGGCCAATGGCACAATACACGCAAAGTACGTTCTGATCTTTCTGATTTAAAATAGTATCAAGGGCAATCGCTGTTTTACCCGTCTGGCGGTCACCTAAAATTAATTCCCGCTGACCGCGCCCAACAGGCACAAGGGCATCAATAACTTTGATACCCGTTTGCAAGGGTACGCTGACCGGTGCACGATCCATAATAGGCGCAGATGGCCGTTCCACAGGAAGACGTATGCTAGTCAGCAATTTCCCCTTAGAGTCTAGCGGTTCACCAATCGGATTAATAATACGCCCAATAAGTGCATCGCCCACAGGTACATCAACCACATTACCTCTGCGCTCAACTTCATCACCCACCTGCAAATGCCAATAATCACCAAGCAGCACAACACCGATTTCGTTTTCATCAACATTAAAGGCAATACCAGAGATGCCGCCTGGAAAGCTAAGTAACTCTTCAAAACCTACGCTAGGCAAACCGGAAACTATAGCAATGCCTGTTGTGATACGGATAATATTCCCGACTTCTTTGGCCTGAAATGGTGGCGTAAAAGCTCCACGTGCTTTTGCCATGCTTGAAAAAACATCATCAAAGGTTGTTTGTAACAAGCTTGCTTTTATAAAATCAGCCTCGGGTTTCATCACGGCCCTTTTCAGTTTTATTGGTGGCTGTTGCATCAGTAATAGTAGCAGTTTCGTTTTGACTCTTTGCTTTATCCTTGATTTGGCTATTATCTAAGCTGTTATCTAAGTTATTGCCTTCACTATTACTTGGCGCTTTGCTTTCAACATGAACTAAACTTTGTAATATTTGATCAACCCCCTTAGCCAAGGAGGTAAGGTAATCACTGATACTCCAGGCTACTTTTTGGCCGTTCATACTGATTTCAATACCACTAACGACAGTTGAATCGATAACAAATGCAAATGCTATTGCATCGTTATCGTTATAGCCAAGAGTATGTTTAATCGTGCTTTCAATCAGCGCACGCTGTTGCTCTGTTAAAGTAAAGCCTGTACGCACGACCAATGGGGTTTTATTGGCTGGCATCAATTGTTGAAATGCCAACGTAAAGGCTGCTTTTTCTTCAGCGCTGATTGTTTGAAAACGTTGAATAAACACTAAAACTATTTGTTCTTCTAAACTTACTTGTGCTAAATCATTAAGTACCTTGCGAACAATGTTAAACACCTCTTCACAAGCACGCTCGCTAAGAGCATCTTGCAAACTTAGTTGCTCATTTTTAAGTGCAAGTTGGAGCTTTACACGTAAGTCGTCTGATTCTTGCCTAACCTCGTCGAGCAAACGCGCGCGCTCCGTTTTTACCTCAGCGCTAAGCTGATTGGTGCGCGTTGTCTGCTGGGCATCAAACACAGCATTTTTATGCACAAACTCATTACGCTGCTGCTCGGCTTCAACGCTTTTTTTATCAGCATTAGCAAGCGCGCTAGCAATGCGCTTTTCACGAGCGTCAATCGCATTAAGAATAGGTCGATATAAAAAACGCTTTAGTAACCACGCGAGTATCAGAAAGTTGATGACTTGCGCAATAACGGTAAACCAATCAATAAGCATAATTTATGGCCCTACCACCTGAGCAGCAAGCACATAATTCCAAAATGGATTGGCGAACAACAAAATCATTGAAACCACAAAACAATAGATGGCAGTAGATTCGATCATTGCCAAACCAACAAATAATGTCCGGGTGATGGTTGCCGATGCGTCGGGCTGCTGAGCCAGAGAAGACAGCGCAACCGCCACTGCCTTACCCTCAGCGAGCGACGGGCCGATAACACCAATAGCAATAGTAAGCCCAGCAGTGATAATAGATACCACCGCAATTATAGTCATGCTGTCCATAAGTTCTCCAAAGTTAAGCCTAGTTGTTTATTCATTGTCTAACAGCCCTTGGCGGTAGGTTTTATTGTGCTAGTAGCCGCAGCGATATAAACAGTGGCTAAAATAAAAAAGATATAAGCTTGTACAATACCCGTGAGCAAGCCAAGTACAGTCATCACGATAGGAAACAAAAAAGGCGTAATACTGACAAGAATACCGATGATCATGGCACCGCTCATCATGTTGCCAAAAAGACGTACGGCCAGAGCGAGCGTACGAGAGATTTCACTGATAATGTTAAAAGGTAGCATGATAAAAGTTGGCTTAGTATAAGAAGCAAGGTAGCTAGCTAGGCCTTGTTTTTGAATACCGTATAGTGGCACCGCGATAAACACACATAGCGCCAGCGCCGCTGTAGTAGAGAGTGAACCTGTCGCGGGTTCAAAACCTGGAAAGACAGTACCCAAGGCAGAAATGGCAATAAATAAAAACAGTGAACCGAGAAAAGCTAAGTAATGGTGAGGGTGCTTTAAGCCAACGTCTTCGATTTGTTTACTGATATTAATCACCACGACTTCGAGTATATTTTGCCAGCGTGAGCGATGTAAATTGCTGGTTAGCTTACGGGTAATCAGCATCGAGCTCAGTACCAAAACCAGCATCACCGCCCAAGTGGAAACCATAGTAGCGTTGAGTTTTATAAACCCCAGTTGCCAGAAAATGATTTGATCTGGGCTAAGATTCATAAATTACTGCCATAGGCTGTTTGCTTTTGTACTGGCTCTGACGACTTATTTTCTCTCAGGTTTTTTTGAGGTTTTTTGTGAATACTTTTTTCAGTGCTTTTGTCAGAGTATCGCGTTGCCAAAAAGCGCACCACCATAAAACCGACTAAACCAGCAACCAAACGTAGCCAGTTGTCACCAAGAATTAAATAAAAACCAACAATGACCATACTGGTTCGAAACAACAGGCTAAAGACAAATAACAGCGCAACATATTGACTTGAGCCAAGCTGACGCACAGTCCACCAAAGCCCTGCAAAATAGAATACGCCAAGCATTGCCCCCACTAGCAAGGCAAGAAATCCCTCTAGGTTATTCATCATCATTATTTTCGTCCTCGTCTCGGTGAATTTCTTTATATTCCTTATCGACCCAGCGCCAAGCAGTAAAACAGCCAAGGCATAAACCGATAATGAGTAAGGTTAATGTCCAAGAGTTTTCGCTTGGATAATGCTTATCTAACCAAATGCCTAATGCGGCGCTAAGCACTGTTGGTATCGCCACCGACCAACCCACTAGCCCCATCATGCCTAGGCCAGACCACACGGTTTGATTAACATGTCGCTGCGCTTTAAGTTTTCGTGCGGCCATATCACCAACCTGTTGACTAAACTTAGTGTCACGGTGCTTAGCTTGAGATATTTTAGTGTTAGCTAACTTAACCTCAGCTATTTCACCTGCATTTAATCTAGCCTTAATTTTCGGTTTAGGTTTATCAAGCATCACAATTACCTTTCCTGCTTAAAGGTCACTAGCCGACGTATAAAACCACTTTCAATTTTTACCAGTACCGAGCGCAACTTTTGCTCTTGTTCGTCAAGTTTTATAAATTTTTGTTCTATGGCCTCACGCAACTCAGCCAGTGCTATGCCAGCAATAGCATTACGCACTGAAATCAGCACATCAAAACCTGTCTTAACCAATATACCTTCGTCAACGGCAATGTAGACTTCATCAGCGCCTTGGGTTTCAAATACTAATATTCCTGCAGATAGTGCGATAACACAGTCAAGTCGGTGCGGAAAAATGCCAAATGCACCATCGCTTGTCACCGCAGTAATACGCATGACCTGGGCTTGCTCAATAAACACCTTATAGGGCAATAAAACCTTAAGCTTCATCTGTGCTGCTTGCATCCGCCCCCTCCTTTGCCATCTTGTTTTTATTCTCTGTAGTTTGATCCTCGGGTGCTAGTTGTTTAACTTTTTCATTCGCCTCACTAATCGCCCCAATCATATACAGCGCATTTTCTGGTGTATCTTTAAACTCATCTTGGAGTATGCGTTCGCAACCATCTAAAGCATCACTCAAACTCACCAACTTACCCGACATACTAGTGAACTGCTCTGTAGTAAAAAAAGGCTGAGTAAGAAAACGTTCCAGACGACGAGCACGACCCACCACGTTATGATCCTCGGGTGACAGCTGTTCCATGCCAAGCATGGCAATAATATCTTTAAGATCAGCGTATTGCGCCAAAGTACTGCGTATTTTTTGTGCTAAGTCATAGTGTCGCTGACCAATAATGCCAGGGGTAGCCATTTTTGAATTGGATTGTAACGGATCAATAGCCGGATATAGCCCTTCACTGGCACGTTTACGCGATAACACAATTGAGGCAGATAAGTGCGAAAAGGTATGCACCGCAGCAGGGTCAGTAAAATCATCTGCGGGAACATATACCGCTTGAATTGAGGTGATCGCTCCGCTGCCAGTATTGGCAATACGCTCTTCTAGTTGTGACAACTCGGTACCCATAGTCGGCTGATAACCAAGCCGTGCCGGCATATGTCCCATCAAACCAGACACTTCCATACCCGCCTGAATAAAGCGAAATATATTATCAATCAGTAACAGAACATCACGGTGTTCATCATCACGAAAGTACTCCGCCATGGTTAACGCCGCATGACCCACCCGAAAACGCGCTCCTGGTGGCTCATTCATCTGGCCGAACACCATTACCATGTTGTCTAAAACGCCGGCCGCTTTCATCTCTCGGTAAAGTTCTTCACCTTCTCTACAGCGTTCACCAATACCGCAAAAAATACTGACCCCCGCATGTTGTCCAACCATGTTGTGAATCATTTCTGTCAGCAATACCGTTTTGCCAACACCCGCACCACCAAACAAGCCAGCTTTACCACCGCGCTCAAGTGGCATTAAGACATCAATTACCTTGATACCGGTCTCAAACACTTCGCTTTTAGTCGCTCGTTTGTCTAAGCTTGGTGGCACATTGTGAACTGAACGCCACTGCACGTCGTTCGGTGGTGCTTCGCGATCAATCACGTTACCAAAAACATCAAACATACGAGACAAAATACCTTTACCTACTAAAGCCTGTAACGGCGCTCCCGTGTCTTGTACTAACATGCCACGAGCTAAACCTTGGGTAGGTGTTAGGGCAATGCCCCGCACACGACGGGTATCAAGTTGTGAAAACACTTCGATTGAAATTTGATTATTTTCGCCCGCATGCAACAAGGAACGTATGGGGGGAAGTTGTTTCGCAAATGCTATATCCACCACACTGCCGCGTACAGCTATCACATGACCCGTATTTTTAGTCGCGGTGGCTGGCTTTTTTGGGTCAGAGTTTTGATCATAGCTCTGGTCAGCGTTTTGGTCATTTTTTTTCTCTGACTTTTGCTCAGACATGGTTATATCAGTACTTTGTGAGGTTTTATTTTTACTGTTCATAAAGCGCTACAGCATTTTTCTTAGGCTGGATAACATCCAAAGGCTGTGTGTTATCGCTATGCTCAAGTGAGTCAAACTTGTGATTAAAACAACCATAGAGCAGTTGATAAGGCAAAACCCAACCGAGAACCCCGCGCTTGTAATATGGTTGAATCATATTGATCTCCTGATAACAAATTTCCATACAGATAACGGCTTGCTCAACAGCTGTCTGTTAATACTAAGTACTTAGTGAAATTATTATAGGGTAGTATTTTCGATAGTTCTTTGCGTTAGCTCAATAAAAGCTGTACTAAATTAACTGGGTAGGTTAACTAACTGTTTTACAAGTTTATTGTTTTATACTCGTCAAACTAAGTAAGCTGTTGAAATGTTTTGCAGACGCCATAAAATGGCTAATAATCTTTGTAATACCTTAGAAATAACAACATCATTAAAATTGCCGATAGACCACTATCACGCAAGCAAGTTCGCCATTGTTAAAGATTTATCCTGATGGCTAATGTTGAAATACAGTTAAACCATTAATGAATTTATTGGCGTTTACTAAAAAATAAAAGGCTTTTTATTGGCTTTCATTCGAATCCAATTTAAGGAATACCTCACCGACTTACGTGCAACAATGGTTTGTTCAAGCTTGTTTTTACCTGGAAACGGCATCAAGCTCAGCCCCATCAACATGGTGAGCAGACCTTGACCTGGTAAAACTAACATCACCAGCCCACAGATTAACAAGAATAGCCCAACCATAATCTTCACTAAGTTGATCATCAAGCTTACGCTGCGATTTATGAGTGTTAAGCGCGAAGTTTCACTCGTATCATCAGCAGAGCTATTTTTTCCAAGTTGATTTTTATGAGCTATATTTTTATCAGCTAGGTTTTCATGGCTTAAGTTGTTTCGGACAAAGTATCCTGGATCCATTTGTGTAATGACATAACTTATTATAATAAAATAAACAATGGCAGCGGCTGTCGTTAAAAACATAGTTAAGAGCATAAAATTAGCATCAAAATTTGCCATTAAATAGCTTACCACTTGGTTATAATAGTCTTTAAGCACTTTGGTTTTCCACGGTTAATTAAACAGCTGATTTAGCAGCGTATTATTTGGGTTGGTCTTTATGCAAATATTTGAAGAATTAGTTCAATGGCTCAGCACCCACTGGGTAACCATCATAGTTATTTTCCATATTAGCTTATCTTTTATAACATCGATACATGTACTTCTGTTCAAAGAAAACGAACGCACATCACTGGCTTGGATTGGTCTTGTCATACTTTCACCTGTTATCGGCAGCCTATTTTATTGGTTGTTTGGTATAAATCGTATCCAGCGTTTAGCACAAAAAAAACACCCACCAACACTTAAGCAAGACTTCTGCTCCACAGAAAAAACTATTAAATTTCACCAATTACCTAAAAGTTGGCATTCAGCCATTATTGCGGCTCATACTATTCACCCCGTTAATTACCTTGCTAATAACAGCGTTGAACCACTGATTAATGGCGATACAGCTTATCCAACCATGATCCAGTCTATTGATGATGCTAAGTATTATATTGTTTTATCGAGTTATATATTTACTTACGATTCACTGGGTCGCCAATTTGTTAACGCTTTAGCTCGAGCGCAACAACGAGGTGTAACGGTAAACGTTTTACTGGACGGTATTGGTATTGGCTATAGCTGGCTGAAAATAGATCGTGACTTAAAAAAAATGGGGGTAAAAACGGCTCGTTTCTTACCCGCTATCTCCCTTACCAGCTTTCGCTTTATTAACTTGAGAAATCACCGAAAAACACTATGTATAGATGGCGAAGTAGCCTACATGGGGGGAATAAACATCAGCAAAAATAATATCATTAAAGCGGCAATACACCCCATTGATGATATTCACTTTAAAGTTACCGGTCCAGTGATTGACCAGATTAGTCAGGTATTCATCGAAGATTGGTTTTTTGCCACTGGCGAGCTAATTCATTTCCCCTACTGGCAGCCAAACACTGCTGAGCAAAAAAACAGACATTCTGTTGTTGCTCGAGTCATACAAGATGGGCCCGATGAACACCATAACCGAGTCAGGTGGACATTAATTAATGCCTTAGTTTGTGCAAATAAGAGTGTAAAAATAATGACACCTTATTTTATCCCTGACCAAACATTAATGACCTCTCTTCACGCCGCGGCATTGCGTGGCGTCTCAATCGAAATTATTGTGCCTGAGCACAGCGACGTTATTTTTGTAGACTGGGTAATGGCAGCAAATTTCTCAAGAATAATAAAACACGGTATAAAGATATACCAAAACCAAAGGCCTTTTGACCACAGTAAAATTGTGATCATTGATGAAATTTGGTCATTTATCGGCTCTAGCAACTGGGACGCCAGAAGTCTGGAGCTGAACTTTGAAATCAACCTAGAATGCTATGATGTGAATCTCAATGCAAAACTGACCGCCTTTTTTGCCTTGAAAAAGCAGAATGCTACACCCGTTATTGCAAGCGAATTTAATGATTTGCCAATCTACAAAAAAATTCGCAACAACTTATTTCGTTTGTTTTCGCCTTATTTGTAGCTAGAACCAAACCAAAGCCTAACGGTCATAAGTTATATTAAAGAGGGTTTATTCATGATTAAAGGTCGATATAGGAAAGTGGAGTCGCTGAAAGTTATGGGCCGCGCTTCGAAGCAGGTATTAGGACCAAACATAAAGATGTTGATGTGGAATGTTTTTAAATGCAAAAAAAAAGGCTGGCAAGACGATTTTATAACACTAATGCGCGAAAAAGATTTAATTCTCTTGCAGGAGGCTATTATCAATTCCCCTTTCGACAGCCATTTTAAAGCCTCGTTGCAGCATCAGTGGATTATGGCGCGTAGTTTTAAAAACATAAAAACCAACATAGAAACCGGTGTTAAAACCGGATCGACTGTTGCGGCAAAAGCACATTATTATTCAGTGTCTGAGCACAGCGAACCCATTTCTAAAACAAAAAAAATGTTATTAGCAAGCGTATATCCATTACATACCCTTGAGCAGTCGTTGCTGGTGGTCAATGCCCATATTATCAACTTTGTTTCTTTCGAAAAATTCAAAACACACTTGGATCAAGTATTTAACACGCTTGAACATCATGACGGGCCGATATTAATGGCCGGCGATTTTAATACCTGGAATAGTAAAAGATTGAAATATTTTAATCAGCTGACCAGGTTATTTTCGTTAAATGAAGTCAAAATGAAGCGTCAGCCAAGACTAAAGCATTTATTTCAGCACCTTGACCATATTTACTGTCGCGGATTAACCGTTGTCGATGCGCACGTACATACACATATTCACTCTTCTGATCACTACCCTATTAGCTTGTCGTTACTGAGCTAAAATCCAGCAACAATAAAATAAGCTCTCTTGTAGAGGTTATATTATAAACCATGTTTGGCTGTTCAAGTATCACGACTTAGCATGATAGTTCTCCTATTTGTTACCTTACTCAAAGTAGTCACAATAGTCACAATAGTCACAATCCAAGATAATCAATGATGAAAAATCACAGCACAAAAATAACCGTAAGTAAGTATTACTGTTCATCATATTCTTTGGCTTTCGGTTCAACCAAATGCACAATACCCAAAGCTTTTAATAAGTATTTTTTGTAAACAGGCGATGTAGAGCCGTGACGTATTTTATAAAGAAAGTATTTCTCAAAGGCAATCTTAGCAAAATGCACCCATTTGCCTTTTGAATACCAAGTTCTGTTTCTTGGCGGAATTTGTGGCAAAGCAACAAAGGTGGCTCCGGTATCACCCATTAATGTTAACATTGAGAGTCTAACTCCTCCACCTACCTTTGCCTTTACTCATGCTGATATGTTAAATTCAGACCTGTTTTATGACTTATCCACTATATTTTTAGTCTAGTATTGTTACTGTATATTTACTAATCTAATGTGATGCGTTATACCAATCGAAATAATGCTTTTAAATGGAGATAACTACTAATGACCAAGTCGATACAATGTTTAAAGCAACTTGAAATTAACGGTGAAGTTTGCAACTACCACAGTTTTGATGGTTTGGCAGATAAGTATGATCTTTCACGTTTACCTTTTGCCGCTAAAATTCTCTTGGAAAATTTATTACGTCATGCCGATAGTGACTTTGTCCAGCAAGCGGATATTGAAACCTTAGCCAAATGGGATGTAGACAACTGGCAGGATACCGAAATTGCCTTTGTACCTTCCCGTGTTATTTTGCAAGACTTTACTGGCGTACCGGCTGTGGTTGATTTGGCCGCTATGCGTGATGCTATCGTAAAAATGGGTGGCAAAGCAGAAAGAATTAATCCGTTAAATCCGGTAGAACTGGTGATTGACCATTCAGTAATGGTAGACGTCTTCGGTCAAGCCGATGCGATGCAACAAAACACCGCCATTGAATTTCAACGTAATCGTGAACGTTATCAGTTTTTGCGCTGGGGCCAGCAAAGTTTTGATAACTTTAAAGTCGTCCCCCCTGGCCGCGGTATTGTCCATCAGGTTAATCTGGAATATTTAGCCCGAGTGGTATTCAAAAAACCAGATGAAGATAATTTACTTTATCCAGATACCTTAGTTGGTACCGATTCACATACCACCATGATTAATGGTTTAGGTGTATTGGGTTGGGGAGTTGGCGGCATAGAAGCTGAAGCGGCTATGTTAGGACAACCCGTCACCATGTTATTGCCAAAAATAGTCGGTTTTGAATTAACGGGCAAATTGCCTGCAGGTACTACAGCCACTGATTTAGTCTTGACCGTGACCGAACAGCTACGTGCTGCCGGTGTGGTAGGTAAGTTTGTCGAGTTTTTTGGTGCCGGCGTGAACGAACTGACCTTGGCCGACAGAGCCACTATTGCCAATATGGCGCCGGAGTATGGCGCGACTTGTGGTATTTTTCCTATTGATCATCAAACAACAGACTATTTGCAATTAACTGGCCGTGACAGCGAGCATATTGACCGCATTAAAACTTATTTAAAAGTGATGGATATGTGGGGTACTGAATCTCAACAGAATGCGGTTTATCACAGCCGATTATCGTTAAAACTAGATGATGTTGTGCCTTCTATTGCGGGTCCAAAACGTCCACAGGACAGAATTTCATTAGACCAAGCTGGCCTTGCTTATCGTGACTGGTTGGCGTTACAAAATGGCATCAAACAAGTCGATTCCAATCAAAGTGAAAGTGGTTTTGAAAGCGAAGGCGGACAACCGTCGGTAATGCTACCTGCCAGTGATGCAGATTCAGGCGTACCTTGTCAGTATGGTGATGAAAATTTTGCATTAAAACATGGATCAGTGGTAATTGCGGCAATTACTAGCTGTACTAACACCTCGAATCCATCGGTATTAATTGCCGCAGGTTTGTTAGCTAGAAATGCCAGACAAAAGGGATTAGATGTTAAACCTTGGGTGAAAACCAGTTTTGCACCCGGTTCACAAGTGGTCACCGACTATCTGTTAAAATCAGGCTTAAATGAAGACTTAGATGCCCTTGGCTTTCAGCTAGTGGGGTATGGCTGTACTACTTGTATTGGTAATTCAGGTCCCCTACCCAGAGAAATTAGCGATGCCATTCATCAAGGTGACTTGTCTGTTACCTCTGTTTTATCGGGCAATCGCAACTTTGAAGGACGCATTCACCCCGAAGTACAGGCCAATTATTTAGCCTCTCCGCCGCTAGTGGTTGCCTACGCACTGGCCGGTAATATGAAAATAGATATTACGACTGAATCTTTGGGTAATGATACTTCAGGTAAGCCGGTTTATTTGCATGACATCTGGCCAGATAGTCAAGAAATTAAGCAAGTGATAGAAAAAGTGATTGATAGTTCCATGTTTATCTCACGTTATGCTGATGTTTATAGCGGTAATAAAGACTGGCAAGCACTAGATATAGTAGAAAGCCAAAAATATGATTGGCCAGATTCTACTTACGTCAAACTACCGCCATTTTTTGACAATATTACCGCTAAAATACCGGATATTAACCCGATTGAAAATGCCCGATGCTTGTTAAAATTGGGCGATAGTGTCACCACAGATCATATATCACCTGCCGGTTCAATTGCGCTAGATAGTCCAGCGGCTGCATATTTACAAAGTGCTGGAGTATCGCCTAAAGATTTTAATTCTTATGGTTCTAGACGTGGCAATCATGAAGTGATGATGCGCGGTACTTTTGCCAATGTGCGTTTACGTAATTTATTAGCGCCAGGCACCGAAGGCTGTTGGACTCGACTAATGCCATCTGGTGAAAAGATGAGTGTCTTTGATGCTGCCATGCAATACCAACAACAAAAAGTTGCTTCAATTGTACTCGCTGGAAAAGAATATGGTACAGGCAGTTCTCGTGACTGGGCCGCTAAAGGGCCAGCTTTATTGGGCGTTAAAGCGGTTATCGCACAAAGTTATGAACGTATTCATCGCTCTAACTTAGTCGGCATGGGCATTTTACCATTGCAGTTTATGCCTGGTGATAGTGCCGAGTCATTAAAGCTCACAGGGGAAGAGCAATTCAATATTCCTGCCGTGAGTGCAGGACAAAAAACAGTGAAAGTGTCGCTCACAGCTCAAGATGGCAGTAAACACTCTTTTGATGCGAATATTCGCATTGATACGCCAAACGAATTTAATTATTACCAACATGGGGGCATATTACATTTTGTGCTACGTAATTTAGCCGCTGCTGACTAGCCTTATGACTGTTTCACGATAGATAAAATACAGGCCATATTTTATTGGCCTGTATTATGATTGGCGCAGGTGTCGTTGTTTAATCCTCTGCGCTTTTTTTTAGCTATTTCAGCCTAAATAATGTCACGAATTAACTACTACTAAATTTATCTGCTCGCTTTTTCTTGTGAATCTACTTACAACTGATATTTTTTCTGCGAGAAACGAGCTTTTGACTTTTTATATAGGTTAAGCTTTATGAATAAATGGTATTGACGTTAACCTAAGCTAATTTTTTCCAATCCAGCCTTTACGCCAAAAATAAAATAGCATCGCGATGGTAAGCAAGATAAAAAAACACCATATTGCTGGATAAGCCCAGCGCCAAGTTAATTCCGGCATATACTCAAAATTCATCCCGTAAACACCCACGATAAAGGTTAATGGAATAAACACTGAGGCCATAATAGTTAACACCTTCATAATTTCATTCATACGATTTGACACGGCAGACATGTATAAGTCGGTCAGGCCACTGGCCATTTCGCGATAGGACTCTATAATTTCAACAATTTGAATTGTGTGCTCATAGACATCACGCAAATAAGGCTTGGTGGTATCAGTGATGCGTCCATCCTCCTCACGATAGAGTTGATCAACAACTTCTCGCATCGGCCAAACAATACGTCGTAAAAGGGCAAGTTGCTGTTTAACACTATGGATGCTGTGCAAGACTTCCACTGAGGGGTTATTCAGCGTGACCTGTTCAAGCGCTTCAAGCACATCACCATATTGTTCGAGCACCGGAAAACAATGATCAACAATGGCATCAAGTAGTGCATAGAGCAGATAATCTGTGCCATTTTTACGAATGCGCACGTTATCTTTTTGCAGTCGGTCACGGATAGGTTGCCAGACATCACCCTTTTCTTCCTGAAAGGTGATCAAGACATTATCATAAAGAAAAAGACTGACTTGCTCAGAATCTAACTCATTACTCGTTGCTATGTTATTGATGTTGCTAGGTTCGGCTTGAATCAGTTGCATTATACGCAATACTACAAACAGATGATCGTCGAAGAGCTCGACTCTAGGACGTTGAGGGATATGCATAACGTCTTCTGCCGCTAGCGTGTGAAACTCAAAATGTTGCCGAAATTGATTAATAACATAAGGGTGCGGTGGACTGATGTTGATCCATCTGACAGTTAGCCAGTCGCGCAGTGGCTTAGCAAGAAATGCGTCAAGATCAGTAACACTGCCGGTTTCTAGTTGATTAGCACAATAATCGATATAATTAATACAAATGCTGTCAGGTGCAGGGGCAGTAGAAGCATCGGCAATATGTTCAATACCAGGTAAGGCGCCTGGTTTAACTCGGTGCTGGCGATTTTTCGTCCTGACACCAGACAGGCTCAACGAAGAACCAAGTAAATTAATGCCTTTGTTGGGCTTACCGATAACAACCTTAGCCGTGCTACTTTTACTATTACGTGCTTTTTTAGACATATTCATCCCTTATATCTATTGAAATAATCAATCCGGATCAAAAAAGGCTAGCACGGAATTTGCAAAATGCATTCAAGGCGTACCGACTTTACACGCACCAACCTATACCTATCATTTATATGAATAAACTTGCAGCGATAAATAACAATAAAGCCAGTTTAATTTCCTCATCTGTCTTAGGTGTTTTCGACAATATTTTATGCCTCATTCAATAGTTGATACAAAATTTCTGCACTGAGAGAATATTCTGTTTAAATATTTAAAAACCGCTAAGTACTAACAGGTTTAGTAATATTAGCCAACATCTACGCTGATGCTAATTTAGCCACTAAAAAACTGGCCAGAGCTTTGAATTATTCGGTTATTCTAATAAACAACAGTATTTACTCATTGCTGTTGTTTATTAGTGCAAAAATATTGCCTGTGGCGTTACTTCTGTTCACTGTAAAGCATATTAATACATTTAGTGTTACGCGTTACCAAAATAAAATAATAAGCCTTTGTTTTTATGTGAAATTAAAAGAAGACATTCATTGCTGTTATTCTGAAGTAAAAATAAACACCTAGTACATTTAATGTTTAGTCTCACGACAGTAGCTATATTATGGCGATAACTCTGACCTGTTTTTTGCTGAAATATGACTGATTTTTTTGTTTTACTATCTTTGACTATATTTAATCATCAAATTAAATTAACCCTTAAACCTGGCTCGATATCGAGTATCTCTGTCATAGTACATTGAAATACTATTACTAAAATTAGTGCTATAAGCTGACAAAAACCTATCGAAAAAACCAAATAAGGCATGAGTGAACAGCCAAATTACCACTCTTTTTTTTCATCTGTTTATCTACATTATTTGCACTCACTCTTGTCAGTACCTCCTCGACATTAGGGTTAACTACCTACCAATTAAGCCAATATTGATCTTAATCAATATTGGGCCTTATAAACTAGTGCTACCTGAGGAACTACATGCCAAGCTGAATGTAATTAGATTATTAAGTGATCTGTAGCCAATGTTTCTGTAGCAAAGATTAATGGGACAAACTGCGAGTGAAATGTTCACAATACGCAAGTTTACGTTGTGTGGTAATCGCAGCATATATTTACTGCTTGAGCAGGCTACCTAAGCAATTAAGCGTAATGTTTTGCTATAGAAAAGGAAACTATATGTTTTATTATCAATCGTTAAAACCGTTATAAGACGTGATATTAAAGATGACAGTATTTCAAATGCTCTAGAAAAATGCAGTTCAAAAGTGTATCCCTTATTTTCCCATTACTTATCAAATAAGGGATCAAATAAGAGGTTGAATTAATAATGTATTTAATGAGTAGTTTAGTTAAACCGGCCAATAAAAATTAAGGATTAATAATGAAATATACCCTGCTTACTTTACTTATCATTATGTCATTAACACTACTGAGTTGTAGTAAAGGCGTTGATTCACCACGAGGCTTTAGTTTACCTAAAGGCAATGTTGACTCAGGAAAAAAAGTATTTTTAAAGTTTAACTGTTCCGCTTGCCACACACTTAACAATGTTAATGATATTGAAATTGCAGAGGAAAATGTTGAAAAACATCCAACAATTGCTATTACTATCGGTGGTAATAAAACCCAAATCGTCACTTACGCAGAGTTAGTGACTTCGGTTATCAATCCTTCGCATAAATTTTCTAGCCCATATTTACCAGCAGCAAAAGCTGCAAATGGTCAATCAAATATGAAGATATTTAATGATGTGATGACCGTCACTGAACTTATTGATTTAGTATCTTTTTTACAGCCCAATTATCAACTAGTGCCTTATAAACACACCAAGTATCAATACTATCCACATTAATGATTACGGGAGTTTTCAATGAATATTAAATTTTTTGGTGCTACCAGAGAAGTTACTGGTTCGTGCTATTTGATACAAGTTAATAATAAAAACATATTACTCGAATGTGGCATGTTACAAGGCTCTAAAAATCATGAACGACACAATCATGACCCCTTCCCGTTTGATGTTGCCCAACTTGATGCCGTGATTGTTAGTCACGCTCATCTTGATCACACAGGGCGTTTACCCATGCTAATAAAAGAAGGTTATCATGGCAATATATACACCCATAGTGCGACCGCAGATCTATGTGAAATTATGCTGGTTGACTCTGGTTATATCCATGAAAAAGAAGCACGTTGGGAAAACAAAAAACGTGAACGTAAAGGCTTACCATTAATAGAGCCACTTTACACCACCGAAGAAGCGACCAGAACACTACAATATTTTCAAGTCCTTAGCTATGACAAAGAACTAGAGATTTGTTCAGGCGTTAAACTCACCCTCAGAGATGCAGGCCACATTGTTGGTTCAGCTATTGTTGAATTAACGCTTACTGAAAATGGCGAAAGTAAAAAAGTTGTTTTTAGTGGTGATTTAGGTCATAAAAATGCCCCTATTTTACGTGATCCTTTTCAAGTTAAATATGCTGATCTCGTGATAATGGAAAGCACTTATGGAGACCGACTCCATCGCAGTTGGGCCGATACTTGGCAAGAAATGGGCGATATTATTGCCCATGCTAAAAGCAGCAAAGGTAATATATTAATTCCAGCTTTTACAGTTGGTAGAACGCAAGAGTTACTCTATGAATTTAAACAACACTTTGACGCGTGGCAACTGGCTGACTGGCAAATTTTTCTCGATAGCCCTATGGGGATAAAAGCGACCAAGGTCTATGCCAAACACAGGGAGGTTTATGATAAAAAAGCGACAGATGTTGAAGAAAATCATCAGGGTATATTTGATTTACCTAACCTGCACATGTCAGAAACAACTGAATACTCAATGATGATCAATCAAATAAACTCAGGTGCAATTATTATTGCCGGTAGTGGTATGTGCACAGGAGGCCGAATTAAACACCATTTTAAACATAACATTTGGCGGAAAAATGCCCACGTAATTATTGTTGGATTTCAAGCCAGAGGCACCTTAGGCCGGTCACTTGTTGACGGTACTGAAAATATTAATTTATGGGGTGAAAAAGTACAAGTTAATGCCCAAATTCACACCATTGGAGGTTTTTCAGCTCATGCCGACCAACAAGGATTATTAGACTGGTATCAAGGCTTTGAAAATACACCGCCAGTAGTATTGGTGCATGGCGAGGAAGAAGCCATGAGCGTATTAGCACAGAAATTAAAACATCAATACCAAGCTAATGTCGTGCAAGCCAGTTATAAGAAAAATATTATTATCTAAACAAGGGAGAATTTTATGTATAAGCACATTTTATTTGCTACAGAGATAAATGAAACTAAAAGTTATATTGAAGATAAGGTCGAAAAATTGCAGCAACTGACTCAAGCTAAACTGAGTATTATGCACGTGGTAGAGCCAATAGCTAACGTTTACTATAGTGGTATGTATGGCGTTGTGCCTAACCTTGACGCTTCAGACAGTGTTAGCACAACAAAAATATTTCAAGACCGCGCCAAAGAGGCCCTACAACCTTTGGTTAAAAGGCTTAATATTTCTGAGAAAAATCTGCATATACCCGTAGGACAAACGAGTGAAGAAATATTAGCCTTTGCTGAGCAGCATAAAGTTGATTTGATTATAACCGGCAGCCATGGCGTGCATGGTTTACGATTATTATTAGGCTCCACCGCAAATGCCCTTTTACACGGCGCAAAATGTGATGTACTCGCCGTACGTTTTAATGAATAACCCTATAAAAACAGTGCATCCTGACCCTAAAATGAGTATGGCTTTTACATCTTCTACGCTCTAATTAAATACTGGGTTTATAAAGCGGCAAAACTCGTTTTGCCGCTTTATCACTGCCCTGTTTATCACTGTCCAGTCACCAAAAATATAAACAGCCAAACAGTTTTAATTCACTATATTTTAACCTGAGCCAACTCGTTAATCACCATGACTTTTTATAAGTTGGATTTTATGCTTTCAGGTTAAGCCTTGATAGCCCAAATTTAATCTTAAATCAAAATGATGAGGTAAAACCCAAACTACAAAAACCTACTAAAAAAAATACTAAAAAAAATACTAAATAAAGTATGAAGAGGGTTACGTGCGCAGTAAAGCTCGGCCCTAACTATTATCTTAGTGAGAAGGATTTTTCACCTTATGTTAAAACTAAAAGCTGTTGCCATTGACACATTTAAAGAAAATGTTGCTTACTTGCATCGCGATTGCCCACTCTATCGCACCGAGGGTTTTCAGGCGTTAATGAAGATAGAAATTTATATAGCGGGCAATGGTGGCCCCGTGCTTGCGGTATTAAACATTGTTGATGACTGCACTATTGTTGATATTAATGAGCTGGGTTTAAGTATCCAGGCTTTTAAACAATTAGGCAAAGAACAGGGAGTTGACGTAAGAATTGCGCCAGCTAAGCCCCCCATATCACTTAAAGCCGTACATCGTAAAATTGCCGGTGAATCGTTAAGAAAAGATGAGTTTCACCTTATTTGCCAAGATATTTTAGAAAATCGTTATTCTAAAATGGAAATTGCTGCATTTTTAGTCGCCTGTAGCCATAATGGCTTAGAACGACAAGAAGTGTTGTTTTTAACAAAAGCCATGGTTGATACCGGCGAAGTTTTAAACTGGGGTGAAAATATAGTTGTTGATAAACATTGTATAGGCGGTATTCCTGGTAATCGTACGACTATGATAGTGATGCCAATTGTAGCGGCACACGGTATGTTAATGCCTAAAACGTCTAGCCGAGCCATTACCTCACCTGCGGGTACCGCCGACACCATGGAAGTGTTAGCTAACGTGGAGCTTTCTATTGAGGAAATGAAAAAGGTAGTACATCAACATCGTGCCATGTTGACCTGGGGTGGCACAGCAAGACTAGCACCTGTTGATGATATTTTAATTTCCGTTGAACGCCCTTTATCAATGGACTCAACCGGACAGCTAGTTGCCTCGATTTTATCTAAAAAAATAGCCGCGGGTTCAACACATCTACTCATTGATATACCTGTAGGCCCATCCGCTAAAATTCACAATAACCAAGCGGCGTTAGCCTTAAGGAAATTATTTGAATATATTGGCGATCTCTTTGGTTTACATATCGATGTAGTGATCAGTGATGGCTCTCAACCGATCGGCAATGGTGTAGGCCCTGCATTAGAGGCCAGAGATGTCCAACAAGTGTTAAGTAATCATAAAAATGCACCCAGTGATTTACGTGAAAAATCGCTACGCTTAGCCGGTAGAATTTTAGAGTTTGACCCCGATGTAAGAGGTGGACAAGGTTACAATATTGCTCGAGATATTTTAGAATCTGGCCGAGCTTTTGAAAAAATGCAAGCCATTATCCTTGCCCAAGGAGCAAGCCCCAAAAAACAAGGTAAGGCCCCATTAGAGTATGCAATGCTCGCAAGTAAAAGTGGCTATGTTAGCGCCATAAATAACTTAAATATTGCCCATATAGCGAGTTTGGCGGGGGCACCTATAGAGAAAAATGCCGGTGTTGATTTGGTTAAAAAAGTAGCAGATAAAGTAAAAAAAGGTGACACGCTTTTTATTATCTATGCCAGTTTTAAAAGTGACTTTGAATTTTCAACACAATTTGCACATGAGAACAGTGCATATGTTATAGCGAAAAATCCCCCATCAACAGACGACAACTACTTTATTTAATATTAATCTTTAGGAGAAAAAATGACCTTAATACTAGGCTTTGATGATTATTTGTTACCTGCTCAGCAGCTAGCTAAAAGTTTATCAGTGGCGTTTAAGCAGGTAAAGTTACACCAATTTCCTGATGGTGAAACAAAGGTAACATTGCCAACAACCCTGCCAAAACATATTATTATTTGCCGGACATTAAATAACCCCAATGCAAAGATGACTGAACTGATCATCACGGCAGCCGCGGCCAGAAATCAAGGCGTTAAGCACATCACCTTAGTAGCACCCTACTTATGCTATATGCGGCAAGATATTGCTTTTAATCCCGGAGAAGCCGTCAGTCAAAAAATCATTGGCAACTTACTTGCCGCTTATTTTGATAGCGTTATTACTATCGACCCACACTTACACCGTATCAATAACCTAAATGAAGCCATTCCCATTACTCAAGCCTGCGCTTTGCATGCCACGGGTGCTATGTCAAAATTTTTACAACAACATTTTAGTCAACCTGTCCTTATTGGCCCTGATGAAGAGTCTGAGCAGTGGGTAAAAGCTATTGCTCAACCACACCAGTGGCCTTATGTGATTGCGACAAAAGCGCGTTTTGGTGATAAAAATGTTGCGGTCAGCTTGAACATAAAGGATAAAAATAAAGCCGTAAGCTTAAGCAACCGAGACGTGATCATTGTCGATGACATTGCCAGCACTGGAAAAACCCTAGAACAAGCCGTTAAACAAATACAACAACAAGCCCCTATGAGTATTTCAATCATAGTCACTCATGCCTTTTTTGTTGATAACGCCTTAACAAGACTAAAGGATATGGGTGTGACAAATATTTGGAGTTCAGACAGCGTATTACATAGCACTAATGCCTTTAGTATTATCGATACCCTAGCAAGGCAGTTAAAAAAGATAAATATAACAGACTAAAACCAACCGACATTAAACCTACATAGTACATACGAGAATAACATCACGTTGGGCAATACCTTGTAGGTCGGAATTTATTCCGACAACTGTTAAGCAAAAGCCAAACAGACCAGAAAACAAAACTGTCAGCTATTGTTTTCTGTTAACTGTTAACTGATAGCTGAAAGCTGAAAGCTATTTTACTGACAGCTATCGATTAAAACCTAAGGCACTCAAGTCCAACCTAGAAAAGACTGACAAGCGAGCCCCATCGAGCCTTATGATCTTAACGTTAATGTCACTAAAACAATACCATGATCGGTACTTTCGCCATCACGTTCAAAAATAGGATTAATTAAATGTCGGTCATATGTGTGATAGTCACTGACTTGATAAAGACTGTCGTGATAACCGGCATCAAATTCACAGGAAAATAAAAGGTAATCGAGTACCGAGCTGCCTGCACCAAAGTAATGAGTTGGGGTACGCGTTACCTTTTCTGCTTGACTAGCAGGCTTAGTTTCATGGTTGTCATTAGTTTGTGCTACTTGGAATAAATCCCAAGCGTCGTTTAAACAATATTTGGCCAGATAAGCATCACGGTCAATCGCAGAAACAAAGCGTAAGGTGTTAGTGAGTAAATGACTTAACACGCCATCCGCTAAGCTATTATTAAAGTCACCCATTAATATCATAGGGTGAGCAGTTGCCTCTCGTCGTTCAATCATATCAATCATTAATAAGGTTGCTTCGCTACCACGTTGTATAGTGGACCCCCAACCGCCCGCTACTTGTGCTTTTAAGCTCTCAATAATGGTTTTTTCTGCTGAGCGTTTTTTATCTTGCTCATCAACTTCAAGCATTGAACGTTTAGATTTAAAATGCACCACATAACAGTCACAGTGACCCATATGAGGTACTTCAATCGTTGCTCTGATGACTTTACGACTAAAAGAAAAGTCGTTAGCTAAACCTAAACTTTCGGCAAGTTCAGTGTTTGGTTTTACCGCGTTGACTTCAACAATAGGATAACGTGAAGCTATGGCGACAACAGGACGTTGGTAAATAAAATCATCAATGACCCGCGGTTGATCAACCACGGCAAAATAAGTATAGCCCTGCCCAGTAACTAATGCTTTCAACGACTCTGTACTAAAAACCTCCTGAAAACCAATAATATCTGGCTGATATTCAGCCAAATAATCAGCCACCCATTTTTGCTTTTTTTGCCATTGCTCTGCGCTATAAATTCGCTCAAAATCATAAAAAGCATTAGGGGGTTCAAGGTAATTGAACAAATTAAAAGTAGCCACTTTAAGTTCGGTATTTGTTTCTGATATAGATACAGCTTCAGAGGACGGTAGCTGATTTATTACTTTTTTATCTGCTTGGTGGATAATATTAACTCTAAGAAAAAGATGATAAATAATTATACCCTATCGTTTCTTAAAATTATTAACTTAAAAACCAGCAAAATAAATTATCCCAACTTTTATCCTACTGGTTTATCAAACTACTAGGGTAAAAATCCCTAAAGCTTTATTTTCTGTAAGGTAAATGCGCCGCGAATATCACCCAACTTGAAACCTGTGGCTTGATCGTTTGGATATAACTCGTTGACTTTACTGCTTACGTCATCAGCTAACTTGCTGCCATGGCATGCTAGACATAAGCCACCCGTAGGTATTGCCTTCATATAACGCAAAACAGTTTTCTCACCTACTTGCACTACCTCAGAATGTTCCATGGTGTTTATATTTTCTCCTGCCGCTTTGCGTATTTCAAACTGGCGTAAAATAGTTGCCTCCCAAACATCAGGTGCATTGCTGGTATTACGCACTTTTAGTGAAGTTCGAGCGATATCCCATGTCGACAAGGCAGAATTTTTTTCAGCAATAGGTCCGGCTTGTGTATTACAGACCTCTAGTGCTTTGATAGGGCCGGCTGTTTTCATTGTCGTGATTAAGACAGATTTTAAATCGCTGCCAAAAGCCTTTACCAAAGAACGCGCTTGCTGAATATCTTGCATAGGCAGGGTTTCATCGGCATTAACAAGTAATGGTGACATTGCTAAAACGCTGGTTAATAACATATTAATACTGATTGATTTCATATACTTCTCCATTGTTATGGTGTGTTACTGTTTATAAAGAAAATGTAGATTAATTTCCTGTACTTTTGTCATAAATCATCTTATTTTCTGCACCTGGAATTAAAGCAAGTATTAAAAAAAGTCACTGATTGAGTGAATTAATATAGACACACTGGTGATTAATAAAAATATAGCAAAAAATTTCTTTAGTTTTTCTTGGGGTACATTGGTTGCTATTTTTTGACCAAATAAACTACTAACTGAACCAATAAGAGCAAAAATAACAATAACTTGCCAGTTTAATTTTAAATCGATCTGTGTTGACATAGAAAAGTATTTAATAAAACCTGTTAACGACTGCAGCGTGATTATGGCTAGACTCGTTGCCACGGCATAGACCATATTCATCCGAGTAAATGCAAGTAATGCTGGAACAATAAGAAAACCGCCCCCTACGCCAACCAATCCGGTAATACTGCCAACAATAGCGCCAATAAAAACCAATTTAAGCACAACATTATCGCTAAGCGTTTTGTCAGGAGCGTTAACCTTACCTTTTAGCATTGAAAATGCCGCTAGCAGCATAATCACCGCGAATAGACTTAGCTGTTCTCTACCTGATAAGTAAATTGAAAGCCCGGCTGCAAGATAGCTAAATAACATACTTGGCAAACCAAACTGCAACACAACCGGCCAATGGATCATTTTATTTTGTTGAAATTTTACTGCCCCAGAAAACGCAATTAATCCGACAATGGCGAGTGAGCTTGCAATAGCGGTTTTTTCATCTTGGCCAACAATATAAGTCAACGCAGGCACAGTTAATATCGAACCACCTGAGCCCAGCAAGCCCAAGCTCAGGCCAATAAGTATCGCAACAAAAATAATAAGCATAAGTTCGATCATGATTAATTACTTAAAAGCATTTATAGGTAGCGTTAAATACTGCAAACCATTATCTGCGGCTTTTGGAAAGTGCCCTGCTCGAATATTGATTTGCACCGAGGGTAAAATCAGTTTTGGCATAGCTAAGGTCATATCTCTTTTATTTCTAAAGGCGACATATTCTTGCGCTGAAACATGATTATTAATATGAATATTGTTCGATTTTTGCTCGGCGACACTGCTTTGCCAAACATATTGTTCTCTGCCCTCAGCTTTATAATCATGTCCGATGAAAATACAGGTATTGTCAGGCAGCGAAAATATTTTTTGAATGGAGTGATATAAAGTTTCTGCATCACCACCGGGGAAATCACACCGAGCGGTGCCATAGTCAGGCATAAATAAAGTATCGCCAACAAAAACGTTGTTATCAATAAGGTAACTTACACAAGCTGGTGTGTGTCCAGGGGTATGTAATACCTTAATGGTGAAACGGCCTAATTCAAGTACATCACCTTCATGAAGAAGTTGATCAAACTGTTGTCCGTCAGTGCAAAATTCAGCTTCAAAATTAAAAATAGGCTTGAATATTTTTTGCACATCAACAATATGTTTACCAATGGCGATTTTACCGGCTAATTTTTTTTGCAGGTATGGCGCCGCTGTTAAGTGGTCTGCATGGGCGTGTGTTTCTAAAATCCATAAGCACTGCCATTTTTTTGCTGTGACAAAATCAATAATTTCATCCGCTAACGCCGTTGATGTCGCGCCTGATGACATATCAAAACCTAATACCGAATCAATAATGACACATTGCTTTGCGACACTGTCTGCTACTAAGTAAGTTGCGGTATTGGTTATTTCATCAAAAAAACACTTTATGGCTAAATCAGTCATTTTAATCTCTATTGAATGGGTATTTAGGTTTTAGACGTTCAAATAAAGGTTAGAACGAAATCAACAAGACAGCTACTATCTAGATTTAATACTGTCAATTTTGTTAGCGGTGATATCAGTTACCTAACCACTACATTAGCACATACTACATTAGAGGTCACTAATATAAAGTAGTTAATTGTAGCAATGGTTAATCACACTACATTAGTGATAAAGTACTTATCTGCATTGGTGGAACTAACCATATTTTATCTACCAGTAATATGGCATTACTTTCTGAAAAGGTATTTTCTTGAATACAAACCCTGTAAAAATGATTGTCAGTACCGTTTTCGCTCTTTTAGCTTTTGCCGCTAATTCAGTGCTATGTCGGCTAGCCTTGGGCGAAAACACCATTGACGCCGCAAGCTTTACTGTTGTAAGACTGGTTTCGGGTATTATTATATTGTTAGCGTTAATCAAGGTAACCAGTAAAGCAAAGTCAGAAAAAATAGAGAGTAAGTCGAAGGGAAGTTGGCTAGCCGCTAGTATGTTATTTATTTACGCGGTAAGTTTTTCCTATGGTTATATTTCATTAGATACCGGCACCGGAGCACTTATTTTATTTGGTGCGGTACAAATAACCATGATTATTACCAGCGTAATTTCAGGTAATAAGTTGCATATATCAGAATGGTTAGGCTTAAGTATTGCCTTTGGCGGCTTTGCCTATTTAGTTATTCCTAGTTTGACCACGCCGTCATTGATGGGCTTCATGCTGATGAGCATGTCAGGTATGGCTTGGGCCTTCTATACCTTGATAGGACGAAAATCTAAAAATGCGCTTAGCGATACCGCTCATAACTTCCTTAGAACCTCACCTTTTATTTTGGCCCTGATAGTTTTTGGCTTTAATAATGCTTACATCACCTCGACAGGTTTTTTGCTCGCGGTATTGTCTGGCGCTATTGCCTCTGGCATCGGATATTTTGTCTGGTATATCGCACTGACAACACTGTCAGTCACTCAAGCCGCGGTTGTTCAGTTGTTGGTGCCAATAATTGCAGCTATTGGTGGTGTTACATTTACCAGTGAATTAATCACCCTGCGTTTAATTGAGTCATCAATATTGGTACTTGGTGGTATTTTAACGGTAATACTTGGTAGGTACTATTTTGTGCAGTTGCCTGCAAAAAAAGCAGCAAAACTATAATGTAAACGTGGACTTAAACCAAAAAAGCACTGACATGTATGATGTAAATTTAATAAGCTATTAATATAAAAATTTATCAATAGCTAAAAACCTAGATTAGTGACACCTATCTAGGTTTTTCTGTCTTAATTAAAACGCTTCATCTTCACTATAAACACGAACGCTAAGATCACCGTCCATACTGCTAGTCACCAAAAAGTTTATTGGCTTACAACATACTTGGCAATCTTCAATATATTGCTGTTCCATGTCGGATGAGTCGATCAGCACTTTAATTGTTTCACCACAATAAGGACACCCTATTGACTGCTTAGTTAATTCATTCAATTTTACCTTCTCCAATATTTTTCTAACGACATGCTAAAGATATAACGAGCAAGCATAATTACTCGTTTTTACTCATATTAATGACTTCATAATACGCTAACTAAACTGATTATTTTATTTTTTTAATCTTAGCAATGGATAAATAACAGCTTTGGTGATTTTACCATGCTGATACTTAACCAAGGGTTGGTTGACATAGCCATTAAATTTATCTGACTGCCAGGGATTTAATAAGGCTGACTCTGCCGGGACATTAGCAATTAATCCTGTGGATTTTTTCTGTTTTACTTTTTTTTTGTTTGAACTGCTACCCTTAGCTGTATCAAGGTTCTTACCAGAAGCATCGGCAGGAGCAGCTTCGGCAAAGCTTTTCTCACGACTGGCCGCAACGATGCAAATTTTATGTTCAGCGGCGTAAGATAACAAGCTAAATTCAACCTCACTTGCTTCTTGAATATCGAACGGGACAAGTAATACCTGAATATTGTTTAAAGCCGCCAGCTTAACCATTTCAGGTATATTCGCGTCATCACCCGTTAGCATAGCAAGCTTGATCACGCCTTGCTCTAACGGCAGTTCTATAATTTTTAGCTCACTTCCTAATGCTGTCCATTGATATCTTTGACAAAAATGTAGCTGTTGTTGTGTTGCAAATATCCCCTGTTCGCTTATTAGCACAGCATGATGCGCTCCATCAATAACTAAGCTCGTGCACACATATTGAAAAGGTCTTAACACCGCACTGATTTGTTTAATGAGCGCAGTACACAAACGGGCCACCTGAGCGAGTTGCTCAGTGTTATGAGTGATTGCTTTATCTGCGATAAAAAATAATTCGGGTAGTTGAATAATGTCACTAAGGTTGTTTTCAATGTAATGACAAACATCTTCAATAGCTTGCTCGTCAGACTTATAGGTGGCAAATATCGCGACATTAGCCGTTTCTGGCACAGTATAATTAAGTGTTGCTTCAGTTGCAGTTGCTTGTTGCAGGGCTATTTTTTGCTGTTGATAAAGTTCAGGACGTCGTTGTTTTATAAGCTTGGTACCATCAGGACGCAATTTGTTGCTCAACCCTACCCCAGCTAAGTCGATATCAGCAAAAACAAACCCTTCTTCATTGTGATCTAGCTTTGCTAACACCTTGCCATTAGGAGAGACTATTTGGCTATGGCCAACGCCCATCGGGTGCTTTTCAGCCCTTGAACTTTGACTTGAAAAATCGTCACTTTCTGCTGCAGCATATGCTTGTTCTTGCTCTTGTGAGTGTTCTTTTGAGTGTTCTTGTAAACATTGTTGTGATGACTCTGGCTGCCACAGCGAACCAATTTTATTTGCTGTGGCGACAAAGATATTATTTTCAACTGCTCGAGCCAAGTCATGTAAATGGCTTTGATCTAATGTAAATGAACTCTGCGAATTACATAATAATTGCCCCCCGCCTAAGGCAAGCGCGCGTGATGGTTCAAAGCTAATACCATCGCTACCGGCTAACAGCCCAAGTTGTCCAAAAGGGCTTGTTACAACGTTAGAAACTTTATTGGTGCTAATAAAAAAATCACTTTCTTGGCCTGTCAGCGCTTGTTTATCGGCTTGATGAATAAGCTCTCCGAGCGGTGAAAACAAGCAGGAGGTAACACTAATATTTGATTTAATCGCCGGATTTTGGTGATCGCGTATCAGGTCTTGGCGAAGTGTTACGCTGAGCATAATATAACAATGATGCTTTTTCGCTTGCTGTGCTATCTGTTGTAAAAAATTCCCATCAAGTGCTAACGCTTGATGCCAAGCTTGGTTATGATCGACGTATGAAGACTGAGTATTACAAAATTCAGGCAAAACAATTAACGATGGCTGGCAAACCGCCGCCTGATTTATCATGCGAACACAGCTTGCTAGGTTTTCTTGAACATTTAAAGCGGTGGCAAACTGAGATACGGTGACGCGCATGATTTATATTTTCCAGATAACTAGGGGATTTTTTAATTGAGTATTGTCACAACATGACACTTTATCCGCGAGATTATATCATTTACATTAAGTTTGTGACCTTGTTGTTCGCAGGAAAAACAGCTCAAGTGAGTAATAACTTAATAAAACTGGACTAAATATGAGCAATACACTCAAATTTATAGTCATTTAGCCACCAATAACCTATTGGGGTAAAACAGCAACTAAAGCTAAAAACCTAGTAACAGCTAACCTTAGTCCCCTTTAACAGGGTTATGAATAGGCTTATGAATAGGCAAAAAAAAGCTCATTAATATCAATGAGCTTTGAAAGCTTTTGTTACCCGCTCAAAGCAATAAAACACAGCGATAAAAATACAGTGCTACTAGACACTATAGCTCGACCAAGCTTAAGGCTGTATTTTACAAATAATGGCCAAACAAACGCGACTCGTAAAAGTAACGCTTTATTAGCCTATAGCAATAAGAAGGTGACGAGAAGTAATAACGCGGTCAGGTCTTTCGTTTCTATCACTTATCTGTGTACATATGTTGACTGGCTAGATGAGAAAGTTAATTTGGCTGATTACTTAAAAATGCATACTCACAGCCAATTGAAATTCATTTTTTTTTGCTAAAGAAGATTTATATATTTTATGGGCTAAGTGGAATGTCCAATTTTTTATGCCAAACCAGGCATATTTTGTCGATAACGCTTGGGTAATGTGTTTTGTGTCATATTGACCGGCACTTAACTGGTATTCCACTACAATTTTTCCATCGGCAATAACATTGATTATTGCACCAACTGATGGCTTAGCATAAAAAAACACATCAGAAGTGTTCACTGCTAATCCAACTTCTAGGTTACTAAAAAGCAATATATCTTTGTGAACTTTGGTACTTTTCCCCATGCCACCCGATAGATCAAAAAAGCCATTTTCATTAAGCTTTCGATCGAGTATTTGTCGATATCCCATAAAAAAACTGCCTGAATATTTAGGCACAATTTTAGAGCTAGGAGTCAAGGTTCTAAAAGAGTAAAACGTGAGAGATTGTACCTTTAGGTGGTTACTTTTTTCTGTTAAGCGGACTGTCAACTCACCAATGACCAGCTCTGATTCGGAGAAATATTGCCTATTGTCACCATACAAATAATGTGACGCTGGCAGGAATGACAAGTCTATCGCGGTATTTTCAGAGTCAAAGACAAGAGAGGATGTTAATATAGAGTCTTGCTTTGTATTAATTGGATTTTTGAATTGTGACAAGTCAAAATCAAGTGATTTATCTATATTAAAATCAACAATGTCTGATAGCTTTGAAAGTCGCTTAGTGGTTAGATTTGATTTTATCACTTTATTTTTTATCAGGTAAGATAGATATTCTACTGCGATACGCTTTGATTTTGGTTCAAGTTTTTCAAATGAAAATTCTTGGTTTTCAAATACGAGAGACTCAATTTTACCACCTAATTCAGGTTGAATCTCTTGCTCTAACATTTTTAACGCCCAGTCATCAGATAATTCAACGCCAATGTTTTTTATCATGCCATATTTTTCTGCTGCTTTAACTACATCTAATGGGCTGACAAAAAGAATATCTTCGTTTATCAGATTTGGATTGGCCAGTGACAAAATATAAAGCGTTAACGTTGCACAATTATAGGACTGAAATAAATATTCAATTTCAATATTCTTAAGCTCCCATATGTGTAATTTAATTAATGTTCGATCGAAGTCGTTAATATCAAGTGTATAAGACCAAACGTTTCGACCTTCAACTTTTGAGTAATGATTCAAGTCTTTTTCAAAAGGTCTGACGATGAAAAATCCATCCATACCTGATACGAGGCCGTCATAAATCAAAGCAGCTGGATTAAAACTGTCTAGTTCGGTAAAAAACGATATGGAATGGGAAACAGACGTTTGGTTTAGGTTCTTGCCCTTGGCATTCAAAAATGAGTGCCCCATCATACTTGAAGCGGAAGAAACCACTTCCGATGCATAAATTAAATTAATGTCATCAAAAGGAACGTAGTTTTTATATTTCTGTAATTCCTCGCATTCTGCTTGGTTGTTCTGTTCCGCAGTATCGAATTTAATATAATAATTTAAAAAAAAATATCGAGCTGGAAATCTACATTTGGCGTCAGAATAATCATCAAAAAAAAGGGATAATGTTTCATCAAGTTCATTTTTTGGTGAAAACTTCTCAGCACTCAAAATAAAATCAGAGTCTTTAATTTGAGGGGAATCATTTTTTATGTGAAGAAGAGATATCCACTTTGGATTTTCATAAAGTCTAAGTTCTGCTGCTTTACTTGCCGCAGCTTGAAAGTTCATTCCATTAGCACTAGCGCTAAGGAAAATATATAAAGCTGGCAATAGCCAGCTTATTCTTTTTAAGATCAATTTAACTATTCAGCACAGCTTATTACTACTGATTCTTCATAGTCCCACATTTTACCGGTTGCACCGTCGGTTGTTGAACCAAGTAAACCACCAATTACAATATTACCCCAAAATATAGGTGTAATACTTTTCTTTACAAGCGTCGTATTGTCACAACCTTCTGCTGTAGTTTTAACAACTTTATCTTTACCATCACGCAAGACTACAACCATACCTGGAGCGGTAATAGTTTTGTCATCAACAGTTACTTCAGCAGGTTTATTATTGCTTGTTGTAACATTGATGGATTGTTCTTCAGAACTAGTGATGCTTGCACAACCAGTCACTAAAAAAATTGACGCGGTTAATACGGCTAAAGCTTTGTTCTTCATTTTTTCTTCCTTGTTATTCATTAGGGCTTACAAAAAAAGCAACGAGATGATACAGACTAAAACTATTTTTTGAAAGAAAAATAGATTATTTAATCTAATATTATTAGACTATAAAACAATTACTTGTGGTTTTATAACAGTAGGTAGGTTTGATTTTACCAAAGAGTGGTGGGGTCTAGCCTTATATTAATTATGCTCAAATTAGCTAACTTGTTGCAAAATATATCAGCTAACACTTTAAATTTCAGGGTTGAATTTATATTATAAATTAGGTGTTAAAAAAAATAACAGGCTAAGTAATAGTTCCCTAAGCAAACTATTACAGGCCCATGTTTAATTTTTTGTTAACTGTACATTGCACGTTGCTCTGCGTCTCGGGTTTTATCAGGGTCTTCTAAACAGACAATAGACTCAATTACAGCAAGGTAGTCAGCAGGCAGTTTGGTTTCCTTTGCTCCGATAATGACGTGATTGAGGTACCAAGAATAAGGTTTTAATGCATCGTCTATATTAATTGCACAGTATATTAAGGCATCAAAGACTTCACCTAAGTCATTTTGTACAAAAACTATTTTTTCATCGTATCCATGCCCTAAGCTTTCAGCGCGATCTAAAATTGTTTTTTCAGCTCTGTTTATCTCAAACAGAGCGCCAATGACTGTGTCTTCGGTATTATTTGTTTGAAAAGAATCACACTTTCCAGAGCCATCAGTACCACTCATGTTAAAGCGTAATTGGTGGTTTTTAAGCGTTACTGTTTCAAGTCTTTTGGCACTTGGTACCCGCTCTTGAAGTCTTAAAATCGACATGTTTGAACCGTATGCAAAATACTTCATCAATTCTCCTGTGCAGTTAATAACACATTTAGTTGTTGTGCATGTGGGGATAAATTTTCTGTACTGTTTTTTCTGTGCTGTTAAAGTACAGCGTTTTGTTATACCCGTTTCATTAATTATCTGGCCTACTTTATACTCAAGAAAAAAACCAAATATAAGGCATTTATTTTAATAACTTGTTTTCAGGACAATAAGCTCCTGAATTGTCTAATAAGCTACATCTATGCAGCGTTACTTATTAAATAAATAACGCCATATTCGGTTGTTTTAATCTGGTAAAATAGCAATAAAATCAATAAGATTGTTTTTAATTATTTAACTTGCCTTTCCAGCTTCTGTGGCTTCAACAACCTCATTAAGATTGCCCGTTTTACAGTCATAAATATAACCATAAATGGGAATGTCGCTGGGCACCATTGAATTACTTCTGATCCTTTGAACATCTTCCAAAACACTTTTGTCTTGATCACTAATGGTGAGCCAATTAATGTACTTGCCATCAGTTGTACCGCCACCGGCTTTACTGTCATGCCAACCAGAAGCATCAACGCTTGAGGTTTTAAGGCTACTCGAGAGTAAATCTGCCATTATTTCATTTGAAAATGTTTCCATGCCGCAATCAGTATGATGGATAACAAACCATTCTTTTGTGCCTAGTAATTTATAAGAAATCACTAATGAACGAATAGCATCATCGCTTGCTCTGCCGCCTGCGTTACGAATGACATGTGCATCACCTTCAGCAAGGCCAGCATATTTAGCTGGATCTAAGCGTGCATCCATACAGGTCAAAATGGCAAACTGCCTACCAGGAGGCATTGGCAAATCACCTTTATCCCCAAATTCAGCGACATAATCAGCATTGGCGGATTTTACTTCATCTACAATTTTACTCATCTTATTCTCCCTTGGTAGACCGTTTATATTACGCTTGTTTCCACTGCGACAATAAGGGAAACAAATGTTGGTCACAAAAATTTCATCGATTGAGATCTACATAGCTATATTTTTGATAACCTCCACCTAATATACTCTTAGGGCGGTTAAAAGGTTTACACCAGCAATGACGTCTAAAGGTGCTTTACTGCAGCTAAGTGCGTATAGCTCTGTTCGTATTTACTTATATCTATAAAAAACATTAGGTTAACTTAAGTGGATAGAAAATATCGCCTAAAACTGCATAGTAAAATAAGGGTTAACTAATTATTTTTAAAGTAATTATTAGCCAATAATTACTTGGTGCTAAAGACAATATCACCATAATAAGACTCTGCTTTTTTGCCACTATTATCGGTGTCTGTCATAATAGCTATAATGTCTACGTAGTTATAAGCTTTTAGGTTTGCTTCTTCACTACCTTGATCACCAAATGTATCAATTAAATCTTGGTATACATTACGCTTTTCTTCGTACCATTTACCGGTTTGAGATTCCTTCCCTTGGACAGACATCATTTTGACACTTGAACCCGCAAAGGGATTATCCCAAACCAAACCTTTAGCCTGATTACTCGACCACACATAGTTTAATGATTTGGTCTTCCAAACCATAAAGCCACCATCGATGACAACGTAAACTCTAGCGACGAAGTCATCCCCACTTTTACTACGTTCGTTTAACCCATGTAAGGTTTTTTCTACTAACCAACTCCAGTTTATGTAAGGCGTTATCGTAAGATCAATTTTATTTTTTAACACCAATCCAGACGCAGAACTCTGACTGAGTGCTTGCAGTGCCAAGCGTCCTTGATGCTGGTTTATAGTGTAAATAGATTTGCCAGAGAATACTTTAGCTTGCCACAGTGCAATACCGTTATTATTTAATGAGGTTAAATTGGTAGAAGATTTAGCATTAAAACAAGTGATTAGACTAAACAGTAAAATAATCCATCCAAGCATATAATTTTCCTATCACGCCACTGAGTTGTATAACTAACGGGTAGAATAACCCGTTGGTATTTTTATGTATTCATAGTAACACTTTAGCGGCATTGAACTTTTTAACAATCAATACCATTTACGTTTTGACCATTTTAATTTTTCTATCATTGGGGTTCAATCATGGCTGGCTGTTTTATTTATTTTATACAACAAAAGTGCCATTAAAATAATATCTAGGTAACTTAACCTCATCATTCTAAAATTTTTTATAAGAATATGATAATAAGCTGATAAAAAATGTATATTTAACAGGTTACTTAATATTGTGTACCTATTTACTGAACTCAACAAAGGTCAATTTATGTTAAAAACCATCATACTCTTTATTTGTACTAGCTTAACGGCCACCCTGCTTGTTTGTATTGTGTCGACACAAATAGTATTAGCCGACGTGCAATCATTTGGGCTTAGCATACCTTGGGCGGTTCGTTTAGATGCCACGATTAAAGACATAATCGGACTAGCTCCAGTGCTGTATTTATTGATTTCAATTGGCTTTTTGATTGGTTTTATTTTGGCTAAATATGCCCACCAATGTATCGGTGGTAATAGAATGGCTTGGTATATTGCCTCTGGATGTACTACCTTTCCTCTAACGATGTATCTTATTCAATATATTATGGGCTTAACAATAATTGCTTCTACACGCACTCCACTAGGGCTATTTTTAACCACTTGCTGTTGTATATTTTCTGCATGGCTTTTCGCCCTCCTAACATCGCGCACTAAAATTAAGCTAATAACTCAAGGTAATCAAAATGATAAATAATCATCATATCTTTAAAAAACTTAGCATCAGTTTATGTTTACTTCTTGCTAGCACTATTATTTATGCAGAAACCCAAACTCAAGCATATAAAGTATCAACTGTCGTTGAAAATTTGAAGTTTCCTTGGTCAATTGCCTTCTTACCTAACAATGATATGTTAGTGACAGAGCGCGGAGGAAGCCTAAGAGTCATCAGAGATGGTAAGTTACTTGAGCAAAAAATTTCTGGCTTACCTGATATTTATGTCGAGGGCCCAGCGGGACTATTCGATATTGTTTTAGACCCTAACTTTGCAACAAACAAAAAACTTTATATATCTTACAGTGGTGGCACAGCCAGCAACAACTTTGTTCAAGTGATCAGCGCCACATTACAAAACATGTCACTACAACAATCTAAAGTGATATTTACCGGCTCTAGTAGAAATACTCCCCATCATCATGGCGCTAGAATGGCCTTTCTTCCTGATGGCACACTACTGATAACCGCGGGTGATGGTTTTAATTTTCGTGAAGAAGCACAATCCCTTAATAGCATGTTAGGAAAAGTGCTAAGAATTAACACCGATGGTACTATTCCTAAAGACAATCCATTTGTCGGTCAAAAAAATGCAAGACCTGAAATATACAGCTATGGCCATCGTAACCCGCAAGCAATATTAGTCAGCAAAACTAAAAAAGTTTGGCTGCATGAACATGGGCCTAAAGGGGGTGATGAATTAAATTTAATTAAATCAGGTCTTAATTATGGCTGGCCAGCCATTACTTATGGCATAGATTATTCAGGTGCCTTGATCTCTCCTTTTACTGAAGCAAAAGGAATGGAGCAACCCATTACCTATTGGGTGCCTTCTATAGCACCTGCTGGCATGACAGAATATCAAGGTAATATTTTCCCCCAATGGCAAGGTGATTTATTTGTTGCTGCTCTAGCAGGAAAAAGTGTCAGACGCTTAAAGTTAGAAGACAATAAAGTGGTAGAACAAGAAACCATGTTAGCTGAGCGAAAACAAAGGATCCGTGATATTAGAACCGGCCCTGACGGCTATATTTATATTCTAACTGATAGCCCTCAAGGAGAGTTATTAAAGTTATCCCCTAATTTATAAACATAATGAAAATATCACCCCCACTCTGATTAACAAATAAACGGTTTTTTTATCGTTTGGCGGGCAGAATGGGGCGAGTATGGGCACTGGTATGCAAAGTTATGCGCAGCATATTATTTTTAAACCCTACTCTCTAGATTAGCCTGCGCAAACTAATAAAGGCTTAAAGTTGGCTTTAAATTTTAGAATTATCTACTCTTTTGCTATTATAGCGGCTATCCGTTCCCTATAAGGCAGTAGCACTGCGTGGCAGTTTTTCAACTTAGAGATTATCAACAAGAAGCCGTTTCTTCGGTGCTCAAACACTTTCGAAAAAGCAACGAATCTGCGGTGATTGTTTTACCTACAGGCTCAGGTAAAAGTCTGGTCATTGCCGAGCTTGCTCGCTTGGCAAAGCGAAAAATACTCGTACTCACTCACGTTAAAGAATTGGTCGAGCAAAATCATCAAAAATATGAAAGCTATGGTGTTACCGCCGGTATTTATTCTGCGGGATTAAAACTAAAACAAACTCAGCACCAAGTCACGTTCGCCAGCATACAATCGGCGGCCCGAAATCTAGATGACTTCAATGAGCCCTACTCCTTAATTATTATTGACGAATGTCATAGAGTTAATTTGGCTAGCGCTGAGCTGGCTAAAGACGAAGCTAAAAGCGAATCCAAAAACGAAGTAAAAGAGCAGTCACAAGAAACTGCAAGCAAGCTGTCCAACAGTAATCAGTATCAACAAATCATTGAAAAATTGATGCAAGTTAATCCCGAGGTAAAATTATTGGGCTTAACCGCAACCCCTTATCGTTTAGGCATGGGCTGGATTTATAAAAAGCATTATCGTGGTTTTATGCGAAGTGAAGAAAAGCGACCTTTTGAGCACTGTATTTATGAACTACCGCTAAGCTACTTAATTAAACGCCAGTATTTAACCGAACCCAATTTAGTCGATGCCACCATAGAACACTATGATTTTAGTAGCCTGCGAGCAAACGCCTCTGGTGAATATAGTCCTACGGATATTAATCATCTACTAAACAAAAATCCCCGGGTGACGCAAGGCATTATTGAACAGGTCATCGAGTTAGGCCATAAACGTCAAGGTATTATGATATTTGCCGCGACAGTTGAGCATGCAAAGGAAGTCTTTAGTTATTTACCCGCCAAATTTAGTGCGTTAATTACCGGGGCTACCGACAACACTGAACGCGATAAGTTAATTAAGGCATTCAAACGTAAAGAAATTAAATACTTAGTTAATATTTCAGTATTAACCACTGGCTTTGATGCGCCCCATGTCGATATGATTGCAATATTACGTCCAACACAATCAGTTAGTCTCTATCAGCAAATCATCGGTCGTGGTCTGCGTTTGAGTGATAACAAAAAAGATTGCTTGGTGATTGACTATACGGGCAATGATTTTGACCTCTATCATCCCGAAGTCGGTGAGAAAAAGCCGAATAGTAAAAGTCAGCCGGTTCAAGTTGTTTGCCCAAGTTGTGAATTTCCCAATATATTTTGGGGCATTTGTGATGATGATGGTTATTTAGTGGAACACTACGGCCGACGATGCAAAGGCCTCGTCGATGCTCCAAATGAAGAGCAAGCATACCTAGTAGAAAGCCAGATCCAATGTGACTATCGCTTTGTATTTAAAGAATGCCCTCACTGCGGTGGTGAAAATGACATAGCTGCTCGTAACTGCTTACAGTGCCTTGAGGTCTTAGTTGACCCCGATGATATGTTAAAAAAAGCACTGCAACTTAAAGATTCAAAAATTATTCGCTGCGCAGGTCTTAATTTAGCGAAAGTTAATGATAAGGGAGCTGATAAGTTAAAAATCACTTACCATGATGAGGAAGGCGCTGAACTCAATGAATCTTTTGACTTCGCTAAGCCGCATCAAGTTAAAGCGTTCAATGATATATTTTCTAAACGCCTTAGCGCTAAAATCAGTGTTCAACTGGGTTCAACGGAGACCTTTGAAGTGACTAATCTTGAACAAGCCTTAAAGTTAGCTAACGTATTGCCGTGCCCAGATTTTGTCATTGCCAGAAAACAAAAATTCTACTGGCGTATTAAAAACAGACTTTTTGACTATCAAGGTAAATACCGAAAAGCCAATGAGCTCAAATAAAACAATGACTAAATAAAAAACCGCTATCTTGCGAATAGCGGTTTCTTGGAATTTGGCGGGACGAATATGGGCACTGGTTTTATTCAATAAAATTGCCACTTGAGTAGTTATTACTGGAAATGAAGTTCTCAACTTAAACGTAGTAGCTTATATCTGATCTGACAATTTAGAAAATAGGCCCTGACATAATAGTACAATCGATAAGGTCGGTAGTTGCCACAAACACGACATTAGCTTCAATGTCGTAGCACTTACTTTACATTAGATTTAGTATTGAAAAATTACCGTATTCTATTGTTATAAATATTTTTCTATTAAATTTTCACTTATTTTTTTAATCTTGTCTTGCAACGGATCAACATTATGACTTGGATAAATGAAATTCCTGTTGATTCCTGCTCTATTCAGTAAATCATGGGTAATAGGTTTTAAGTCTCGATTAATCAAAATTCTTCGTTCTTGATATGGAGTTCTCTCTCTCAAACGGTACATTACAATATCATACGGTACAGCATCATTATTAAAGTAGAAAAACCCTTTTTGATTACCCACTCTAAGGTTATATTCATTATTTGGTGTGCTTAGCCGAGGAAAATAGACTGAACTAGATGAGAAATTATATTCAGTAGTAAGTTCCGCCATCTTTTTAATGTTTTTATCATATCCATGGTATGACTTACAAGCATGATGATTAATAGTATTTACCCAATCAACTGTATGAGTTTGATACAAGCTGACATAATCAGACTCATACCTAACATCATCTGCATAGTCGAATGCAAAAAATAGAGCAACATGTGGAGATACGGTCAAATCGAGTAAGTTCGTTGGTAGACCATAGTGCTGTGCTAGTGCAAGGTAGAAATTTGAGTCCAACAGTGCTGAATGTTCGGGGTGAGCAATAGTGATCCCTAATTCATTAATGCAAATAGAAACAAACTCCGCAATCATTTGATCATGCGTCTGGCTGAAATCTGTATCAATCGTATCAGAGTCTAGATATTTGGTTAAATCTTTAAATGTAGTAATCGATGGTAAATTAAATTTACTTTTAAAGGTTCGGTAATAGTTTTTTTATCATCCAGTTAGC
The DNA here is from genome assembly GCF_014077185.1 of Colwellia sp. MB02u-10. Classification (NCBI taxonomy): domain Bacteria; kingdom Pseudomonadati; phylum Pseudomonadota; class Gammaproteobacteria; order Alteromonadales; family Colwelliaceae; genus Colwellia; species Colwellia sp. MB02u-10. Next base: position 170,735 of record NZ_JACGVK010000135.1, read on the forward strand.
ATCACTTTGCCCCCTAAAAAGGGGGGAGGGTGTTTTTGAAGAAGAGTAACTTACCAACGATGCAATAAGTGCTTCTAACTCTTTTTCTGTATTTATCTCTTCGGAATACCAATATCTATGATCAATCACCAATCCTCCTAAAATCTATAACAACTTATTATTTTTTAATGTTATTTACTCGTTTAGTATCAGCGAGCTAAGAAAAATAAAATCAATCATGTAGACCATATGTAGTCACGCAGTTATGAATTTTTATTTCATAGCTAACCGTCGCTTTTGCCACATTCGAGACATTAGGAAACTAGTGTCAAATAATGCTTTGGATTAGGGTTTGTATCTATAACTGTCGAATAATAAGCAGGCTTGTAGCTAAACACGATCAAGCCAAGTTAAGTCAAATAAAGTTGGCAGGCCATTAATTTGTATTTTACTAAAAGTTTCAAAATCACTCTCTGGGCAAAATATAAACCTTATATCAGACCAAGAGAATTCCATGTCATAGTGATGCCTCCATTCTCTTTCATGGCTAGCATCAAATGACTCACTCATTAGATTAATATAAGGATGAAGTTCTTTTGGAATAAAGTTAAATACTTTACGAGGGTATGAATCATTTTTATAAATGACTTCTTTTTTGAAAATATTATGCGGAATATTGATACAGGGAGCTGCACCTTTTGATAATAAAAACTCTCTATTGAAAGAAAGTCCGTATTTTGCTCCAAACATATCTCTATGTGCTTTCAGTCCTGAAAGAGTTGACTCAGTAAAGCATACTGAATTATAGGCTCCTGCATTATTAAGTTGACAGGTTTCAGCACTAAAATATTTGGCGCTTGCAGAGCTGTACCAGCCAGTACGTGAAGATTTTAATAATGGATTCGGCTGAGAATTGTGAATATCTAGAATTAAATCTAAAATATTTTGTGCATCAGCTTCAGTTTTATCATCATTCTGTCGGATAAGATGTGTAAGAAGAAAAGAGCAGTCAGTACTTTCTCTTGCAAGTTTTTGTGATTCTTCAGTGTTTGTTTTACCCACAGAGTACTCTTTTTCTATAACGCCTCGTTAAGAGACAAAAAAATGGTTGGCTATAATATGTAGCTAAGCGAAACTGAACCAACTGTTTAGCGTCCGTTTGAGTAACTTGATATAACAATTTTTAATCGACCAATTTTTCTAAAATTTCTTTTCTTTTCTTTTCATTTAAAGCTTTTAATGATTCAAAGGCAGCTTCATAGTCTTGATGACAATCTGAGACAAATTGCCCATCTACCATTTTCATAATTGACTGGCCATGGCCATTCCCCGGATACCAAAGTACGACAAACTCATTGTTACCTTCATGATCGTATTCTTCGGTTGTATAAAAGCCTGCGGAATTAATTAAATATTGATACCAAGTAGTATCCAGAGATGTACTCATCAATCTCTCAATATTAGAATCTTCTAACTTGTCACCTTTTGTTATTTTTAAAACTAGTTCTACAAATTTCTCCGCATTTACGGTTTCTGATATTGTATTTATAATACTTTCAGCATTTGCCTCATCAAGTTTGGTGTACACAAACTTCAATAATTCTTCTGTTTTTTTACTTGCTAAGGCTAAGTCGGATAATAAATTATTAGTTAGTGATGATTGAGTCTCATTTTTAGATTTAGCTAGAAAATCAAAGAGCATACCTGCCCATTGTTTACGCAAATATGTTTCAATATCTAGAAAATTAGAAAACGGATTAATTGCATTATTAACTGAGTGCTTTCTTACTTCATTTAGAAATTCAAATATTTTTATATTATCGGAAGCCGGATAATTTACTTTATCTCGATCTATTTCGTTGTTTTTGGCATTAGATTGATACAAATGATGATCGGCTAATACAGACGAATCTACTATCGTAAATATAGGGATGTTGTTCTTAAAAGCAATTCGGTATTCCTCATTCGTAATTGATTCACTGCTATTAACGAAGTTACCACCATATCGCCCACCAATAATTAGAACAAACATTTGACAGTTTGAAACTTCATCAATACAAGATTCATGAGTGTGTTTTAAAGGGTTATAAAAAACGTCTCCATCGTCACTTAATACTGGTTCGTATCCCAAATTAGAAACGAAGTATTTTAAACTTTCTCTTATATGTTTGAGATCATAACAAGTTGAACTAATAAAAACTCTTGGGGATGCCACTGAAGACTCCTGATCGTTATAACTGCTTATTGGGAGGTATGGTACCTTATTTAAGCAAGATACCATGCCTACTTTTATAATTTATTGAGTTTAACCTTAACGGTTAATCCAATGATTTTCAAAGAATTAACAAGTTCTAGGGTTTTTGCCCAAAGTTGAAAGAAGTCACCATACCTTCTTTCTCTCAAAAAATGACTTAACTTGTTCAAGAGCAAACTATTATACAACTAAATCTCTTGTACAATCGTTAGCAAAGCTACATCAAGGCACATGTCGTAAGGTGAAATCTTATCGGTGGGTGCTTTGTAATCCAGCTAAAGCCTTACCACAGTAATAAAATAATACCGGCTTTTGCTTACATAAAGTATCAATCTAAATCTCTAAGAAATTAGTGGCGCAGGAGTTTATTTAATGCCCAAAGCAGCATTAATACCATTAATACCAACAGGAAAGTTAAATGCTGTATTGCCTGATATTCAATGCCCCCCAGTGGTAACGCCTATATGGCGTTCACTGATAGAAAAATGATCTCGTTACGCGCTGTTGCATTCAGAGATGTTATTTTTGATAAAATGGCAGCAGGAGCTAAGAACTTATGGGCAGAAATGTTCAGTTCATGAAATATTTAACCAAAAGCATTGGCATTTTAGGCGTTTGGTGCAGTTTTACTCTTGAAAAAGAGTGAACCGCACCACCTGTAATAAACATACTATGCAGTGTTGCTGTTTTCTTCTTGATCTAATAGCTCTTGTAAGACTTGCTTAAATGTTTCTTTAGGTTGAGCACCCGTAAGAGCACTTGTACGATTAAAAATAACCGTTGGTACACCGCTCACGCCCATTTTTTTCCATTGCGCTTCAAGTGTCTTGACTCGACTTCTAAGTTCATCATTAGAGAGTGCCATTTGCGACTGTTCGGCAGTAATACCCACGGCTTCTGCTTCTTTAATTAGCACATCTCGCTTCGACACATCTTTATGTTCAGTAAAAAATGCAGAAAACAGACGCATTTTAAGCTCTGTTTGTACGCCGATTTGGTGTGCATAATCAAGTAGCACATGCGCATCTAATGTGTTGACGATTTTCATGTCATCAAAATAATTAAAGTTGAAGCCGTATTCAGCGCCTGCTTGTGCGATATTGTCTCTTGCCTTATCACTATCCGCTTTTGATGAACCATATTTTCTTGCCACATGTGCTCGTAGTTCTTCTCCTTCAGCAGGCATGTCTGGGTTAAGCTCAAAGGGTTGCCACTCAATTTCAACTTGCTCTTGCAGGTTTAATTCAACGATTGCTGCTTCTAAATGCTTATAGCCAATAATGCACCACGGACAAACCACGTCAGAAATGATGTCTAGCTTAATTTTTTTAGTCATTATTTAACCTCTAAATTGTCATTCTCGTTAGGATTTAATGCCAATACCTTATCAATATCTTCTGCACTATGACGATTTTCAAGCTGCTCCCACTCATGACCCCAATTCTTATTAACGATACGACCACGCTGAAATGATGGACGAGCTAACATAGATTTTGCCCAACGGTTGAGGTGTTGGTACTCATCTACGTTAAGAAACTCTTTTGCGTCGTAAAGGTTGCCTAAAACTAAGTTGCCATACCAAGGCCAAATCGCAATATCAGCAATACTTAACTCATCACCCGCAATAAATTCATTATTTTCCAGTTGGTTGTTTAATACAGACAATTGACGCTTGGTTTCCATGGTAAAGCGATTAATGGGGTACTCAAATTTTTCTGGGGCATAACTATAAAAATGACCAAAACCACCCCCTAAATATGGCGCCGAACCATGTAACCAAAATAGCCAATTCATGACTTGTGTCCGCTTATTTCCGGCTTTAGGGAGTAATACGCCAAATTTTTCAGCAAGATAAAATAATATAGATGCGGACTCAAAAATAGGCGCGTTATCTTCGTTTGCCATATCAATGAGTGCAGGTATTTTAGAGTTAGGGTTTATATCGACAAAACCAGATGAAAATTGATCACCCTCACCAATTCGAATCATGTGAGCATCATATTGTGCATCTTTGCCTAGCATTAATAACTCTTCTAACATGATCGTTATTTTTTGACCATTAGGTGTACCCATTGAATATAGTTGTAGCGCATGATTGCCAACGGGTAATGCTTTTTTATGTGTTGCTCCAGAAACAGGACGGTTGATACTCGCCCATTTACCACCACTTTCTGCGTCATGGGTCCATACTTTAGGTGGTTGATATTGGTTGTTCATATTGTTTCCTTAATACTTTTAACTTAGGTGACGTTAGGTTGTTAATAAAATAACTATATTGTTTATAAAATGACTATACAGCTTATTGAACGACTGTTCAACATCCTGTATTGAACAATCGTTCAAAGTGGGTGTTCTAGCACTTAAATCATTATTTTTAAATTTTAATTAAACAATCCGTTAATAAATATCGTGCTTTACTCAAGGGGAGTTTACACGCATAATTGAACTATCGTTCAGTTATGTTTTTATGGGCTTATGCATGAGTAAAACAGCTAAGTTTGATCGCCAAAAGGTGATTGATAAAGCAACCAATCTTTATTGGAAAAAAGGTTTTCACGCAACCTCCATGCGTAGTTTACAAGAAGAAATAGATATGCGTCCTGGCAGTATCTATGCCGCTTTTGGCAGTAAAGATGGTTTATTTACAGAAGCCTTAAGACACTATACCAATATGGCACTAGCTCATCTAACGCTATGCCGTAGTAAACATTCCTCTCCTATTGAGGCGTTAAAAGCCTTTGTTAAAATTCAGGTAATTGACACCAAAAATGATGCGCCAAATGCAATGTGTATGTTAGCGAAAACCATTGGCGAGCTGACAGAAGATAACCAAAACCTTATTGATACAACCAAAGCCTATTTGGGCGAAATAGCGAATCAATTCGTCAATCTCATTGAAGAGGCACAGGCAATGGGGGAAATAGATAAAGACAAAAATTCAAGCGATCTCTCAAACCGTGTACAAATTCAAATAGCAGGCCTGCGTACCTTTGCTAAAATCGATGATGATAAAAATAAACTTGAGGCTATGATTGAAGATTTTTTTAGCCATTATCCATTTAAAAAGGACTAGCACATGCATGAGCAAACAATACTTTTTGATATTAATGAAACGGTACTAAATTTAGCGAGCTTAAAGCCTAAATTTAACGCTGTATTTGGCGATGAGAGTTATACCGCCACGTGGTTTTCGATGCTATTGCACTCATCAACCGTTTGTTTAGTCACTGGGGTAAAAACAGATTTTGCTAGTCTGGCTAAGATAGCGCTCGATGCTTTAGCCGCAAAACAAAAACTTCTTTTATCTGAAAAAGAAGGCAATGACATACTCGCTACTTTTGCAAACCTGGCACCACATGAAGATATACAAGCTGCATTAACTAAATTACGTAAAGCTGGATTTCGCCTTGTTGCTTTATCTAATTCATCTCAAGCCCTACTCACCACTCAAATACTTAATGCTGGCTTAACAAGCTATTTTGACCAGTTAATCTCAGTAGAAGCGGCAGGAACCTTTAAACCTTCAGCAAACGCTTATGCATTTGCAAGCAAACAATTAGAAACAACAGTTGATAAATTACGTTTAGTGGCAGCTCATGACTGGGATACGCATGGAGCATTAAGTGCAGGTTTAAAAGCGGCTTATATAGACAGGACGGGGCACCTTATCATCCCTTATTTCTAAAACCAGATGTCATTGGCTCTACGATGGATGAAATAGCCGAACAGATTATTTCAATGCACAATATTTAATTAGATCGACACAATCCCTTGGTAATCAAACTAATACAATTTATGATGACCTTGTAACGGTGTTTTTCAAAACAGTTGTCGCCTAAATTGTTAAGCAGCTTCTTTGTGTTGCTCTGGATTTAACTCCACAGCGCCTATTGGCTGCCACTGACTTTGAAGGACTAACGAAAATGTTAATTATCGCCACTATAAATGTACCAAACACGGTAATTAAAGTCATCTTGAATAAAAATGAATTACTTTTATCTGTTACTTTTAATAAATTATCACCGTTTATTTCTGCAACTTTAATTTCAACTTTCTTTCTATTACCTCTTTTTTTCATTTTCCATCACAAATATGAACCTATTCCAATATTGTGAAGGCGATCCTCACAGTTTATTAATAAATTTTCAGTGATAATATCTAATAACTAACAAATTAAATATATTGTTTAAATCCCGCTGTGATTAAATCTCAAAATAATTGAATAAGGAGGTAATTAAAGTAAAGATCATAACTAGATTTTGGTTTAATTTTGTACTATATAGTAACGTGAGCGCATATATTCTGTTTAAAACAACCATGATATAAAGTTGCAAGGATCGCATATGAAATTTTTAATTTTAAGTTTTATTTTTCTCCTTTCTACATTCCCCTGCTTTTCAAATGAGAGTATGCCATTAGATGATCTTGAATTATTAGATATTCAATCAAAGGTGATGGCTCTAGCCCTAGAAACTAACAAATCTACTGCACAATTTTCTGCCATTGTTTTAAATAAAAGGATTGGGCGAGATGCATTTCTAGCTAGTCAAAAAGATTCCCTGTATGAAAGTGAAATTTCTAAACTCTTGCTGAAAATTAATCAGCAAGAAGAAATAATATCTGAATATGGTGAATTAGTCTCAGCTCTTGAAATTAAGATTAAGGATTTAGAAAGTGGGGAAAATTAATGAAATTGAAAAGCTAAAAAACAGTATTGAAGCCAAACAAAAAGAGCTTATCGTTGAGTCATCACCTCAAACCAATATGGAAGTAACTGAAAGTGTTGATGATGGCTTAATACTTAGTTCGATTCTACTCATTTTTAGCTTTCTAGTATTTTTAATAATGTTCCAGTTAATTAAATTAGGTAAAAATCCTGGAGATATATTAAAGACATTTGGAACTATTTTTATAATAGTTGCTGCTGTATTTTTAATAGTTGCTGGATACTCAGAAGAACAAATATCCCCTGTAATTGGTTTATTAGGAACTGTGGCTGGTTATATTTTAGGGAGAAATTCATCTAAAGAAGTGGCTTTAACACCTAAAGCATCAATCCAAAACCAAATAAATAAGGAGTAGTTTTATCATGATTTTATATAAAGTAGGTAATTTTAAATCACCTCTCATTATTTGCTTATTAAGCATGTTTTTAGTTATGGGGTGCGCTACCCCTCCAGAAGTAAAACAATTATCCATTAAACAAACAGAATACTTTGATGTTGTTATTAAAGCAGTTTCTATACAGTCAGATGCTTTGATAATAGCGACAGAGAAGTTGATTCAAAATGCGATTGTGAATATCGATCTTGAAGAAAGAAATAGCAAAAAAGAATTCAATGACACTTTATTGTCAGGAAGACTAACTAAAGACCAAGCTAACGATATTATTGAACGTATCTCTCAAAAATCTAAATTAATAAAGCAAAGCAAGGATGGTTTAACAAATGACCTAAATATGATAAAAAACAAGATTGCAGAAATAAAATTATTTCTAACAAAAATGAAAGAAGTTAACACTACAATGGATGCGTATATTCAGTCAGAAAAAGCTGGAGAGACTGTAGTAAAAGATATTTTAAATCAACCAAATGTAAAGGCTCTTCTTGCCACTGTTAGTGATCTTACTCCTAAAATTATGAGTGGAGTTGATGAATTAAATGATTTTATAACCAACATAAATGGAGAGTTTACTCATGAATAAAAGTGAATTATTAAATAAAATTGATCAGTTACGTGATGCTGCTGAAAATTTTGAGGGATATGAGAAATTTGCAGCAAAAGATGACATTTCTAATTTAAAAATTAAAGTTAATAGCATGATTATATCGGATATTGCTAATAAGATGTCATCCATTTCCTTACCCGAAATCGAAGATATGGATGACCAAATTAAACTCGCAAATGATGCCATAGAATCCAATGAAAGTAGGGTCAGTGCATTCAATTCTGCATATGGTTTTCTAAAAAACGCATTAGGGATTGTATTGTAATGCTTTCCACGCTTTATGAATCAAAATTTTTACAAAGATTCAAAATAATTTAGTTTTAGCCAATTATCTGTTGTTCAAACTTTTCTGGTAAAGGAGGCTTTTCTTTTCCAATTTTTTTTATAAAATTATTAGTATCATTTTCTAGATCTTTATTAGAAATACTTTGTGAAAATTTCAACATTCCTTTAGTGAAGTTATCTAATTTTATATGATTCATTAATCGCTCATGTTTTAGGATAATACCGTATGTTGTGGTTCACTAAATTCTAGACGAAAAAAAACCGCTAATCTTTCGATTAGCGGTTTTTATAATTTGGCGGAGAGATAGGGATTTGAACCCTAGAAGGGCTATAAACCCTTGCTGGTTTTCAAGACCAGTGCTTTCGACCACTCAGCCATCTCTCCAGTGTTAAAAAGCATTACTGCTTGAGAACGAAACGCATAGTAAAGGCTCGAAATTCTCTTGTAAAGCCTTTATTCTATAAAACAGTTTGTTTGCTAAAAAAATCAACGATTTGTCATTTATTTAAGCAAATTCAGTAAATTTTCATGTTTAAGGAAAACTTATGAGTGAAGAAAACCTTTGTCGATGTCCGTGGTTAGATGCAACAAAACCCGATTATGTTGCTTATCATGATAATGAATGGGGTGTTCCTGTTTTTGATGATCAACAATTATTTGAATATTTAACGCTTGAATCAGCACAGGCAGGTTTAAGTTGGTATACGATTTTAAAGCGTCGTGATGGTTACCGTGCCGCATTCGCTAACTTTGACGTTAACCTTGTTGCCCTATTTACCGATGATAAAGTTGAAGAGCTGGTACTTAACCGCGCTATTATTCGCCACAGAGGTAAAATTAATGCTGCGATTAATAATGCTAAAATATTTATCGACATTCAAAAAGAGTTTGGTAGCTTCAGCCACTATATGTGGGGCTTTGTTGGCCATAAAACTATTGTCAATCATTGGGCGACATTAAACGATTACCCTGCTACCTCTAAAGAGTCTGATGCTTGGAGCAAAGATTTGAAAAAGCGAGGCTTTAAGTTTGTTGGTTCAACCATTTGTTATGCGCATATGCAGGCTTGTGGCATGGTTAACGACCATAGCGATGACTGTTACAAACGCTCACAAATTATTGCAAAATTTCAACAAGGTTAAAGATAGTATTTCAAAATACACCGTGCCATAATATGTCAATGTGGTTTATAATTAATTATCACCCAAGTGATGATGTGAAGGTTAAATATTTGATTTACCCTTGAACTATTTAACAATAGCCCATATCTAAAAAATAGAATTGGCATACTTAGAGGAAATATTATGCAATCAAATACTAGTGTAAATGCTAGTCGAAGTTCAGCGGTTGAAATTAACAAGGTATTGAGAAACACCTATATGTTACTTTCGATGACTTTGGCGTTTAGTGCCGTAACTGCTGCTATTTCTATGGCAATGGGCTTGTCTCATATGGCTGCCCTAATAATGACCTTAGTTTCATTTGGTTTATTATTTGTTGTTAATAAAAACGCTGATAAAGCGAGTGGTATTTTTTGGATTTTTGCTTTCACCGGCTTAATGGGTGCATCGTTAGGCCCAATGCTTAACTATTATGCGGCAATGCCTAACGGCGCTTCATTAATTATGCAAGCATTAGGCGGTACAGCATTAATTTTCTTTGCACTTTCTGGCTATGCGTTAACTAGCAAAAAAGACTTCTCATTTATGGGTGGCTTTTTAATGGTTGGTTTAATCGTGGCGGTTATTGCCATGGTAGCAAATATATTTTTCCAAATTCCTGCGCTGTCGTTAGCTATTAGTGCTGCTATTATTATGATTATGTCTGGTTTGATCTTATATGATACAAGCCGCATTATTCACGGTGGTGAAACAAACTACATTCGTGCAACTGTTTCGCTATACTTGAATATTTATAATATCTTCGTGCACTTATTAAGCCTATTAGGGGTTTTAGGTAGCGATGACTAATTAGCAGTTAAAAATCATTAACTATGATTAATAATTGTTTATACTCTACGTATAAATTATAAAGCCTCAATATTGAGGCTTTTTTATTAGCTGTATTTAAATAACGTTAATTAAGGCGAAAAGCAGAATATGCAAAATAGATTGGCTTTAGTGGTGACTACCCCGCCCAACAGTAATTTAACAACAACGGCAATTAATCTGGTAAAAGCGGCGATTGATAGCGGTGTAAGCATCATTGGTGTGTTTTTCTATCAAGACGGCGTGTTAAATGCCGCTAAATATTTATCAATACCCAGTGATGAATTTCAAACACTAGCACAATGGCAACAACTTAATAGCGAATACAAGGTACCGTTATATTTATGTATTACTGCCGCAGAAAAACGTGGTTTAAGTGACGAGCTAAATAACCATGAAAGCTCAAATATAGACTCAGCATTTACAGTGTCGGGTTTAGGTGAATTAGTTGAGTTAACCAGTAAAGCCGAACGTGTGGTGCAACTATAATGTCAGAAAATCAACCACGCGATAAAACTATCGCCATTATAAATACCCAGGCGCCCTTTTCGAATGCCGCAGGTAAAGAAGCACTAGACGCCGCATTGATATTTGGCTCGTACGAGCAAGCAACGTCGCTGTTCTTTTTAGGTGATGGGGTGTTTCAGGTGATCGGGGATCAAAATGCCTCAGCCATTGAGATTAAAGACTACCTAAAAACATTTTCAGCACTTGAATTTTACGATATTGAAAATATTTATGTTTGTCAGCAGTCATTAACCGAGCGCAACTTAAGCGCACATTTTCATATTAACAATATACAAGTATTATCAAACGAAGTGTTTAGTCAACGCTTACACCAGCACAACGTGATTTACAGGTTTTAACATGGCGATGCTACACCTTATTAGAAACTCAGGCTTTAATAGCAATGCATTAACACAATGCCTTGACATGATTTTGCCACAAGACAGTATATTATTAATCGATGACGGTTGTTATAATTTCAGTCATGCCCTATTGCTTAAAACACTAACCGAGCAGCAAGACATCACGCTTTACTTTATAAGCCAACACGCCGACGCCCGCGCACAATGCCCTAATAATAAATTATTTATACCAATTACTTTAGGCGAAGTGGTCGCGCTACTTTTTAAACACGACAATTCAATTACCTGGTCATGACAATAATATATAACAACAAAAGCTTAGCCACCGATAAACAAGGCTATTTGCTCGATTTTAAGCAATGGAACGAAGATATTGCCATGTTAATAGCAAAAAATGATGATATTGAGCTGCTAGAAGCCCATTGGGAAGTTATTCGCTTTGTTAGGCAGTTTTACCTAACTTACAATACTTCACCTGCCATTCGCGCTCTAACCAAAGCGATGAAAGCAGAGTTTGGCGAAGAAAAGGCCAGCAGTCGTTATTTATATCGCTTGTTTAAAGAAGGGCCTGCTAAACAAGCCACTAAGTATGCAGGTTTGCCTAAACCGGCTAGGTGTATTTAACTTGTCTTATCTAGCCAATGAGCTTAAAACACTGAGATAATTACTTATTTTCTTAATTTTAATTATTAAAATTAAAATCCACAAGGTTATAAAATTTATAGCCGCATAACTATTTATCAAATTTTATGCCTTGTATTGAGCCATTCTTCCTCATGAAAAAGTAAAATACTTAATTAAACAGGTGTTAAGCCAAGGAGAGTATTAATATTGCTTGGCAAAAAAAAGCGCTTACCTACCAGGTAAACGCTTATTCGAATAAACTAACTTTACATTTTATTAGCTATCGATTTTATTAACTATCGCTAGTTATGTGAAGGGTAATGTGGGTACATCAATACCTGACATTGCTAACATCACACGCACTACCTGACAGCTATAACCAAACTCATTGTCGTACCATACGTAGAGTACAGCGCGATCACCATCAACAATCGTTGCTTGTGAATCAACAACACCAGCGTAACGTGAACCGACTAAGTCAGTAGATACAATTTCAGTAGAAGCGGTGTAATCCACTTGATTTTGTAATTTAGAGTTTAAAGAGATATTACGTAAATAATCGTTTAATTGTGCTTTAGTTGTCTCTTTTTTCAAGTTCAAGTTCATAATAGCCATTGAAACGTTTGGCGTAGGAACGCGAATCGCATTACCCGTTAACAAACCTTTTAATTCAGGTAATGCTTTTGCTACCGCTTTAGCTGCACCCGTGGTACTGATCACCATATTCAATGGAGCACTACGGCCACGACGCGGCGCAGGATGGTAATTATCAATTAAGTTTTGATCATTAGTATATGAATGTACCGTCTCAACGTGACCATTGCGAATACCAAACTCATCATTGAGTGCTTTAAGTACCGGCGTGATCGCGTTGGTTGTACAACTTGCTGCAGAAATCATGGTGTCTTCTGCTAAAATCATATCTTCGTTTACGCCGTATACGATGTTTTTAATATCGCCTTTAGCCGGTGCAGTGAGTAAAACTTTAGCAACACCTTTTGATTGTAAATGTTGTCCTAAGCCCTCTTCATCGCTCCAAATTCCCGTATTATCAACCACTAAAGCGTTATTGATACCATAAGCGGTGTAATCAATTTCTGATGGTGATTTAGCATAAATAATTTGAATAAAAGCACCGTTCGCTTTAATAACGTTATTTTCTTTATCAATAGTAATACTACCGTTAAAGGCACCATGCACTGAATCACGACGCAGTAAACTCGCACGTTTTTCTAAATCATCTTCTTTACCTGGGCGAATAACAATGGCGCGTAACTTAAGCTTAGCGTTGGGTCCAGCACGTTCAATTAATAAACGCGCTAACAAACGACCAATACGACCAAAACCGTAAAGTACCACGTCTTTAGATTCTTGTACGTCGGTATCTTTAGATATGGTGGCTAATTCTTTTTCTAAAAATTGTTCAATTGATAAACCATTCGCTTCACCTTTAAATAAATAACGGTAAGCGAATTTACCTAGGTCGATACGCGCAGGTGCTAATGACATACTAGCTAACGCTTGAATAAAGGGGAAACTTTCACGTAAACGCAATTTATTTTCTTCGTGTAAGGCCACTGATTTATGTGCTTTAATAATATCGATGGCAGAAGCATTGACTAGTGTGCGACCGTAAATAGAGATTTCGATACCGTCATTTCTAAATAATTGTCCGATAATCGGCTGCATGTTTTCAGCGAATGTTTGACGTTCCTGCCAACTAGTTAGATATTGTTCTTCAAGAAGAGAAGTCATTGCGTAAACCTTTTTATGTCAGTCAATTGAGTGATGGGTTATTATTAATGTAAAGAGGTAATTAGCAATAACTAATTACTGAATGCGGCGCATATTGTAATCCAACATGAATTATTTCGCCACCAGTTACAAATGTTTTTCGGGGAGAAAAAGATGAAATTTGATAAATTAGTGATGGTTTTGCTTTTTTTCACATTAATGGCATGTGAAAACAGGCCTAATTTTTCTGAGTTATGTGAACAACATACAAAAATTTGTCAAGAATTTCAAGAAGACACTTGGTGTAAACGAGAGCGTGTCGCGGTGGGCTTTGCTAACTTGGCAAACAAAAATGATGCTAACGATAGCAAAAAATACCAGCAGTTAATTGCCTACGAAGGCTATGGAAAATGTATGCTGCATGCGTCTAAAATTGAGCATATTAAGCTAAAGGTTAAGAAAACCATACGCACTAATAATGTGCTTAAAGCGCAGGCTAAAATTAAAGCGATAGCACTTGCTACGCAAAATTCTGAACACCCTGACTTGTTATTCTTTCATTGGTCGCGCTACTTAAACGAGCAGTCACTAAATAAATTTCTTGCCTTACAAGGAAGTGAATTATTAGAAAAGCCCAACCGACAAATCAACTTAGCGAGCTATTACGTGAAACATGACATCAAAAAAACCTTAAACTTGCTTTATCATGCACTAGAACTTTACCCAAGCGATGCCGCTATAGATACCGAAATATTTCAGTCTCTTGCCAGTATTTTTTCCCATAAAAAAGAGCATACACAAGCTTATGTTTGGTCAAAAATATTATATTTATATAGTCCAAAAGATAGCAATATCAGCCATAAAATTTTAGTCAATTACTTTAGAAGTAATAACTTAAACACTGAATTTTTAGACCGAGTAGCGAAAAAGACCTTAAACAACATTATCGAGGGTGAGTTTAAAGCGCCACACACCTAACTTGGCGATTACTGGCAAGGCAGTATTTTCGAATAAAGCGCTAGCCAAATTACCCATTACCCATTACCCATTACCCAAGTAGAGCCAAAGCCTACTCGGGTTGAGATGCAGCGATTACTTAATTAATTTCCTGCATACTACGTGATTCACTTGACCAATTAACGTGATACTTTTTGCCGGTGGCTTTATCGATACGTTCAAAAGTATGAGCGCCAAAAAAGTCACGCTGTGCTTGTAATAAATTAGCAGGCAGCACAGCACAGCGTATAGAGTCATAATATGACAGTGCAGATGAAATTGCCCCGGTTGGAATCCCCATCAAGGCAGAATTTGACACCGACTTTCGCCAGTTCAATTGATGTTGACTTAATTGCTCAGCAAAGAAATCATCTAAAAGTAGATTATCTAAGTCAGGGTTTCGCTCAAATGCTTGCGTGATTGACTGTAAAAATGCTGCACGAATAATACAGCCCGCACGCCAAATTTTAGCAATACTAGCAAAGTTAAGCTGCCAATTATGCTCTTGCTCAGCGAGTTTCATTAATTGAAAACCTTGTGCATAGGCACATATTTTTGCGCTATATATAGCATCATGTAACTGTTCAATAAACGCCTGTTTCTCTTCACCAGCAAGTATCACGACTTCTGGACCTGACAATATACCTGAAGCTTTAACACGTAAATCTTTAAAAGATGAAATAGAACGGGCAAAAACCGCTTGAGCAATCGTGGGCGCAGGTGTGCCCAATTCTAAACTACTTACCGCAGTCCAAAGTCCAGTACCTTTTTGACCCGCTTTGTCTAAGATCAAATCAACTAACGGTGTTTTTTCTTCACCTACTCGATGGCGTAAAACCTCGACCGATATTTCCATTAAATAACTTTCTAATGGGCCGCCATTCCACATTTCAAAAACATCAGCAATTTCATCACTGCTTAATGCTAAGCCATCACGCAGCATTTGATATGCTTCACATATAATTTGCATATCGGCATACTCAATGCCGTTATGTACCATTTTCACATAATGCCCAGCACCCGCTGGACCAATATAGGCAGCACAGGGTTCACCTTCAGTAACAATTTCACCTGGTTTAGTGCGTTCAATGGGCTTACCTGTTTTTGCATCAACCTTTGCAGCAATGGCTTGCCAAATAGGTTTTATTCTTGCCCATGCGTAGGGTGAGCCACTGGGCATTAGTGCCGGACCAAAACGCGCCCCCACTTCACCACCTGAAACAGCTGAAGAAAATAAAATAAAGTTATTTTTGTATTTTTTCTCGCGTGCAACGGTATCAACCCATAAGCTATTACCTGTATCAATAACAATATCATCAGGCTGAATACCGGCACCAATCAAGTTTTCGCATACTTGATCAACCGGTGCGCCAGCTGGCACTGATAGAACGATAAGGTGTGGTGGTTTTAAGCGAGAAAGTAATTCAGTATAAGAAGAACAACCAATAACACGTGCTGTTGATAAGCCACTTTCAGCCTTGTCTTGAGTAATGGCATCTTCAACTTTACTGATATCAAGATCGAAGGCGGCGATACTAAAACCGTTATCAGCTAAATTAAGCACTAAATTCTTACCCATAACACCTAAACCAATAAAGCCGATATCGCATGCACTGTTGTTCTGTATCATAAAAAGTCCAAAAATATTATAGATGGAGGCATTATGCCATCATCATCATAGAAAAATAATAACCTTATGGAAAAGCCAATAAATAAATATTTTTAGCAAGGCTATGTTTAATAGCCGACATTTTAGTAACAATACGCAATAAAACAAGGTTTAAATCAATATTTATTGCTTTATGTCGAGTTATAACTTGTAATTTTTATAAAATGGTGTAATTTTACTACATTAATTTTTAAAGTTTGATTTAGGGTTTTATTATGACAATTAGAGTAGGGATCAACGGCTTTGGTCGTATCGGTCGATTCGTGTTTAGAGAAGCATTTGCTAGAGCAGATGTTGAAGTAGTCGCTATTAATGATTTAATTGACGTTGATTACATCGCTTATATGCTTAAGTATGACTCTACTCATGGCCGATTTAACGGCACTGTTGATGTTGTTGATGGCCACTTAATCGTTAATGGCAAAAATGTTCGTGTTAGTGCAGAACGCGACCCACTAAACCTAAAATGGAATGAAGCTGAAGTTGACGTTGTTGTTGAATCAACAGGCTTATTTTTAACGGATGAATCAGCACGTAAGCACATTGCAGCCGGCGCTAAAAAAGTGGTACTTTCTGCACCGTCAAAAGACGATACGCCAATGTTTGTTATGGGTGTTAACCATATTGAATATGCCGGACAAGACATTGTTTCCAATGCATCTTGTACCACAAACTGTTTAGCGCCTATCGCCAAAGTGTTAAATGATAACTGGGGTATCAAAGATGGTTTAATGACCACAGTGCATGCTACCACAGCAACACAAAAAACAGTTGATAGCCCGTCAGCTAAAGATTGGCGCGGTGGTCGTGGTGCTGGACAAAACATTATTCCATCATCAACAGGTGCCGCTAAAGCCGTTGGCAAAGTTATCCCTGCATTGAATGGTAAATTAACGGGTATGGCATTTCGCGTACCAACGCCTAATGTTTCTGTGGTTGATTTAACTGTAAACTTAGAAAAGCCAGCTAGTTATCAAGAAATTTGCACTGCAATGAAAGCTGCATCACAAGGTGAGTTAAAAGGTATTTTAGGCTACACCGAAGATGCGGTAGTGTCTAACGACTTTATTGGCGAAAGATGTACCTCAATATTTGATGCTACTGCTGGTATAGCGCTAACAGATACTTTTGTGAAAGTAGTTTCTTGGTATGATAATGAAATTGGTTATTCAAACAAAATTTTAGATTTAGCGACCTATATTTCAACACAATAAGCCTTTGTTTGTTCGCTAATAAGTTAATAAAAAGCCAGATTAATTCTGGCTTTTTTATTAACTTTTTCCCTCCTAAGCTCCTAAATTCCTGACTTCCTAACTTCCTAACTTCCTAACTTCCTGACTTAACAGTGACGAAAACTGACTTCATTGCAAAAAAAACTTGTTGGTTATTCTCATTTAGTGGCAATAATCATCACGGTTCATCGCTTGGGCACTGGCTAGCTTACTGTTAAATAGTACGATTATTGTCTTTAAACATGTAATAAAACAACAAAACCGATCTCTAATTGTTTTATCAGTTACAAAACAACTACCGCAGTGAAGCCCAATATTGTTATTATTTTTTATATTTTAAACAAAAAAAACCAGGCAATGCCTGGTTTTTACTGATAGATTAATTTTTTATCAGCCCTTAGTTAGCACCAATGGCTATTATTTTACATGCGCTAGTGCTTGCTTTGCTAAACGCGTAATTTCTTGCCAATTACCTTGTTTAATAATTTCATCAGACACTAACCAAGAACCACCGCAACATGAAACATTGGGTAAAGCTAAGTAGTCTCGAACATTATTTAAGTTAATACCACCAGTTGGACAAAATTTAATATCAGGAAATGGTCCACCAATTGACTGCAAAGCCTTAACACCACCCGATGCTTCCGCAGGGAAGAACTTCAGATGATCATAACCACAGTCAATGCCATCCATTAATTCAGAGATAGAAGAAATACCCGGAATTAAAGCGATATTACCTTCTTTACCTGCTTGTAATAAATCTTTGGTTAGTCCTGGACTAATGGCAAACTTTGCGCCAGCTTCGTAAGACTTTTGTAATAAATCTCGATTAGTTACAGTGCCCGCACCAACAATGGCCTCGGGTAAATTTTTAGCTATGATGCTGATCACTTCTAATGCAGCAGGTGTACGCAAGGTAACTTCTAGCACTTTTATGCCCGCGGCTAACAATGCTTCTGCAATAGGTAGTGCATTTTTAACATCTTTTATCACTAAAACCGGAACTATCGGGCCCATAGCAAAGAGATCTTTTGGCTGTATTTGCCAATTATTTGATAATGTCATAATTGCTCTTAATACCTTGTCATGTTATTTTTTTGGATGATGTCATTAGCTTTTTCTGACATCAATTGTTTAAGATATGCTGATGCACCAATTAAACCAGGTTGTTTTTCAGTGACAACAAATGTTGGAATAGGTTGAGTAAAACTCGATAAACGCCCTTTCTGTTCAAATCGTTGCCTAAATTCACTGCTAGCAAAAAATTCGATAAAGCGAGGAACAATGCCACCGGCAATATAAACACCGCCATAACTACCAACCGTTAACGCTAGGTTACCTGCGAAACTTCCTAGAATTCGACAAAATTGCGCTAAGGTTTCCACAGCCAATGAACAACTACCTGACAACGCTTTTTCAGTGATTTCTTTTGCTGATAAGTTTGTTATCTCGCCATTTTTTTCAAAACTCAAGGCTTGGTATATTTGTTCAATACCTAGCCCTGACAATACTTGCTCATAGGAAACACGGGCATATTTTTTTGAAAGAAATTGTAAAATGGCAACTTCTTGTTGATCCACAGGGGCAAAATCTACATGGCCACCCTCGCCACTTAAACTATGCCAACCAGAATCTATGGCGATTAAATTAGCTACGCCTAAACCAGTACCAGCACCACAAATAGAAATGGGCCTGTTTGCTACAACATCACCAACACCTACTTGCACCTTTTGCGCAGCACCTAAATGCGGAATAGCATGAGCTATCGCAGTAAAGTCGTTAATTAGCACTAATTCGTTAAACTGTAATTCTGCTTTAAGTAGTGTTTGTGAAAACTGCCAAGGTAGATTAGTCATCACAATAAGATCTTTATCTACTGGGCAAGCGATAGCTAAACACGCATTAACTTTCTTACCCACTAATTGCTGCTGTGTAATATAATCGGTTAATACCTCGGCTAAACTTGTGTAATCGGCACAAGCATAAATGGTGATGTTAGCAATATTACCTTGCGCGTCGACTAACGCCACGCGCATATTGGTGCCACCAATATCAGCAATAATATTTATCTCACTATCGGACATGGTTATCGCTCGCCTTGAAAATCATCATCAAACAGTGAACATGCACCAGTTTCAGCTGAGCTTAAGTTACGACGCATAAAGCCAAATAATTCACGGCCCATACCTTGATGATGACCATTAACTTCAAAAATAGCATTTTTACGTTTTGCTAATTCAGCATCATCAACTAACAAAGTTAACTCGCCACTTTCGCCATCAAGTAAGATCATATCACCGGTTTTAATTTTTGAAATTAAGCCACCATCTAACGCCTCTGGACATAAATGAATAGCAGCCGGCACTTTACCTGAAGCCCCAGACATTCTACCATCGGTAACTAAAGCAACTTTAAAACCTTTGTCTTGTAAAACCCCTAATGGTGGCGTTAATTTATGTAGTTCAGGCATACCACGGGCTTTTGGCCCCTGAAAGCGAACAACTGCAATAAAGTCTTTTTCTAACTCACCGGCATCAAAGGCAATATCAAGTTCGTGTTGATCTTCAAAAACAACTGCAGGTGCTTTAATCACAAAACTACCTTCGCGCAGTGATGAAGTTTTCAACACTGAAATACCTAAGTTACCTTTCATAACTTTTAAACCACCATGGCTGCTAAAAGGTTTTGCCGCGGTGGCAATGATTTCGTCATCGCCTGAGCTAGTTGCGCCGTCAATCCATAATAATTTGCCATCTTCCAATACAGGTCGTTGGGTATAACGAGTTAAGCCACGACCGCAGATAGTCTCAACGTCTTCATGTACCAAACCAGCATCAATAAGCTCCTTGAATAACAATGCCATGCCACCCGCTTCTTGAAATTGATTAATGTCAGCATGACCATTGGGATAAATACGCGTTAATAGCGGCACAGCGTCAGATAAATCATTAAAGTCTTGGAAATTAACAATAATACCAGCCGCTTTGGCAAAGGCGATGATATGCATAGTTAAGTTCGTTGAACCACCGGTAGCTAACAAGGCAACAATTGCATTAACAATTGAACGCTCATCAACCATTTTACCTATAGGCATATAATTGCCAGATGGCTGAGTTAAACGCGTAACTTGGCGCGCTGCAGCTTTGGTCAATTCTTCACGTAATTGCGTATTGGGTGCAATAAAAGAAGCGCCTGGTAGATGTAAACCCATCACTTCAACCACTAATTGGTTAGAGTTTGCCGTACCAAAAAATGTACAAGTACCAGCGGTGTGATAAGACGCAGATTCTGCTTCTAATAACTCTTCTTTACCCACTTCACCTTGAGCATATTGCTGACGAACACGCGCTTTGTCTTTATTTGGCAAACCTGAAGGCATTGGGCCCGCGGGTACAAAAACGGTAGGTAAATGACCAAAAGTCATACTAGCAATCATTAATCCAGGCACTATTTTATCGCAAATACCCATCATCAGTGCGCCATCAAACATATTATGCGACAGCGCAACAGCAGTCGACATAGCAATAACGTCTCGGCTCATCAAGCTTAAATCCATACCTGGCTGACCTTGTGTAACACCGTCACACATCGCAGGTACACCACCAGCAAATTGGGCTACGCCACCGGTTTCTTTGACAGCTGCTTTAATAATGGCTGGGTAGGTTTCGTACGGTTGATGCGCTGAAAGCATATCGTTATAAGCGGATATAATAGCAATGTCTGAATGACTAAGACCACGTAATGTCGTTTTGTCATCGCTACCACAAGCAGCAAAACCATGAGCTAAATTACCACAAGATAAACTAGCGCGATGTACAGTAGTTGATTTTTCACCCGCTATTTTTTCAAGGTAAGCCGAACGGCTTGCTTTACTTCGATCTATGATACGTTGTGTGATCTGTACAATATTTTTATTCATAACTGTTTTATTCATAATTACTTGGCCCAATAAACTTGTGTATTAATGTTTGGCGCTTGTAAAAAAGCCCTGATCGGCATTTCTTTACATACTTGTCCGGCAATAGCTTTAGCCAATACTTGTTTTTTACTGATACCGCTAAGGTGTAAAAAAGTATTTTTGCTTTGTGCTAAGGCAGCAAAACTAAAACTAATTCGCTGATGTGGCGCCGTTTTTGGTGTTACTTTCAATAATGCTTGGCTATCATTGGCCAAGCACTGCGTTATTTCATCACTACAAGGAAATAACGAGGCAGTATGACCATCTTCACCCATACCTAAAATAAGTACATCTAATGGCAATAACTGCTGTTTTGCTGCTAGGTTTAAATCAGTTAAGGTTTCATCGCTAAGGATTTCACCTTGTTTTAAATAGAAAAAATTAGCTTTTACCGCTTCATTTTGCATGAGGTGTTCATGCACTAACTTAGTATTACTATCGCTTGAGTCAATATCAACCCAGCGTTCATCCGCTAAGGTAATAGTTATAGCTTGCCAAGCTAGCTTTTTCTTTGATAAGGCTTGAAAAAAACCTTTTGGTGTTGAGCCACCCGAAACCGCGATACTGGCTTTGCCTTTACTTTCCAGCGCAGCCGTTAATAACGCGGCAACTTTATCTGCTAGTGCTTCGTCTAATAATTCACGTTGTTCGAATTCATTAATTTGGTACATTATTCTACCCACTGGCGATCATCGCGTGCGATTAAAGAAATTGATGAAACGGGTCCCCATGAACCGGCTGCATAAGGTTTAGGTGCTTCATTGCTTGCTTGCCATGCATCGATAATACTATCAGCCCATTGCCACGCCGCTTCAACTTCATCACGACGAACAAATAAAGATTGATCACCTTTAATAACTTCAAGCAATAAGCGTTCATAGGCATCAACAACACGTTGGTTGTCGTAAGCTTGAGAAAAACTTAAATCAAGTTTGTTTTCGTGAATTTGCATTTGCGACGCGATACCCGGAATTTTATTCATCATTTCAAGTTCAACACCTTCGTCCGGTTGCAAACGAATGGTCAATTTATTTGACGGTAAATCGGCATAACTCTCACTGAAAATATTATGAGCTTGTTGTTTAAAATGGACCACAATCTCACTGTGTTTTTGCGGCATACGTTTACCTGTTCGCAAGTAAAAAGGTACGCCAGCCCAACGCCAGTTGTCTATCTCGGCTTTAATGGCAACAAAAGTTTCTGTTTTACTATTCGCTTTTGCACCCTCTTCGTTCAAATACCCAGGAACAGCGACACCATTTAAATAACCATCCGCATATTGGCCACGCACAGTTTTATCTTTAACATTTTGTCGAGTGATAGGTTTAAGCGCTTTGATCACTTTTAGCTTTTCATCACGGACACAGTCGGCACTTAATTCAGCGGGTGGTTCCATGGCAACTAACGACAGTACTTGCAACAAATGGTTTTGCACCATATCTCGCATTTGCCCTGCTTCATCATAAAAACCCCAACGCCCTTCGATACCAACACTCTCGGCAACGGTAATTTGCACATGGTCAATACAGTTTCTATCCCAATTATTGGTAAAAAGGCTATTGGCAAAGCGCAGCACTAACAGGTTTAATACCGTTTCTTTACCTAAATAGTGATCAATACGGTAAATTTGATTTTCATTGAAGTAACGAGAAACCTGATCATTAATCACTTTAGACGATTCTAAGCAATGACCAATAGGTTTTTCCATCACAACTCTGTCTGCATCGTTGATTAACTTAGCCGTTTTTAAACCTTGACTAATATCACCATAAATAGCGGGTGGTGTAGAATAATAATAAACTCTCGCACCCAATGCAGGTGATAAGCTTTCGGCTAATTGCTTGTATGATTTAAGGTCTTTAAAATCAAGCTGTTGATAAACAAGCCTAGCTAAAAACTTGGTCAAGGCTGCGACATCTAATGCTTCAGGTATAAACTCATTTAAGCTTTCATCTATTTGTTTAGTAAATTGCTCAAGGGTTAATTCATTTCGAGCAACAGCAATAATGCGAGTGTTATCACTCAACAGGCCGGCAAGTTCTAACTGATATAAAGAGGGTAAAAGTTTGCGACGAGATAAGTCTCCCAACGCACCAAAAATAACAATCTCGCTTGCTAAAGGGCAATCTATGTTTTTCATAGTGTGTATTCTCAATTATTTATTTTACTGTAACTAAACTACATATGAGGCTAATTTATCTGCTATAGCCTCGTCAGTAAAGCTCTTTTTTGTAATATTATTACATTATTTCCATTTCATTTAAAAATAGCCACTTCAAGACGACTTTAGTATGAAAATGGATTAAATGTTTGCAAGATTCAGTACTTTTGTTTTATATTAGTCGAAAATATGAAATAAATTTTCATATTTTCTGTTCTTAAAGCAGAAAATAAATTACAGTTACCCTTTATTTGCTCGGTAATTAACCAGTTAAGTAACACGCGAAGGCTTAAACGTAATGAATATATTAGAAAAAATCGCCAACGAGTTAGAAACTTTCAGTAAATCTGAACGTAAAGTGGCAGACGTTATATTATCATCACCTGAAACGGTTATACATGCCAGTATTGCTGCCTTGGCGAAACAAGCTAATATAAGTGAGCCCACGGTAAATCGCTTTTGTCGACGACTCGACACTAAAGGCTATCCTGACTTTAAACTGCATTTAGCACAAAGTTTGGCTAATGGCACACCTTACGTCAATCGCCATGTTGATGAAAATGATTCGGCTGAAGAATATACTTCAAAAATATTTGAATCAACCATGGCGAACCTAGAGTTAGCGCGTAAAAGTTTAGACAGTTCCACCATAAATCGCTCTGTTGACCTATTAACTCAAGCCAATAAAATTTCTTTTTTTGGCTTAGGCGCTTCTGCAGTTGTTGCACATGACGCACAAAATAAGTTTTTTCGCTTTAATGTGCCTGTCGTCTATTTTGATGACATATTAATGCAACGTATGAGTGCTATAAATAGTTGCCAAGGTGATGTTGTTGTCGTTATATCACATACCGGCAGAACTAAGTCTTTGGTTGATGTGGCAAGTTTAGCACGTGAAAATGATGCCACTGTCATAGGAATAACAACAGCAGGATCACCATTAGCCAAAGAATGTAATATTGTGCTCTCAGTTGAGGTTGCTGAAGATACCGACTTATATATGCCCATGGCATCACGTATTGCCCAGCTAACCTTAATTGATTGTTTGGCGACCGGCTTTACCCTTCGCCGTGGGACAAAATTTAGAGACAACTTAAAGAAAGTTAAAGACAGTTTACGTAGCTCACGCTTTGAACGTAAAGACTAACGATTAGCTATTGGTGCATAGCCAATCGTTGATAAATACACAAAATATTATATAAATTTAAGGATTACCATGCCTAGAAGAACCAAAATTGTCGCGACCTTAGGTCCAGCAACTGATGATAGAGCCGTATTAAAAGAAGTACTTGCTGCAGGTGTAAACGTTGTTAGATTGAATTTCTCTCACGGTATTGCACAAGATCATATCGACCGCGCAAATACAGTACGTGAATTATCGAAAGAGCTAGGCATTTATGTCGGTATATTAGGCGACTTACAGGGACCTAAAATTCGAGTTTCAACATTTAAAAATGGCCCTATACAACTAGTTATTGGTGAAAAATTCGAATTAGACGCCTCATTAGCCAAAGGCGAAGGTTGCCAAGAGAAAGTGGGTATTGATTACAAAAAACTTCCTCAAGATGTAGTGCCAGGTGATATTTTGTTACTCGACGATGGCCGTGTACAGTTACGCGTACTTGAAACCAAAGGAGAGTCAGTTTTTACTGAAGTTACTGTTGGTGGTCCATTATCAAACAACAAAGGTATTAACCGTCAAGGCGGTGGTCTTACTGCTCCTGCCCTTACTGATAAAGACAAAGAAGATATTAAACTAGCAGCTAAAATTAACGTTGATTTTCTTGCGGTATCTTTTCCACGTGACGCCGCTGATATGCGCGAAGCGCGTTTATTGGCACAAGAAGCCGGTTGTGACGCTCGTTTAGTGTCGAAAATTGAACGTGCTGAAGCGGTAAATGATGACAAAGTGTTAGACGGAATCATTCTAGCGTCTGATGTTGTTATGGTTGCCCGTGGTGATTTAGGTGTTGAAATTGGCGATGCGGCCTTAGTGGGTAAGCAAAAACATATTATTCTCCGTAGCCGCCAGTTAAACCGCGTAGTTATCACGGCAACGCAAATGATGGAAACCATGATTGAGCAACCTATGCCTACACGTGCTGAAGTGATGGATGTTGCTAATGCCGTGCTTGATGGCACAGATGCAGTTATGCTTTCTGCTGAAACCGCTGCAGGTAAATACCCGATTGAAACGGTAAAAGCCATGGCGAGTGTTTGTATCGGCGCAGAGAAAGAAAGATCAGTAACTACCTCAAAGCATCGCGTGGAAACGACCTTTACTGAAGTGTCTGAAACCATTGCGATGTCGGCTATGTACGCAGCTAATCATTTAGTCGGTGTTAAAGCCATCATCGCATTAACTGAATCGGGTCATACCACAAAAATTATGTCACGAATTTCTTCTGGCTTACCGATTTATTCGTTATCACGTCATGCTAAAACCTTAACTAAAACAGCGATTTATCGTGGTGTTTATCCAGTTTCTTTTGACTCTACAGATGCTGACAATGCTGAAAAAATGGCAGAAGATGTATTGTCTACCGTGGTTAAAGGTTCTGAACTGGTTGTTGGCGATAAAGTGATCTTAACGCACGGCGATGTAATGGAAACTGTTGGGGCAACTAACACCTTAAAAGTGCTAACCTTAACTAAAAGCCACTTTGCTTAATATCGTTTTATAACGGTTAACATGACTTACCGTGGTGCACGGTAGTTAACTAAAAATAGGTAGCTAAAAGCTACCTATTTTTTTGTTTTTTATAGCGCTATTATCTTCAGTGTTTAAGCACCCAACACATTAATCATCATTAATTAGATACGCTAAATCACCCAGTATTTTATCAATTTTTTTGTTGAGGCGTTTACGCTGCTTATTAGTTGCCGTTGTCACCATATAAAGAAAAATGTTAGTGAACACCTGATTGTTATTGCTAGTCATGGCATTAAATTTTTCATCTCGTAAACTACGACCATTAACAAATAAACTGTAAAACTCCAATTTAAATTGATGGTCTGGTAAGTTGCCATTTAATAAGTCAGCAAACTGCTGGGTCCAACGTTGTCGGTAAAGCATACGCGGTTCAAATGAGCGCTGAAAGCCTTTGCCCAGCAATGTGACTTGCGATTTTTGCTCAGGGCTTAACTTACCAAACCAGTCTTTAAGTTGCTCCTTTTGCTGGTCCGTGCGTTCTTCTAACCATTCCTGCTCAGACAAAGCTTCATCATCATCAAGCCTCTCTTGATGAGCCGCTTGTAGTGCTTGTAACAATTGCTGTGTTTGCTCGGTTGACAAACTAACAACCAACGGCTGTAATTTAGGCTCTGTGGCAATTAAAAAGTTTTGCCAATGCTCAGTAAATTGTACAAAGTTAGCCGCGATGTCCTGCTCATTTATTTGATCGTTAATCGAAATTTTAAGGGCTTTAAGCTGCTGCACATAAGCGGGTAATTGTGTGGTGCGATGCCATAAATGCAATTGTTCAAACTCATCATCGAAGCGTTGCTGTTGTTGCTCAGTTAGCGTGACATAGTCATCAAGATACCAATGAGTCCACCAATCTAGATGGTTATAGACAAAACGGAAACTACAGCCGGATAAGAACACAGCCATTAATAGCCAAATTAGTATTAGTTTTATTTTCTTCATTTAATATTTCTCGTACAACTTATAGCCATGAATTAAGCCCAGTTATTGACCTAGAGTAAACTATGCGCGCCTTAATGAAAAACTATTTTACCTTAAGGTAAATCACTGCTAATTTGAAATACATTCCTCGGACATTTAAAACGAGAGTAAAACTATGCCTACTAGTAATACAAATAAGATCAAAACGGTTAAAAGAATCGCTATTTTAACCAGCGGTGGCGACGCACCAGGTATGAATGCTGCTATTAGAGCTATTGTGATTGCCGCACAGCATTACCAAATAGCAGTGATGGGTTTTTATGCCGGTTTTAACGGCTTGATTGACGATATGTCAGTGCCACTTGGCGTTAAAGACGTCGCAAATATTATTCAAAAAGGCGGTACTATTTTAAAAAGTGCGCGCTGCCCCGCGATGAAAACACCTTTAGGTATAGCGCAAGCAGCAAGCACTCTGTTAAAAGAAAAAATTGACGCCTTAATTGTTATTGGTGGTGATGGCTCATTCGCTGGCTCAATCGCCTTGCAACAGGAGTGGTCTGGTCAAGTTATTGGTATTCCTGCCACCATTGATAACGATATTGACGGTAGCGATTTTACTATAGGTTTTTCAACCGCTATCAATACCGCTATAGAAGCAATAGATAAAATTCGCGATACGGCAGAAGCATTTGAGCGTATTTTTATAGTTGAATTAATGGGACGTCATAGTGGTCATATTACTTTTAATGTCGGTATTGCTTGTGCCGCTGAACAAGTTATTTCATTTGAAAATTTTGCCCATAATAATCAAACAACGGGTGAGCAAGAAAAACTACTCACATTAGCGCAAGAAATAAAACTCGCTCAAGCCAATAGACATGCCAGCTATATTATTGTCATTGCTGAAAATGTATGGCAAGGAGGTGCCTCTGTGTTAGCTCAACAGCTACAAGCCATAGCACATATCGATTGCACTGCCTGTATTCTTGGCCATATTCAACGGGGTGGCTCACCGGTTGCCAAAGATCGAATTTTAGCAACCAAATTGGGGGTGGGTGCTGTACAAGCCATCATAGCTGGAAAATCAAATATCATGATTGCAGAACAGAATAATACTGTGGCTACGGTGGCCTTAAAAACAGCCATTATGCACCAACAAGGGGTTAGTGAGAGTTTAATACAAGCACAGGAAAATATTTTAGCGTTAACCGCGCAACGTCTTTGTTAGCTCTTGTTTTATTTATATTTGTTGAGTATTTTTTAGTCTTGTTAAGTCATTAAAGTTGGCTTAGCTTTCATTATTTAAGTGTATTTTATGAGGCTATTTACTGAACCAAAATTTTTTGAGTAAACTTTAAGATTTTACTTAACGGTCTTTGATGAGCAATCTTGCTTGTTGTTGATCAAAAAACTGTTCGAGAAAATCAATTAAAAGTCGCAATTTTTTTGACTTGGCAGCCCCTGGCGGAAATACCCCATAAACGTCAATGGCTTTAAGCTGGTAATCGTCTAATACCGTTTGCAAACGCCCTGCTTTAATTTTTGGCCAAGCATCATAGGTTGGGATCCGCCCTAAACCATGGCCACCGATAACAAAAGCCGTTCTTGCCGTAGCATTATTGGTGGTTATTGTGCCTTTTATATCAACGGTATGTGACCGACCTGACTTTTCTAGTGTTAACTTATTACTGGCCAGTTTATAAACAACCCAATTATGTTGGCTTAATTCACTTGGTTTATCGGGGCGACCATATTGCTCAAAGTAGTCTGGTGAGCCACAAAGGCAAGTTGCTAACACAGCAAGCTTTCGTGCTTGCAAGCCAGAATCTGCTAAAGGTGCTCCTCTAATAGCCAAATCAATCCCTTCTTTGACAATATTGACCACTTCATCTGTCAACATGATGTCGAGTTCAATTTTCGGGTAAATGTGACGAAATTTATCTAATGCCGGCACAATAGTATGCAGACCAACACTAACCGGACAGGTGATCTTAAGTAGGCCCTCAGGTTCATTTTTAACGTTTTCAATTTGTTGATTAGCTGCGCTAGCCTGCTGAGCAATAATATGGCATCGTTGATAATAATCATTACCTGCTTGCGTTAAGGCAATAGATCGCGTTGAACGATTCAAAAGCGTAATACCCAGCTGAGTCTCAAGTTTTTTAATATGGTAGCTCACTACCGCTCTAGAAAGCCCAATATGTTTTGCGGCCGCGCTAAAACTGCCTTGCTCGACCACATGCGAAAAAACCACCATACTTTTTAATTGCTCAAAAGAAATATCCACTTAGTCCCCTTAATTGACAGCCACCCTTATTAAAAATTCTACTCAACAAATATTTTTTACTGTGCCTATTTTTACTGTATCCAATAGATAAAATAATTAACCAATAGTTAATAAAGATAACGGGGCAAAATAAAGCCACAATATTGATAGTTATATGGATATAAGCCAATAGCGCAATGTAGGATAATATTATCAAGTAATATTTACCTATGTCATTGCGCATCACCATAAAGTTGACTATGTTGAAGTTTTAAGTTGAGGTTTGAAGCTGATCCATTAATTGTTCATTTAATTAATCGGCTTGCTACAGCCTACGCCCAATACATTGTATCAATAATTAAAACAATGTTGTCAACTTTATCTGCATTGTATTAAAAGCAGTTAAGCATATACTTGATACATCAATCAGGTGCATCAATAGGCACTCACAGAAAGTTTACTTTGAAATTAACTACTTTCAACAATAAACGCCTTATTAACTAGCATAGGAAAATTTAAATGACTGTAACAAATACAACTAACGTATTAATGGTAATAACTTCACATGACAAGCTAGGTAACACAGGTGAAAAAACTGGTTTCTGGTTAGAAGAGTTTGCTTCACCTTATTATCAATTAATTGACGCAGGCTTCAATGTCACATTAGCCTCCCCCTTAGGTGGACAACCGCCATTAGACCCAAAAAGTGCAGAAACTGACTTTCAAACTGATGCCACGCGTCGTTTTGAGCAAGACAAAGCAAACCAAGCAGTATTGGCAACAACAACCAAGTTAGAGCTGATTGATGCGAACGATTACGCCGCTGTTTTTTATCCAGGTGGTCACGGTCCAATGTGGGATTTAACCACTAATCAAAAATCAATTGCCTTGATCTCAGCATTTATCGAGCAAAATAAGCCAGTAGCTGTAGTTTGTCATTCAACGTCAGTATTGCTTAATGTTAAAGATAAAAATGGCGCTGCAATCGTACAAGGTAAAAAAATAACAGGTTTTACTAACAGTGAAGAAGACGCGGTGCAATTAACCGACATTGTACCTTTTTTACTGGAAGACGAGCTAATTAAGCAAGGCGCCAACTACCAAAAAGGCGACGACTGGGCATCATTCGTTGTTGAAGATAGCGGTATTATCAGTGGTCAAAACCCAGCAAGTTCAAGCGAAGTAGCTACGCGTTTAATCAAGCAATTAAGCTAACAGCTTAATCTTATACTAAGTAAAGCAGCATAATTTAAAGACACGGGTGTAAAGCTCGTGTCTTTTTATTAGTTTCTGGGTGGTTAAGCGGGTAATGTCACCGCTATTGATCAGCTTATCTAGCCCTAAGTAACGATAACCTACTAATCCGGCCATAGTGTCACCTTTTCATGACTCTGGCCCCATATATTCAAACGATTAGCGCGGGCAGATAAAAGACAACTCGCTTCTTGAGTATCGCCATAGTCCATTGGTACTTAGTCTCACTGGGATCGTCATGCCAAGCATGTAATTATTAACCTTAAATCAATAACTAGCCTAGTAAAATTATTGGAGAAATGAGTTTTCTTACAGTTTATTGAACTCTCCTAGCCATTCACTGAAGCTAGGTGATACTTTTTTCACTGTATGAAATTGATGGTCAAAAAACCAGACGGGTATATCTATCTGCTGACGTTCACAATCACTCAGTTTGAAGCAAAACATGTTGCCCTTACAGTCAGAGGCAAACAAAACATGGCCTTTGGGCATGCCACTCATTTCATATAACTTGGATAATGAATATACGTCTTCAAGACTTAAAAAATCTTGAACCTCTGATATATCGACACCTAAATCACATATTCTGCTTAACACATTCGGTGTGTGCACCAAGCCATAATTCGATAGTAAGTATTTATAGCTGTTAGGGAGAATAGCCGCTAATCGTTGTTCAAGTTCGGCTATATCAGCGCTATCGATTGGGGTCATAGATTGTTTGCTGCCCCAATTTTTTACAAAAAGATCAATACTGTGCATTTAAAAAATTCCAGAAGTAACGACTATTATACAGCTGTAGATTTTGGTTGATAATTAGCATCGCCGCTGAAAAAGCCAACTGTTTCTTGTTATATCTTAAATAAAACATTCACAGCGGCTTATATTATTTAGCTGGGTGCTTGTTCCGTTAAAGCGCTTAACAAATCGCTGTTAACATAGATTGTCCTAACTCGATATAAGCATTAGCATCTTCGCTAATAGCTTTGGATTTAAGATGATCAGCAAAACCTAGTCTGGCGGTCATGGCTAACCAAAACACAGCACTAATGAAACCTACAACACGCCATAAGGTAGACTTTGCCCACTTAAGCGCCAAAGTGATAGAAAGTACATAAATGACAAAACCAGCTAATTTTGATGATGCCCAACCATTAACAAAGGGATATAAATTAAGTGGATTAACGGCAACGAGGTAAATAAAGGTGCAAACAAAAAGCGTATATAAAATATGTGGCCCAATCTTCAGTAGCTTATTATTGACCTTATCAGAGCCTTTCATTGTTAAGATAAAATTAATCATGAAAAAGATAAAAGTAAGCATAATTATAGTCAGATGGGTGTGCTTAACTATCATGTACATATGGTTGATCCCTAAAGTGCTTTTATTTATTACTAAGACCTGCAGTATATCTTTTGTTTGAGTCGGACAACACCATAACGCTTATATTAATTTTCTCAATTAACTCAAACGCATTAGCCTTGATTTATGAATAAATAGAGGCTCACTAGGCAACCACGGCTTTTTTAACCTTTTCTTTATAACTGCGGCTAACTTTTAACTCTTTACCGTTTGTCATGACTAAATAGTATTCACCATTGGGCTGGCTGCAAAACTTATCAATATAACTTTTATTCACTATGGTAGAGCGGTGGCTGCGGAGAAATCGTCGAGGGTCTAACACTGCTTCAAGTTGTTTCATGGTTTTACGAAGAATATGAGTGTTATCGTCAGTATGAACACACATATAATCGCCAGCAGCGTCAATCCATAAAATATCTTTTACCGGTACTCGACTAACTTCACCAGCATCTTTTATCGCTAATACATCAGAATAACTCGACACACTGACCGGTTCGTTATTTTCTAGCTCTTGTAAAATTTTGTCACAATCGTTACCGGTAACGTCACTCACTAAACGCACTAATTTTGACTTATGAAGGGCATTAACTTCACTACTGATACTTTGGCGTATTTTATCTAAGGTTTGAGCAAGACGTTGTTCGTCAGCGGGTTTAAGTAGATAATCCTGTGCATGTACTTCAAAAGCCTGCATAGCGTATTGGTCAAAAGCGGTAACAAATACCACCATAGGTAAATGCAAGCCCTGTGCAATAATAGCTTCAACGACTTCAAAACCATTTAAGCCCGGCATTTGAATATCAAGAAATATTAAGTCAGGTTGATAGGCTCTAACAGCTTCTAATGCTTCTCTGCCGTTAGTGCATTGGACAATAATGTTGATGTCTTTGTGCTCTTGCAGACGAACCGCTAAGCCTTTTCTAGCGAGGGGTTCATCGTCAACAATTATTGTGTTGAGCTGTTTGCTCATATTCGACCGCCAACTTCATAAGGAATTCGTATACTGATTTTAACACCAGTGGGTACATTGTTGGCAACAACTAACGAAAAATCATTCTGATATAAAGCTTGCAATCGTTCTCGGGTATTGACCAAACCCACACCATTTTCACGAAACAAGTTACCATTGTTAATTTCTGCACCTGGGCCATTATCAGCCAACTCAATCAGTAAATCGTTACCAAAACGATGTACTGACACGTTAATTGCGCCGCCTTGCTCTTGTACTGCTACAGCATGTTTTATTGAGTTTTCAGCTAACGGTTGCAATATCATGCTCGGCACTAAGGCCAAATTACAATCGCTAGCCACATTAAATCTGACTTGTAACCGCTCTTCAAAACGTACTTTTTCAATATCTAAATAAAGCCTTAGGGCTTGCAACTCACTGTCGAGTGTTACTCGCTTCATAGGGTCTTTGTCCAGCGAGTAACGTAAAAACTCACTTAACTTAGTGACCATACCGTTGGCGATTTTGTTTTCTTGTACCAAAATTAGCGTTGATATCGCGTTTAGGGTATTAAACAAAAAGTGAGGGTTAAGCTGATAACGCAGCATTTTTAACTGTGCTTGATGGGCAACCGCATTGGCACGTAATACATTCTGTTTTTCTTTTTGCAGCATTTGATAATATTTAGTACCAAAATATAAAGCACTCCAACTTAAAATAATGAAGAAGGATAATAGACTGTTTTTTGTGTAATAAAGCCAAAAATCAGGGCGATAGCCGTGCTTGTATATTTCCCAATAATTAATATTTTTTACCACTTGCCATAATACGCCGGTACAATAAGACGTTAATATCACCACGATGGCGATTTTTAACGGTGTGAAATTCCAAACACGACGATAAATATACCTTAACGGAACCGTAAATAACCAACCGGCATAGGTATTCAATAAGATAATAATCAGAAAAATATCGCGTAAATCGTGCAGTAATGAACCTAAATAATGTACTAAGGCAAAACCACACCAGCCAGCTGTATGTACCGACCAAAATAAACGATTTCTATTTTCTACAAATTCTTTCCAATTCACACAAGACACCAGTAAGTGGGGTTAGTACAATTATGCGCTAAGCACGCGACGCTAGCACTACCACTAATCTTAAGATTTGTACGCCTTATCTCATTTCATCTAAGAGCCTATTTACCTGTGGATGCCTAATTGCCAGTAACATTAATTGCTTTATTGACAATATTTTGTATTTTATTAACTTACGCCCCTGATATTGAGATAAATACCATAAGCCATTGATTAAAAGAGAAAAGTCAAAGTAACACGTAACTAGTAGTGGCGAGATATTACTGTTTTCATGTGTATTTTCTGTTAAATTATCGATAATTTTTGTTAATTTTTGTTGCTGATTTAAGCGCGTTAATGCTTGCTGATAGCGCGAAGTAATCATTTCAACTTTACTGCTATCAATGCTATTAACAGCCATTAGCATAGCAAGGTCATACGCTATGGGTCCGATACATGCACATTCAAAATCAATTATTTTATATAAATTCTCTGGATTTTTAGTCTCATTTTTCAGCGCTATAATATTGCTGTAATTAGCGTCGCCATGGCAAAAAACTTGCCTGGTGTGCTGCACTATTTTATGAGTTTCGGCCAAGTTTTGTTGAAAGACATTGACTAAGAATTTTAGCGCCTGATGTTGAGTAGAGCTCAATGCTATATTTTGTAATAATTGCTCAATAGTGGCGGATATATCCAGACTCGGTAAGTAAGACTGTTTTGATAGTTGATCATCGGTTAGTGATATTTTTTGTGCTAAGTTTTGATGATTGCTGTCGCTACTTTCGCTCTTACTACTCGTACTCGACAGAGCAATGTTATGACAGCGCGCCAATAGCGCTATTGTGACGACTAATTTTTCTTCTTCACTCTGGTGGCCGTTATCTAGGCCCTGACCTGCTATAAACTCAGTAATTAACCAGTTTTGTCCAACATATATTAGCTTAGGAGAAATGCCAGCTCTGGCCGCGAGTTGGCTCGCTAAAGGTTCTATACTATTAGCGATTAAATACTTGGCAAAATAGGTTTTATTGTCATAGTTAACTTGAAAACAAGGCTGGCTTAATCCCGTATTAATAACACTAATATTATCTACCTTGAAATTAAAACAAGGTAGATGGCTTAATTTTAGTGCTAGCGATTGTTGCTGCGGGTCTATTATTGCTTGATCAAATGTCAAAATGCTTCCTACAAGTTATCCTACAACAGAGTTATTGATGCACAGGTTATTGTGCTCTTGGTTAAATTGCAGTTTATATTGTTTGCGCCATTGCCAGTAACCATAAGCCGCTAAGATCACGAAGCTGCCAAAGAGTGCTGCTGTTGGGATCAAGCCCTTTTCAAGATAGAGATATATCGATACTAGATCAATCACAATAAAATATAACCAATTCTCTAGTACCTTTTGGGTAATTAAATAAGTAGCAAACACCGCAAAAACCGTGGTTGCACTATCAAGATATGGAAAATGCGCTGGGGTATAAGTCGCCATTACCCAACCTAAAACTAACGATACAAGCGTTAAAAGCACAATAATAAGGCTATGGCGCTGTAAGGTCCATTGGCTATACAAAAGCCTGTTCGAATCAGTATGGGTCTTGGAGGGATTATTTTTATGCCAGCAAAACCAACCATACACAGCCATCAATAAATAATATAACTGCAGCACGCTGTCCATCCAAAGATAAACATCATAAAAAATAACCGTATATAACACAGTACTTAATATGGCGGCAGGCCAGCACCAAATACTACCTTTTGCCGCTAAAACCACATACAGTAATGATGCTACAACCGCGATTAACTCTAATAAGGGCAAGGTGGTGAAGTAAGTAACAATTTCACTGGATGCACTGATTGCATTCGCCATTATGTTTCGGCTTCTACAACAGAGCGATCACCACCTATAAATTTGCAAATAAATACCGCTGCATTTAGCGTTTGATGTACATGTTTAATTTCTGCCATCACATGCGCCGTGGCTAAGTCATAATCGCCAAATACTTGTGTACTCATACCGTTGGTCACTACCTTGAGCCCTGGAACTAAGCGTAAACGTTTAATAAACGCCCATATTTCTGTTTTAAATTTTTCTTCCGCTAACGGGTATAAACTAATTTCAATTGATATTTTCATAAATAACTTTCTTCTTATTTGACCAGTACCGCGTTGTAGCCTATTAAACACTTTATCTAATAGGCTACAACATTCATTGATATGTAAACTATTTGCTAAGACCTAACAGATAGAGGCAAGTGTGCTAAGCACAAGTATTTACCTATATTTCTTAGAAATTATAATCAAATGTTGCACCAAATACCGCCGGCTCAGCTAATTGATAATAGGCTTTTGCGCTATATTCGTCTCTTGGGTCATTGCCAAAATAGAAACCACGCGTAGCATAAGTTTCATCAAACAAATTACGCGCCCATACTTTCACTTGCCAGTCATCTTTTGCATAACTCATTGACATATTAACCACTTCAATGGCTGCAGATTTTTCGTTATGACTATCAGAGAATAAAAATTCGTCTTTACCGTCAACAGAAATATTCACCCGTAAGTGATCTGATAATTGATAATTCAAACCAAGATTAAATTGGTAGCTAGGGGCATGTGCTTGTTCGTCACCTGATTTATCATTGCCGTCAGCATCAATAAAGCCATCGTATTGGGTATCTAACAATCCAACAGCGCCATAAACTTCAAGTTCTGGGCTGATCTGCCACCCTGCCTCTATTTCAAGGCCTAAATTGGTGCCGGTTGCCGCATTACCTAAATATGAAACAAAGTCGGTACTGCCATCTTCACGTTCTTGTAAAAATGACGTGCGCACCTGCATATCATCCCTGTCCATGTAAAATACGGCGCTACGAACATAGGCTTGATTATCCAATAAACTGACTTTATAGCCTAATTCGTAAT
Organism: Colwellia sp. MB02u-10; assembly: GCF_014077185.1. Classification (NCBI taxonomy): domain Bacteria; kingdom Pseudomonadati; phylum Pseudomonadota; class Gammaproteobacteria; order Alteromonadales; family Colwelliaceae; genus Colwellia; species Colwellia sp. MB02u-10. The sequence goes on from NZ_JACGVK010000135.1 coordinate 207,671, forward strand.
TCCACAAATACTCAGCCGTGAACTCACGAAGCTCAGTGGGCAAACTGCCCTCAGTGTTGGCACCTCCGGCCTTGTAACCACGATTCACTGAGCCATAGAATAAATTATTTTTATTCGCTTGATACGACAACACCACTTTACCACCTGCCATGGTATCGCTTGGATCAAAACTAAGTTGCTCTGAATCGGTATAATCTGCGTTTCTCCGCTCTAGCCTTAAACCAGTTGTTAGACTTAGTTGCTGAGTCAGTTGGCTATCAAATTGGATGAATGCCGCAATATTATCGCTATCAAAGGACGAGCTAAAATCACTAGACAAATAGGTATATTGACGTAATAAATCTTCTTTTTCTTGCTTGAAGTATATGCCTGTTACCCAAGCGGTACTGCCATTGAAAATTTCACTTCCTTGCTCTGAAAGCGCTCTGAGCTCAAATGTTGCTGATGTTTTATCACGAAAATAATGATCTTCTGAGCTATATTCCCAAGCCGGACGAATACCCACATAGGCCCAATCTTCATCATAGCCGTAGTCTAATGCTGAGTCAGCATAGCTGATGATAGTCTCGAGCGTAAAATCGCTAGCGCCTTGATAGGTAAATTTAGTCGCTAACGCTTTGGTATCTTGGCGATCAAAACCGGGTTGGTCTGATAAGGTATGACGTGTATTGTCCAGTGAAAAGGCATCATAACCGTTGTCAAAATCAGCAATAAATGTAGTTATATCAAGGGTTAAATCTTTGTTTATCGCAATAGCTAACTTACCGCGCATGGTTAATTCATCACGGTTGTTAGTGTCATCACGCTTTAAAAAGTCATTATCGATAAAACCATCACTACGGTACTGTTCAACCGCTAAACGGTAATTTACCTTTTCAGTGGCTGGACCGGATAAAACCAAACCGGCGCTATAACTGTCATAATTTCCAGCAGATAGTCTTACTTTACCTTCAAAGACATCGGTAGGCGCACTGGAAGTGATATTGATCATGCCTGCCATAGCATTAGCACCAAAGCGCGTACCTTGAGGACCACGATAAACTTCAACTTGTTCAACATCAAAAGTTGACGCTATGCTGCCAATACTGGAAAAGTCTATACCGTCGATCACTAAACCCACAGAAGGGTTAATCGGTTCTTTGAATTGGCTACGCTCACCAATACCGCGAATTTGATAATACCTAGCGCGTTGTGTGCCACTAGAGAAATTAACATTGGGTGTACGGGCAATTATTTCTTCTAGGTTCTGTGCATTACGCGCGCTAATTTCATCACTAGCGATAACAGATAAAGAACTGGCGGTTTTTTGTAGTGACGTAGAGCGGAAGTCACCGTCTATGGTAATAACTTCTATTGTTTGCTCTGCAGTGTTAATAGGGGTGTCAGCGGCAAAAGTTGTAGAAGCCACAATGCTGGTTAAAATAGCTAAAGTAATGGGTGATTTTGTAAATGTCATTATGATCTCATAAATTCGATTAGGAATACGTTATGGGATCCGGCATGGGGAAGTGAGATAGCTACTCGGTATTAATCTGTAGCATTATAGTTAGCAAGCGAGTAATGCCTAAAAAGTATAAAGTTACATAACGGTAATGCGATTAGCTTAACCATTCCTACGCCGGTACTATCCGGTTCAGGTTCTAAGGGTTCGCTTCGCATCTCAGCCATTAAAATTGTAAACAATTTTCAGGCACCCCTTGGTTCGATATGCATACTAACAATATTTGTTTAAAAGTACAGCGTAAAATCTAAATAAACCAAAACTTTATATTGCCTTATCTTAACTTGAGCTATGGGTGATAAGTCATAACTTTGTCTAATAACATACTGATTCAGCAATTAATTTACTTAGGGTTTAACATTCTACCTAACGGTTCTCCCCCTACTAAATGCAGATGAATGTGATAAACCTCTTGGCCAGCGTGTTGATTACAATTCATGATCAAACGGTAACCGTCTTTTGCTATTCCCTCTGCTTGTGCCAGTTTCTTCGCAACAGTAAACATACGGCCAATAGTTAGCTCGTCCTCTGCTTCAATATCATTAACCGTTGGAATGATTTTATTAGGCACAATTAAAATATGACTTTTAGCTTGTGGAGTAATATCACGAAACGCCGACACAAGATCATCTTGAAAAAGTAATGGTGCTGGAATTTCTTGGCGAATAATTTTTGAAAATATAGTTTCTTCTGCTGTGCTTTTATCAGCCATCATCTAGTCTTTTTATCATAGGTATGTTGGTTGATTAGTTTAACGGTAAGTTAAGCAAATAACAAAGCCATATAATTCGAGCCTGTTACATAATCTGTTACAGGGTCATTGTATTTTTTCCTGCTTGAATAGCTTATTTGGTGCTGATTCAAAGCCGGATATACCCGCCTCAATAAAAATAGGAATAACGTTCATAAAACACAACTTGACTGAAACTTTATCGCGCCCTTTTAACATGGCTATTTTAAGTGTCGTTATTCTTTAGCACATGGTGAAAAGTTACTAGTGAAAATACTTCTATCTTACGTGTTTTAAGCTCATTGTGTTAACATCGACACAAGAGCAAAACACGGGGAAAAGTACAAAGTTTTTTATAAAAAATTTTCCAAAATTAATTACACACTACTTAATATATTAGTTTATTATAATGCAATGGAGCAAAAAATAAATATACCTTAATGAAAAGTAAAATAAAAACCACAAAATCAAATATTGCCAGTGACTCCCGTCAGTTGAATGCCCTAAAAAAACCATCAAATATTGTCGGCATCGGTGCTTCTGCGGGCGGTTTAGAAGCATTGGAAGACTTTTTTACTCAGGTGCAAACCCCTTGCGATATGGCCTTTGTCGTTATCCAGCACCTAGATCCCTCTCACAAAGGCATCATGGCTGAGTTGTTGCAACGTACTACGCAAATGATAGTCAAAGAAGCTCGCAACCACATGAAAGTAGAGCAAAATTGTGTTTATGTGATCCCTCCTAACAAAGATTTATCCATTCTGCACGGCTCATTATTTTTGTTTGAGCCCGTGCTTAGCAGAGGATTACGCTTACCGATTGATTTTTTCTTTCGATCGCTTGCCAGTGATCAGCGCGAACATGCTGTGGCCATTATTCTTTCTGGCATGGGTTCTGATGGCACCCTAGGTTTACGCGCCATCAAACAAAATGCTGGACTATCTCTGGCCCAGTCGCCTGAATTTGCAAAATTTTCTTCCATGCCTCAAAGCGCCATTAATGCAGAATTAGTCGACATCGTTGCCCCCGCTAAAGAATTACCCGAACACATACTCAGTGGGCTCAAACATGACCATCGTATTGCTCCAAAGGATATTGAACCAAGGTTAGAAATTAAATCAAAAAGCGCATTGGAACAGATCGTTATTATCTTGCGTGAACGCACAGGAAACGACTTCTCACTGTACAAGAAAAACACCATCTATCGTCGTATTGAACGGCGTATGAACCTACATCAACTTGAAGATATAGCGCTTTATGCACGTTATCTGCGAGAGAATTCACAAGAACAAGACCTATTATTTAAAGAACTGTTAATTGGGGTAACCAATTTCTTTCGTGATAAAGACGTTTGGGCGCAACTCAAGTCAAGCTCACTGCCAACACTATTAGAAAACTATCCTGAAGGTAAAGAACTTCGAGCTTGGGTTACTGCCTGCTCGACCGGTGAAGAGGCTTATTCACTCGCCATGACTGTGATGGATTTCTTAGATGAGGTTAAGCCTAAAGCGCGCTTTAAACTACAAATTTTTGCGACCGATCTTGATCAAGATGCTATCAATGTTGCTCGGCAAGGCTTTTATCCAGCAAGCATTAAGGCGGATATAACGCCGACACAACTGGAGCGTTATTTCGTTAAAGATGATAGAGGTTATCGTATCAATAAGAGGATACGTGACATGATCATCTTTGCACCTCAAAATATCATCATGGATCCACCATTTACCAAGTTAGATATTGTTACCTGCCGTAATCTGCTGATTTACCTTGGGCCAGAATTACAAAAAAAATTAATTCCATTGTTCCACTACACATTGAATTCTCACGGTATTTTAATGTTGGGCAATGCCGAAACCATAGGTAATTTTACCCACTTGTTCTTAGCACTTAACGATAATGCACGGATTTTTACCCGTACCGACATTTCCAAACAACGAATGGAAGTTGACTTTCCCTCAAGAATATTTCCTGTTATATCTGTGATACACAATGAACCCAAGAGAACCCGCGATATGAGTAAAGACATCATTAACCTACAAACGCAGGCAGACCAAATCCTACTACAAAATTACTCGCCTGCAGCGGTATTGGTTAATGCTGCCGGTGATATTATTTATATCAATGGTCGCACGGGTAAATATTTAGAAGCATCAGCAGGTAAGGCTAATTGGAATATTCACGTGATGGCACGTGAGGAGCTACTCATGCACCTTAACCTCGCGATGAAGAAAGCGCAGACACAAGTAGAGCCAATTATTATTGAAAACCTGATGGTAGGCAAAGAAACGATTAACTTAACGGTGCAATCAATTGCTAAGCCAAAAGCTTTGATGGGTTTGCTGATGGTGGTTTTTACCAAGGTGTTAACACCAACCATACAGCCGAGTAAAAATCGGGGTAAAGCAGAAGAAAATAATCAGTTAGAACTGCAACATGCGCGCGACGAGATACAAGCAACTCGCGAACAAATGCAGGCGGCACAAGAAGAACTCAGGTCTAGCAATGAAGAGTTACAATCCACCAATGAGGAATTACAATCCACCAATGAAGAATTGACCACTTCTAAAGAAGAAATGCAGTCAATGAATGAAGAGTTGCAAACGGTTAATACCGAACTACAATCTAAAGTTGATGATTTGTCATGGGTCAACAACGACATGAAAAACCTGCTTAATAGCACAGAAATAGCGACAGTGTTTCTCGATAATGGGTTACGTGTAAGACGATTCACCAACTACGCCACCCACCTATTTAAGCTGATCCCTAGTGATGTCGGTCGACCACTGTCTGACGTAGTTACTGAGCTCGATTATACTGCACTACAAAAAGATGCGCGGGAAGTATTAGACACACTGATTTTCATAGAAAAAGAAATAACCGCCAACAATGAACGTTGGTTTAGGGTACGCATTATGCCTTATTGCACACAAGAAAACGTGATTGACGGCGTAGTCATTACCTTCACTGATATTAGCGAAGCCAAGTTGCTTGAGTCACAGTTACGTAAAATAAAGCCAACTATATGACCAAGCCTACACAGTCACCCAAACTGTTAGCGCAACTCTCACCTGAAGGGTTGCGCCAGCTTGCTGAAACACAAGTGAAAAAAAACAAGGACAACAAACAAGCTGTTCTTATAGAAAATGATACCCAAAAGCTGTTACACGAACTGCAAGTTCATCAAATTGAATTGGAAATGCAAAATGATGAGTTACAACAAGCGCGGATAACTGAAAAGTTACATTATCGTTACACTGAGTTATTTGAGTTTGCACCCATTGCTTATTTTGCTTTTGATCTGAAAGGTAAAATTACTCAGGTCAATTTACGAGGTGCGAACTTATTGGGTATTGATCGCGTTCACTTAGTAGGAAAAAGCTTTGTCAATTACGTCACAATACCCCATCGCCATAGTTTTAATGATTGTCTGGCAAAAGTATTTCAGCATAAGGGCATACAATCTTTTGAGATCTTAGTTCGCGTTAACAAGACGACACGTTGGCTAAATATCGAAGCTAATCTGGGCATTACAGACACTGACTGTCTTGCCGCACTGATTGACGTTACCGAAAGAAAACAAGCTGAGAATGAGCAAAAACTGGCCGCCAGTGTCTTTACTTATGCTAGAGAAGGCATCACGATTACCGATAATAATGCTATTATTATCGATGTTAACGACAGTTTCACCCGTATAACAGGTTATAGTCGTGAAGAGGCTATTGGGCAAAACCCGCGTTTTCTCCAATCAAGTAAGGAGACCCCTGAATTTTTTTCCAGCATTTATCAAGCACTGCAAAAAGATGGTAATTGGTCTGGTGAAATTTGGAACAGACGTAAAAATGGTGAAGTGTATGTTGAAATGACTACCATTAGTGCGGTGTTCAATGAACAGGGTATCGCGACCCATTATATCGCCTTATCTAACGATATCACCCCGATGAAAGAGCATCAAACTCAACTAGAGAGAATAGCTCATTACGATGTACTGACTAACTTACCCAATCGAGTATTACTGGCTGACCGATTATCTCAAGCCATGTTGCAGTGCCGTCGTCACAAACATTTACTTGCCGTGGTTTTTCTAGATTTAGACGGTTTTAAAGCGGTTAATGATATGCATGGCCATGACGTGGGTGATGACCTACTCATTGCCCTCTCAGTTCGTATGAAAGAAGCGTTGCGCGAGGGTGATACCTTAGCCCGTATTGGCGGTGATGAGTTTGTGGCCGTATTAACTGATTTAGACAAAGTTGAAGATTGTGAGCCAGTATTAGAACGCTTGTTATTATCCGCGTCTGAGCCAATTACTGTCAATAATGTTATCTTTAATTTATCAGCCAGTATTGGCATAACGATTTACCCACAAGATAATGCCAATGCTGACCAGCTAGTACGCCATGCCGATCAAGCTATGTATGTAGCTAAAGGGTCGGGTAAAAATTGTTATCATTTGTTTGATACCGCTCAAGATGACGCGGTTAGACTGCATCAGGAAAACCTAGAAGCTATTCGTAATGCCTTAGACCATCATCAATTTGTTCTTCATTATCAGCCTAAGGTTAATATGAAGACTGGCATAGTGATAGGTGTTGAAGCGCTTATTCGCTGGCAACATCCTCAACGAGGGTTATTAAACCCTATCGATTTTTTACCCATGATTGAAAATAATCCGATGAATATTGAGGTGGGTGAATGGGTTATTGATAGTGCACTGAGACAAATCAGCGCATGGCAAAAAATGGGCCTTAGCCTCCTAAACATAAGTGTAAACATTGCTGCGGTTCAATTACAACAGCCTAGATTTACACAGACCTTAACCTCACTACTAGCAGCCCACCCCGATGTTGAACCTCACTATTTAGAACTAGAAGTATTGGAAACCAGCGCGTTAGATGATATTCACCACATCTCAAACATCATGCATGACTGTATCGCGCTGGGTGTAAACTTTGCCTTGGATGATTTTGGCACCGGCTATTCATCACTCACTTATCTTAGGCGTTTACCCGCCAGCATGATTAAGATAGATCAGAGTTTTGTACGAGACATGCTAATTGACGTTGACGATTTGGCTATTGTTGAAAGCGTGATTGCTTTAGCTAAGTCATTCAAACGCGGCGTAATTGCTGAAGGTGTTGAATCGATTGAACATTGCAAGGCTATACTAGAACTGGGCTGTGACTTAGCTCAAGGTAATGGTATTGCCAAACCTATGCCAGCAAGCGATATTCCTGCTTGGGTTGATCAGTGGAATCCTGATGTGAGTTGGCAAACGCAATAAGCTTAAAAACCTCGCAGTAACAGGTCTTTTTTTCTATAAAAGTGCAGGTAACCTTAAGCCCACTTTATGGCTGCAGCACTTCATGGTTGTAGCACTATATGGAAAAACCAAAGAAACAGCTTATCGCCAAAAAATTTATTAATTTTTCACCTGTAAATACCCTACAGTCATCTCCTTCATTGTTGCCAATATCATAAACTAGCGATTGTATTCTCTCCTGCCTTACCGCCATTTAATAGCAATCACATTAAGTTATTCCTCACTTGTGAAGGGTATCAATTAGCATGGTCTGACTTTGCAAAAATTGCTGGTTTTCCAGTGATTTCTAACAAATCGATACGCTTTAGTAGCGGAATACGATTCGCAGAAATGTCAGCAATAGTGACACCATCTAGCACAGCCATAAATGCATGAGTTGCTTCCTGAATTTTTTTAGATAGCTTGCAAATACCAATCAACGGGCAGGTGTTTTTCTCAGGGTTAAAACATTCCACTACATCTAGTGGTCCTTCGGTGAGACGCACAACATCACCAACAATGATCTCTTCTGCCGGGCGGCTTAACCGAAAGCCACCATTACGTCCTCGCACTGTTTCTAAATAACCGGCTTTGCCTAGCTCGTGCACCACTTTGACAATGTGTGGACGTGACACGCCATGAATGAAAACCACGTCATCTACCCGCACTAGTTCAGGGGCTTTAAGTGCGGCCAACTGTAAACAACGCATCGCATAGTTGGTATAACTGGTTAATTTCATCAGGTGCTCTCTATTTTTATGTTGGGCTTTTATTGATTGTCACATTTAAAAGTTATATTTTCAATATTGCTTTTATTGCCACATCAGTTTAACATACATTTAAAATACAACTTATATAAGTGCTATAGTTATGTTGGAAAGCTTTACTGCGGAGACGCTTGCCAGAATGCAGTTTGCATTCACCGTCTCCTTCCATATTATATTCCCAGCCTTTTCGATCGGAGTGGCCAGTTATTTAGCTGTGTTAAATGGCTTATGGCTAAAAACACATGATCAAACCTACCTTTTTTTGTTTAACTACTGGAAGAAAATTTTCGCAGTTGCCTTTGGCATGGGCGTAGTTTCCGGTATTGTGATGTCGTATCAATTTGGCACTAACTGGTCGGTGTTTGCAGACAAAACTGGGTCAATACTTGGGCCACTCATGGCCTATGAAGTACTCTCGGCCTTCTTCTTAGAGGCGGGGTTTTTAGGCATCGCTTTGTTTGGACGTGAGCGCGTGGGTAATGGACTACACATGTTTGCAGTGTGTATGGTCGCCTTTGGCACTTTGATGTCAGCCACTTGGATTTTATCGGTCAACTCGTGGATGCAAACGCCTGTTGGCTATAGCATTAATGACGTAGGGCAATTTATTCCAGAAGACTGGTGGCAGATTGTTTTCAACCCTTCGTTTCCGTACCGTTTAGTACACATGGTCATGGCTGCCTTTCTGACAACCGCGCTAGTGGTTGGTGCTGTTGGTGCATTACACCTACTAAGAAACAAGGCTGATGCTGCTGCACGTCGTATGTTTTCAATGGCGATGTGGATGTTAATTGTTGTCGCTCCTTTACAAATTGTTGTGGGTGACTTTCACGGTTTAAACACTTTAGAGTATCAACCCGTCAAAGTGATGGCGATGGAAGGACACTATGACAGCCACCCAGAGGGTGGACCGCTGATCTTATTTGGCATTCCTAACCCAGAAGAAAAAAGGATTGATTACGCTATTCAGATACCCAAACTCTCTAGCTTGATCTTAAAGCATGACTTAAACGCCCCGCTTGCAGGTTTAGATACTATTCCTGATGAAGACGAACCCCCTGTTGCAGTGATATTCTGGAGCTTCCGTATTATGATTTTACTAGGCTTTGCCATGTTAGGTCTCGGCGTATGGAGTTTATGGCGACGCATTCGCGGCAAGCTTTATGATGACGATTTGTTAAAGCGGGCGGCAATTGTTATGGGCCCCATGGGATTTGTTGCCGTGCTGGCAGGCTGGGTTACTACTGAAGTAGGCCGTCAACCTTTTACCGTTTATGGACTATTGCGTACAACCGACAGTCTTGCACCAATTGATGCGCCTGCGGTTGCGGTATCGCTAATCGCATTTATCATCGTTTATTTCTTTGTCTTTGGTGCAGGTACTTTTTATATATTAAGACTGATGAATAAACCGACAGCTACGTCAGGTCTTGAGATAAATGACGGCCCTATCCGGACCGCGCAAAACCAATTTATTGCAACAACTGACGCAGACCTTAAGTCAGGTGCGCAAGGAGACAATCGTGGAATTTGAATTATCGTTTATCTGGGCGATGATTATCGCCTTCGCCGTACTCACTTATGTCATTTTAGATGGCTTTGATCTGGGCATAGGTATTTTGTTTCCGTCGGCTAAATCAGAGCAAGACAAATCCGTTATGATGAATACCATTGCCCCGGTTTGGGACGGTAATGAAACTTGGTTAGTCATGGGAGGCGGTGGTTTATTTGCTGTTTTCCCTCTAGCCTATGCCGTTATTATGCCAGCCTTGTATATGCCTATCATACTGATGCTGTTAGCATTGATTTTCAGAGGTGTTGCCTTTGAATATCGCTGGCGAACCGTTCGTTGGAAGCCTGTTTGGGACTTTGCCTTCTTCGCAGGCTCGGTTATAGCAGCCTTTACTCAAGGTATTTCGCTCGGAGCCTTGGTGCAAGGTATTGAAATGGCAAACCGCGCCTACGCTGGAGGCTGGTGGGATTGGCTAACCCCGTTCTCACTATTAACCGGCTGTGCCGTTGTCATTGGCTACGGCTTGCTGGGCTCCACTTGGTTAATTATGAAAACAGAAGGTGAACTACAAGCTAGAATGCGCGGTTATGCAAAATGGTTAGGCATTGCTACCCTAGGTTTTATTGGTGTTGTCAGTATCCTCACCCCGTTCAAAGACCCCGCTTATTTTCAACGTTGGTTCACACTGCCAGGTAGCATTTTTAGTGTGTTGGTTCCCGCTTTAGTCGGGCTGTGTACTTGGTTGCTATTTATGGGGTTGAAACAAAACAAAGAAGCGCAACCATTTCTCGCCTCACTGGGCTTATTTGTCCTCAGTTTCATCGGTATTCTTGTTAGTTTTTACCCTAATATTGTACCGCCAAGTCTAACAATTGCTGAAGCAGCAGCGCCTGATTCAAGTTTAAAGTTCACGCTGGTGGGAACGATGGTTTTAGTACCACTTATTTTGATCTATACCGCTTATGCATATTGGGTGTTCCGGGGCAAAGTAAAACCTGAAGATGGCTATCACTAATGGCTTGGCAAAAATGGAAAAAACTAGCTTGGTTTGTTGGTATTTGGCTTGCTGGGGTTTTAGCACTAGGCATTGTGGCTATGCTGATAAAGTCAGCAATTATTTAACGGTTTGGTGTATCGGGTCTGACTAAAACTTGCTTGGTTTGTTAAATTAAACCGAGCAGGTTTTGGTTGCTGAGCCGTCCATCACAGAACTACATTTTAACCATTAGGCATAAGCAAATAATTAATCAATTTGGTATGAGTGTTCATAGCAGCCTTGGAGTGAAAGTACGCTAGTGAGGCAAAAAATAAAAGGCTGCTGAATAAATTCAGCAGCCTTTATATATCAAAAGCATCGGTCAATGGAGCATAAAATATTTGATTAACTGATCGTATTAAGATTAAGTGTGCGTTTTTCAACATAATTTAATGCCGCTTGTAGGGCTTCATGTCGATAGGTATAAGTATTTTCTGTCGGCACCATAGCTAATAACTCAAATTTTTCTAATTGTTTTCGCGTTTGCTGATTTGGGCAGAGTAGGAACACCTCACAATTTGCCTCTCGGGCATCTTTAATCACATTTTCAAGCGCCAAACCCACGGTGACATCAAACATAGGTACGTCGGTTAAATCAAGGATCATCGCTTCATAATCACTGACACGGCTATGTTGACGCGCAATAGCTTTTGAGACGCTAAAAATCATTGGCCCTGAAAGATAAAAAAACAGCACTTTACCATTGGCGCGATCTAATAATATTCGTTCACCATCGGTTAGCGGTACCACATCTTGATCTGTGTCACTGATCGCCTTGACTTGCTTTGCTTGTGCTCGACTCAGCTGTTCAATAATGAGGATATTGGAGATAAATACGCCAAGCCCTACCGCTACAATCAAATCAACAAACACGGTTAATAACATAACGCCATACATAATCATCATGCCTTGTAGGCTGACTTTATGGGCGCGTTGGATAAAGCTCCAATCTAAAATATTTAAACCAACATAAACCGCAATACCGGCTAATACGGCCATAGGAATAGGCTCGGTTAGACCACCAGCAATTAATACCACCAGTGTTAATACCAGTGCCCTCACCATGCCTGATAACGGCGAACGCGCGCCAACTTGAATATTAGTGACTGTGCCCATCGTTGCGCCAGCGCCAGGTAAAGCGCCAAATAATCCTGAGATCATATTGGCAAGCCCTTGGCCACGTAGCTCTTTATCTGAGTCATGCTCTTTGCGCGTTAGTGAATCACCGATAACAGCGGTTAATAAAGTGTCAATACAGCCTAGCGTGCCTAAGACTAGGGCATCAACCACCATAGTCATAAACATGTCAGCCGTAAAGTGTGGCATAACTAAAGAAGGTAAACCTGCAGGAATTTCTCCAATGCGGCGAATACTGTCGATGTCAAAAAATACAATGGAAAATAAAGTAACGGCTACTAAAGCAACAAGTTGTGCAGGCACGTATTTTCGATACGGTTTTGGGAAGAAAATTAATACCGCTAAGGTCAGTATGCCAAGTAATAACTCGCTAAAATTAATATTTAATAGAGTATTAGGCAGTGCTGATATTGTACCTAAAACTCCACCGGCTGGGGCCGCTTGGCCTAAAAGTGGTGACAGTTGCAAAATAATTAAGATCACACCGATACCTGACATAAAGCCAGATATGACACTGTAAGGCATTAAGGTAATGTATTTACCCAACTTAAGTGTGCCGATTAATATTTGAAAGGCACCCGCCATCATGACCACAGTAAATGCCATCGCCATGCCTGATTCAGGATATTTCGCCATCATACTGGTAAGCACAGCGGTCATGATCACTGTCATCGGCCCGGTAGGCTCGGAGATAAGCGATGTTGACCCGCCAAATAAGGCAGCAAAAAAGCCAACTAAAATAGCTCCCCAAAGCCCAGCTTCAGCACCGGCTCCTGACGCTACGCCAAAAGCGAGTGCCAAGGGTAAAGAAATAATAGCGGTTGTGACACCACCAAAAATGTCACCTTTGATATTTATATCGTTAAAGCGCTCACCAAACAAAACTTGATTCCTTGCCTTCGTTTAAATTAACTAATTCTAGCAAAACTTTAATTAGATAAGTACAAAAATAGCTTTAGATCAACGCTATTTAGATGACTACTATAAGGCACATTTATAGTAGTGACTTAAACCAAAATGGCAAACATTACTGTGTGCAAATCCTACCCGAGATATAGTTAAGATGAAACGAGATAAAATATATCTCGTAAACTACCATTAGTTTATCTACCAGACACAATAACAGCATCCATAGCCTTCTTCAAAAGGGAGAAATACCTCAACCGCCCTTTGCCGATGGTCAGGACTTATGATGTTTGGCTGTTGTCTGATATGAATTAAAACCCCATCAATAAACATAGTGTTAAAGGTTTTTCCAACACGCTCTGTTATGATAAAAAGTCTGCTGATAAGAAGTCTGCCTTTTAGTTTGTCAAAAAAAAGATAAAAAAAATCCAATAACTAGGTATTGGATTTTATGATAAAACTTTCATTAACGCTGATTAGTTTATGTTGGTACAACCTTTCATATAAGGTTGTAAAACGTTTGGTACATTAATACTACCGTCAGCTTGTTGATAGTTTTCTATCACAGCAACCAGTGTGCGACCCACGGCCAAACCTGAGCCATTGAGTGTATGCACAAGCTCTGTCTTATTAGTTTCACTATTGCGATATCTAGCTTGCATTCTACGGGCTTGGAAATCTGCCATGTTTGAGCAAGATGAAATTTCGCGATAGGTATTTTGTGCAGGTAACCACACTTCAATATCAAAAGTTTTTGTCGCGCTAAAGCCGATGTCACCGGTACATAACACAACAGTACGATAAGGAAGTTCTAATTTTTCAAGAATTTTTTCGGCATGACCAGTTAACTCTTCTAAAGCTTTAAAAGAATCTTCAGGTTTAACAATTTGTACCATTTCAACTTTGTCGAACTGATGTTGGCGAATTAAACCGCGAATGTCACGACCATAAGAGCCCGCCTCGCTGCGAAAACATGGGGTATGAGCACACATTTTAATGGGCAACTCTTGTTCGTCAACAATTTCGTCACGCACTAAGTTGGTTAACGGAACTTCAGCAGTTGGGATCAAAGAGAGTTTTTTATTGTTGAGTTCGGTATGAAATAAATCTTCACCAAATTTTGGTAACTGGCCGGTACCGTATAAAGACTCATGATTGACCAAGTAAGGCACATACATTTCTTGGTAGCCGTGCTCTTCACTGTGCACATCTAACATAAATTGTGCTAGTGCTCGGTGTAATTTAGCAATTTGACCACGCATAACAGCAAAGCGCGTACCCGCAAGCTTGGCACCGCTTTCAAAGTCTAAACCTTTACCTAGCGCCGTGGCAACGTCAACATGATCTTTTACTTCAAAGTCAAATACACGTGGCGTACCCCAACGTTTAATTTCTACATTATCGTCTTCGCTTGCACCGGCAGGCACTGACTCATGAATTAAATTAGGTATGGCTGAAGCGATAAGGTCAATTTGCGCCAACACTTGCGTTTGTGCTTCTTTCGCGGCTTCTAACTCATCACCGAGTTTACTCACTTCAGCCAATAATGGCTGAATATCTTCGCCACGGGCTTTCGCTTGACCTATCGACTTAGAGCGAGTGTTACGCTGATTTTGCAAATCTTGCGTGCTGATTTGGATCGCTTTACGTTGCTCTTCCAACATAATTAATTGCGCGGTGTCTAATTTATATCCGCGTTTAGCGAGCTCAGTTGCGGTATTTTCGATGTCTGTTCTAAGTAATTTTGGATCAAGCATGATATATCAGTGTTTTCTTTGTTATTTACTTGTTAAAAATAGATACAATATACATACCTAATGCCGCTGCAAAAATGCATAAACTGACATTAAGTAAGATGTTTATTGTCGCTTTAAATATGTCGCCTTGTTGTATTAATAACAAGGTATCTAATGAGAAGGTCGAAAAGGTGGTAAATGCGCCTAAAAAGCCAATACCAATAAGTGTTCGATAAATACTAACCTCAATAACACCTTGTTCAATTAAGCCATAAAGTGCTCCCATGATCAAGGAGCCGGAAATATTAACCGCCAGCGTCGCAAAAGGGAATCCTTTTCCGAGCCAATTGAAAATTAATTGTGAAATGTAAAATCTAAAACTCGCACCAAATGCACCACCTATGGCGACAAATAAATATAAATAAAAGTTGCTTAGGGTATTAGTCATATCGTTTTTGGTCACTTTGTTGGTCTAACTGGTTTAAATAATTTAACTTATCACGCAATTGCTTTTCTAATCCGCGATCTGTGGGTTGGTAAAGTGTTGTTTGGGCTATTGCTTCTGGAAAGTAATTCTCACCGGCGGCAAAACCACCGACTTCGTCATGAGCATAACGATATTCTCCACCGTGCCCTAGTTCTTTAGTAATAGCGCTGGTCGCATTTTTTAAATGTAGCGGTACGTCAAGGTCACTAGTTGCAGCGGCCAAAGCTTTTGCTTGATTGAATGCGGTATAAACGGCATTACTTTTCGGCGCTAAGGCCATATAAACTGTAGCTTGGGCAATCGCTCGCTCGCCTTCACTTGGACCAACACGCTGAAAAGTATCCCAGGCATTCAGGGCTAATTGTATCGCCCTTGGATCAGCATTGCCAATATCTTCACTAGCAATCGCTAACAACCGACGAGCAACATACAGCGCATCACCACCACCGGTTAAAATACGGGCATACCAATATAGTGCAGCATCAGGGTCTGAGCCGCGAACTGATTTATGAAAAGCACTAATTAAATCATAAAAGGCATCACCACCTTTGTCATAAAGGGCAATTTTATTGCCCGCTACTTGAATGAGCTGTGCTTTATTAAGTATTTGTTGGTTATTTTCAACGTTGGTAATTTCTAAACAGTTCTCAAAGAGATTAAGTAACCTTCGGGCATCACCATTTGCCAAAGCAATAAGTTGCTTTTTTGTTGCCTCGTCAATAATAATTTCAAAGCTTGAGCTTTGCTCTTGATAGCTTATCGCACGGGCCAACACATTATTGAGATTGCTTTCACTGAGTTTTTTTAAGGTGTAAACCCGGGCTCGCGATAATATCGCCTGATTGAGCTCAAAAGCCGGATTTTCAGTGGTTGCACCGATAAATATAATAGTACCGTCTTCAATATGCGGTAAGAAGGCATCTTGCTGACTTTTGTTAAAACGATGAACTTCATCAACAAATAGTACGGTTCTGCGTTGTTGATGGGTAGCACGACTTTTGGCATTTTCAATCGCCTGTCGTATATCTTTAATGCCTGACGTTACTGCAGAAACCCGTTCAATATCGGCATTAGCGTGATTGGCAATAATTTCTGCAATCGTGGTTTTGCCTGTGCCAGGTGGCCCCCAAAATATAAGAGAATGCACCTTACCTTGCTCGATAGCCAAAGGTAACGGCATGCCTTTAGCTAAGATATGTTCTTGGCCTTCATATTCAGCGAGCGATTTAGGCCTTAATTTTGCTGCTAAAGGCTTAAAACTGTCATCTTCAGCAAAACCTAGATCAAGTGAACCATTAGCGTTGATCATCTAAATAAACACCTTCGGGAACAGAAAACTTAAATAAACTCGCCTTAGGCGCTTTATCTTGATGTATCAAGGTAATGACACTTAATTGGCCCGTGGCATCAAGAATATTAAACGCGGCAAGTTCCAGGTGGTTAAGCTTTTGTACAAAGCTTAGTTCTAAGCTTTTAACACGAGAATTTTCATTGTTAGCGCTGATCAAGTAACGGTTATCTGTTAGCTGCTTTACACTATAATCTTGCCACAGCTGCTCGTCATTACTGGTGATTAATAAAATAGGTGTATTGGCTATCGCACTTTCTAAGGTATAGACACTGACCTGTTCAACAAAAGGGTCATAAAACCAGAGGTTTTTACCGTCTGAAACAATCAATGACTCATCGGGCATAATGGTTTGCCAATTAACTAAATTGGGTTTGCTAACGGCAAGTAACCCGCTACCTTGTTGTAATTTATTGCCCGCTTCATCAAAAATTTGCTGATTAAACTCAGCGCTAAAAAATTCAATTTTAGCTAATATTGCCATTAATTCACGTTTACTCTCATCGACCTTTTTTTCAGCAGTATGAGTCATGACATTGCTAGTCGTCATGTTAAATGCATTGTTTGCTACACTGCTCGCTGCACTGGTTTTTAGCTCTGCTATCACTTCACTTTCAATACGTTCAGCACTTAAAGCAAGGCTAGTCGTTGATAATACGGTACTAAAAAGTGCGGTGATGACCACAGCACTTTTTATCAATTTTGTCTTGGTTGGCATGTTAAGGCTCCTTAATTGGCGGTGGCGCTAGTACTTCTCGTGCGCCATTATTGCCCGGTTTGGTTACGACGCCATGTATTTCCATTTGCTCGACAATACGGGCTGAACGGTTGTAACCAATTCTAAATTTACGTTGAATACTGGAAATAGACACTCGGCCATTTTCAGTAATAAAGGCGATGGCTTCGTCATATAAGGTATCGAGTTCTTCTTTGCTGTCGGCGTCGGCTTGTTCACCTGGTAAAAGAATGTCTTGGTCTGAACCGCCTGACAAAATGTCTTCGATATAATTAGGCTCAGCTCTTGATTTCCAATCATTGACTACCGCATGCACTTCGTGATCATCCACAAAGGCACCATGAACTCGAATAGGTACAGCTTCACCTGGCGGTAAATAAAACATATCGCCCATACCTAATAACTGGTCAGCACCTTGCTGGTCTAGAATAATACGAGATTCAATACGAGATTGCACTCTAAGCGCCATGCGGGTTGGAATATTGGCTTTAATTAAGCCAGTAATAACATCGGCTGATGGACGTTGCGTGGCTAAAATTAGGTGAATACCTGCGGCACGGGCTTTTTGTGCTATTCGAGCAATCAGTTCCTCTACTTTTTTACCCACTATCATCATCATATCAGCAAATTCGTCAACAATAATCACGATTGATGGTAATTTACCTAAGGTAGGAGGTGTTTGCGTAAAAGCATCACTGGCTTGCCATAAGGGATCAATGAGTGGCTCTCCCGCGGCGATGGCTTTAGCGACTTTGTCGTTATAGCCTTTAAGATTTCTCACCCCGAGTTTCGACATTAATTGATAACGGCGTTCCATTTCACCTACACACCAACGCAATGCGTTAGCAGCTTCTTTCATGTCAGTGACCACTTCAGAAAGTAGATGAGGAATACCGTCATAAACTGATAATTCGACTTGTTTAGGGTCAATCATGATCATACGGACATCTTCCGGCGAAGATTTATACAATATACTGACAATCATGGTATTTACCGCAACAGATTTACCCGATCCTGTAGTACCTGCCACTAATAAATGCGGCATTTTCGCTAGGTCAGCAATCACAGGTTCGCCAGATATATCACTACCAATGGCCATGGCTAAATTTGATTTTGAATGGGCAAACTTATCGCAAGCAATCACATCAGAAAAGAAGACGGTTTCGCGATGTTTATTAGGTAATTCAATACCAATAACTGATTTACCTTCAATAACTTCTACCACACGAACACTTTTAGCTGATAAGGAACGGGCTAAATCTTTCGATAGGTTGGTAATTTTACTGGCCTTAACACCTGGTGCTAAGTTTAATTCAAAACGGGTAATGACTGGACCGGGGAAAACACCCACTACTTCGGCTTTAATGCCAAACTCAATAAGCTTTGCTTCCACTAAGCGAGAAACTAGGTCTAGTTGGTCTTGATCAATAGGATGTTTAACCCTATCGGTACGATCTAACAAATCTAATGACGGCATGTCATGATGATTGGGCTCTGCGGGCTTATCATTTTCTAATTGCTGATAAATTTTGTCATGCAATGTGGTCGGCTCTTCAACAACGATTTTTTCAACGGGCTCAAATGCCGCTGCGATTTCATCAGCACTGACGTGTTCTTGCACATTTATGGCTAGCGGCTCCCCCATTAACTCGTCAATATCGACATAGGGTTCTTTTTCGCGGGTGTTATAGGCACTGTCGTCATCACTTTTGGCAAAAATACTCTCATATTCTGTATCACTGATGGTCTCCAGCGCTTTTTTTACTTCTTCAGGCTCTTTCTCAAAAGCAATATAATGCTCAGTTACACTGCTGTCACCATTATCACTGTCATTATTATTTTCCATATTTAAATCTTGTAATGCTTGTTCAGTGTCATCAGATATTGCTGCTTTAGACTCTTTTTCAGATCTAGCGCCTAAACGTTGCTTGATCAGCGCGGGTATTGTTAAGCTGTATTCAATGGCGATAATGGCGTACTCCCCGACTCTGTCAATAGCCTTAAGCAGCGAAATCCCTGTTAGCAAGACGAATCCTGAACCGCAAAATGTTACAAATAACAAGGTGCTACCAATGAATGATAAATACGGCAAGAGTGAGTTACTTAATACATCCCCTAGAATACCGCCAGCAGAGAAGTAAAAAACATCGTCAAAATTCATACTCGCAATCGAGGTTATGCCGATGTAAAACAGGATAAAACCAATAAATTTCAAGCCAAGTGTAAGGTAATCTAGTCGGATTAATCGGTGATATTTTTGAAATAGTAGCCAACCGGTAATTGCGATAACAAAGGGTAAACTGTAGGCAACTAAACCAAATAAGTTTAATAACAAATCAGATAAATAAGCCCCTACTGCACCACCTAAATTACGTACAGAACTTTGATAACCTGTTTGTGACCAACCAGGATCTGCGGGATCAAAACTAAAGAGCGCTAACATGATAAACATGGCAAAGACGCAAAAGACTAAAAGTCCTGCTTCGAGAAGACGTTGAACGCCGTTTAATTTTGGAGATGGAGAAGACAAATGCACACTCTTGAAAAAATTATCATTATATTAAGGTTAAAATACCAAAAATTAGCGATAAATAAAACGTAATACCGAACATTAGCGCTTTATTGGCAAGAGATTTGACGATTTTACCTCTTCCATCACGACATAAGTTCTACTTTCACTCACAGCAGGCAGTCTTAATAAGGTATTGCCGAGTAACTCACGATAAGCGGCGATATCAGCCACACGTGTTTTCAATAAGAAATCAAAATCCCCTGAGACCAAATGGCATTCTTGAATAACATCTAATTCATGAACCGCTTTGGAGAAGTCATCAAATACATCGGGGCTAGTTTTGGTTAACGTAATTTCAACAATGACCAATAACGCGGCATCTAATTTTTGCGGATTTAGCATGGCTTGATAACCGAGAATAAAACTGTCGTTTTCCAGACGTTTTACTCGCTCTAAACAAGGTGTAGCGCTTAAGCCAACCCTTTTTGACAGTTCAATATTAGATAAACGACCATTTTTTTGTAGTTCAATCAAAATATTTCTATCTATACGATCGATTTTTTTAGTTGTTGATGAACTCATATATAATTCGCTATAAAATACAGTAATAACAGAATTATACCCTAATTTATCAGGAAGAACGATAGGTTAATCCGCCATAAAGTCATTATACTAGCTTCATATTTTACCACAGAGATAAAGCTATGATTATTGGCGTACCTAAAGAAATAAAAAACCACGAATACCGTATTGGACTAACTCCAGCAGGTGTTAAAGAATTAGTTGTAAATGGCCACAACGTTATCGTTGAAAATAATGGTGGTGCAGAAATCGGTTTTGATAATGAGCAATACATTACCGCCGGTGCAAAAATTATTGATACAGCAGCAGAAATTTTTGCTACTGCTGACATGATCATCAAAGTAAAAGAACCACAAACCAATGAGTGTAAAATGCTTCGCCCTGGCCAAGTACTGTTTACTTACTTACATTTAGCCCCAGATCCAAAACAAACAGAACTACTTGTTGCTTCTGGTGCTACTTGTATTGCCTACGAAACAGTGACTCAACATGACGGTGGCTTACCTCTTTTAGCACCCATGTCTGAAGTGGCTGGCCGTATGTCTATTCAAGCAGGTGCGCACGCATTAGAAAAAGCACAAGGCGGTTTAGGCGCATTATTAGGTGGTGTACCTGGTGTTGCTCCTGCCAAAGTACTTATTATTGGTGGTGGCGTTGTTGGTACTCAAGCAGCCCGGATGGCTGTTGGTATGGGCGCTGATGTGACCATTTTAGATCGCTCTTTGCCACGTCTTCGCCAGTTAGATACAGAATTTGATAGTCGCTTAAAAACAGTCTATTCAACGGCTGATGCTATGGACCAGCTTATTGTTGAAGCTGACTTAGTTATTGGTGCAGTATTGATCCCTGGTGCTGCAGCACCTAAATTGGTTACGGCACAACACATTAAAACGATGAAGAAAGGCGCTGTTGTAGTTGACGTTGCCATTGACCAAGGTGGTTGTTTTGAAACATCAAAAGCAACTACTCACCAAGACCCAACTTATATGGTTGATGGTGTTGTTCATTACTGTGTCGCTAATATGCCTGGTGGTGTCGCAAGAACATCAACTATGGCTTTAACCAATGCTACTATGCCATTTACAGTTACTTTGGCAAATAAGGGTGCTAAACAAGCAATGCTTGATGACGTACACTTAATGGCTGGTTTGAATGTTTTAGGTGGAAAAGTCACTTATAAGCCTGTTGCTGATGTATTAGGTTATCAGTATGTTAGACCAGAAGACGCCATAGCAACGTTATAGGTTTTACTGGATAAGATACTTAAAGCCGCTAGTTAATAGCGGCTTTTTTTTATTAGTGACTTTAATAGCGCCAAAACTACAAATCTATAGGCCATTTGTAAAAATAGCCTTGCAGTTTTGCAAAATAAGTTATTAATTATAATTATTTCTTTGTTGCTCTCTTGAGATAATCACTTAGAATCCCAACCATTGTCACATCAACGTATTTTATTTTTTGGAGTAGTTCATGAGCGAAGCAAGACATTGCCCGTTACTCATATTGGGTTCAGGCCCTGCAGGATATACCGCAGCTGTTTATGCCGCACGAGCAAATTTAAAACCTGTGATGATCACAGGTTTAGAACCAGGTGGTCAATTAACCACGACCACTGAAGTAGAAAACTGGCCCGGTGATGCCGATGACCTAACAGGCCCAGCATTAATGGACCGTATGCAAAAACATGCGGAAAAATTTGACACTGAAATTATTTTCGACCACATCAATGAAGTTGACTTTAGTGAGAAACCGTACAAATTAAAAGGTGATTCTGGCTATTATACTTGTGATGCACTTATTATCTGTACTGGCGCCTCAGCGCAATACCTAGGGCTACCTTCTGAAGAAGCCTTTATGGGTAAAGGTGTTTCTGCTTGTGCAACTTGTGACGGTTTTTTCTATAAAAATCAAAAAGTTGCTGTTGTGGGTGGTGGTAATACCGCGGTTGAAGAAGCCTTGTATTTGTCAAATATTGCCTCTGAAGTTCACTTAATTCACCGTCGTGATACCTTTCGCTCAGAAAAGATTTTGATCACACGTTTAATGGATAAAGTGGCCAACGGTAATATCATATTACACCTAGACCGTACGTTAGACGAAGTACTAGGTGATAATATGGGTGTAACAGGTTTGCGCCTTAAAGACATGAAGTCTGATGCTACCGAAGAACTTGATGTTATGGGTGTCTTTATCGCGATTGGCCATAAACCAAATACTGATATATTTAACGGTAAACTTGAGATGAAAAACGGCTATTTAACCATTCAAAGTGGTACAAATGGTAACGCGACACAAACCAGTGTTGAAGGTATTTACGCGGCTGGCGATGTTGCTGACCATATATACCGTCAAGCCATTACTTCAGCTGGTGCTGGTTGTATGGCAGCACTAGATGCCGAGCGTTACCTCGACGCAAAAGGTAGTCGCTAGTCAATGAAACGAGCTATTCCTTGGTTATCTTCGAATAGCTCAACTTTCCCTGATTTATCTAACGCCTTAGATGAACCAAACGGCCTACTTGCTTTCGGCGATGACTTATCACCCCAGCGAATTATTCAAGCTTATCAACTCGGGATTTTCCCTTGGTTTAGTGATGGCGACCCGGTGATGTGGTGGAGTCCAAATCCACGAGGAATTATTAATATTACTCAGCTTAATATTAATAAAACGCTACAAAAAATACTTAAGCGCGAACTTTTTAGTGTCACACTCAATAAAGACTTTAAGCAGGTTATTGAGCTATGTGCTGATGCCCCCTTTCGCTGTGAGGAGACTTGGATTGTCAATCCAATGCTATCAGCTTATAAAAAACTGCATGACCAAGGTAAGGCTCACTCGATTGAAGTTTGGCAAAATGAGCAATTAGTGGGTGGATTGTATGGTGTGGCCGTTAACGGCTATTTTTCTGGTGAATCAATGTTTTACCGACAAAGCAATGCCTCAAAAGTAGCCTTGGTGTATTTAGCTAGCTTACTAAAATCAATAGGTATTGAGCTTATTGACTGTCAAATGTTGAATCCTTTTTTAGCGTCAATGGGTTGTATTGAAGTATCAAGAGAACAATTTATTACGCAGCAAGTAACGGCAAAAGCTATCATAACCCCGGCCAACTTTTGGCAACCTAGGGCACTAACGTTAGTTTAATCCAAGATACCCACCTATAACATTGTCGTTAATAATAAGTATTGTCGTTAAGCATTATTTTATAGTTTGCCTAGATAAAATCAAAAGTATTCCATAAGTTAAACTCACCAGTAAATCTAGGCAAGTTGCTTAATTGGCAATAGCTAATTATTGTGATTGCGAGCACCAAAGCCGTGATGTATTTTAACCCGCACAAGTGAGCCATAATTTAATGAAATTGCTATAAATACTAGTCAAAGGCATACAGTTCAAATAATGTGCTAGCTAAGATAATTATAAGTATTAATAGCCGCTTAAGTTTGATATAAAGTTTATAATCAAACATTGCACTGGCATAACTCATTAATTAAGGATAGATAATTGAGGACAAATAATTGAGAAAAAATCTTTATTGGTTATATTTAATCTTAGTTGTGTTTCACTCAAACTTTGCCTTCTCTTTAGACATGGCTGACGTTGAGCAAAAGCTTAGCCGACAAAGTACGGTTAATCCAAACGCTGTATTCTATAAAATTGAAGCTTTATTAGCAGATCCAGACATACCTCTTACTTTAAAAGCAAAACTAATGGTCATGCAATCTGATATTGCTTACGCTATTGACCAACCTGAAAGTATTCTTAAATACTCGAAGTTGGCTTTAGCAACAGGCTTGTTAATTGAGCCTTG
This sequence comes from Colwellia sp. MB02u-10, assembly GCF_014077185.1. Classification (NCBI taxonomy): domain Bacteria; kingdom Pseudomonadati; phylum Pseudomonadota; class Gammaproteobacteria; order Alteromonadales; family Colwelliaceae; genus Colwellia; species Colwellia sp. MB02u-10. The sequence goes on from NZ_JACGVK010000135.1 coordinate 231,772, forward strand.
GCACACCAGAGTGCTGATTAGCCAATCAAGAGGATATTATCAGCGCGGACAATATAAAGCATTTTTTGCCACTGCAAATATGGCCGTTATCAAAGCAGAACAATCAAATTTATCAAACTATAAGGTGGCCGCCTTAGTAGAAAGAGCTTTTGCCTATCACTTATTAGAGAATAATGAAGCAGCAAATAAAGATTTAAACCTAGCGTTAAAATATCTAGAATTACTGCCTAGCGTCTTTGATAAAGCAATAATACTTCAGCGATTTAGCGCCGTAAATAAAAGCCTGGGTAATATAGGAATAGCTAAAAAATACCAAGGTCAAGCCAATGATATTTATAAAAAAATTAATAGCGCTCATTATTTATCTGTTAGTTATTATAATCTGGGGCGAATATATCAAGAAACTCAAGCTTGGGACGAAGCAGGTAAGTTAATGCTGAAGTCTTATCGTTGGGCCTTAAAAGACAACAATAAGCTCAATCAAGCGTTTTCATTATCTTGGCTATCAGAGTATCAAAATAACTTAGAAAATCACTCACAAGCAAAAAGATATTTACATAAAGCCATTATTGCTGCTGATGCAAGTACTTCAGAGCGAGTAAAAATACATGTTCGTAAAAATATGGCCAGTATCTTATGCCAAAACAAAGAATTTCAAGTGTGTAAAACCTTGCTTCTGGAGACCATTTCACTTGCAAAGTCTTATAAAATGCAACGTGATCAAGTGGAATTAATGCGCATGCTTGCAGAAACACACTATCAACTGGGCGCGTTCGAGAAAGCCTATTTAATCTTAAAAGAGGTTAATTTAATCTAACTAAAATCTGTTGTTAAACTAGATAAAAAATCACCCTTCCTGCTATTTACAATGGCTAATATTAAATGTTTTTCAAGACAACTACCCTTATTTATTATTGTTACTGTGGTTTAAATCCACAACAAGTATTGGGCAACCTGAAAATCACATTGTTGACCAGCACTAGCTGCTTACCTCTTTATGCTGTCACAGTACCCTATAATAAACGTATCAATTACTAACCGTTAAAAGTTCTACCGAGTAAGCTTATTTTTTTGCCATGACATATACTTGCTCTTGGTCGATAATATAGTCCTGCATTGCTCTACCCGTTTACATCATCGTAAAAAAACTTACTCATGCCACCTTTTCGCACCAGGATGTCAGTGATTATAAATGTAGTGAACCATTACCGAGGTGGTGATGAACGGCCATTTAGTGATCAATAACTCGCCTTGAATTGAACGAGTTATTCTCGTTGAATCGTGGTCAATTATTTAATCCATTAGGTCTTATATTTCACCATCATTCGGCGGCAAAATTGCTATAATGATTAAGTCACATTGCTTTGCAATGATTATATTTCATCTAAAAATTCAGTTACGGGTAGAGTATTAATGAGTTTAAATTATAAACTGGGTATTACAAAGTCGTTTCCTTGTAATTACCTACCTGAACAGGAAGAGCGATTATTAATCGCTGTTGATGACATTCTGCATGATCGTGAACATTATGGCTGGCTAATGCAGCAAGGTTTTAGGCGCAGTGGTAATGATATTTATCGTCCCCATTGTATTGCCTGCCAAGCATGCCAATCACTGCGTGTGCCAGTTCAAGACTTTAAGCCCTCAAGAAGCCAAAAACGCTTATTAAAAAGTAATCAGCTATTCAATGTTAGGTTAAGTAAAAAAGTTCAAGAAAACTACTACCCACTGTACGAGCAATACATTAATACTATTCATCGCGATGGCAGTATGTTTCCAGCATCAGAAGAACAATTTCAAAGTTTTACCCATAACAATATTACCGAGCAATACTATATTGAAATTTGGCATGACCAAGTATTAATCAGTGTTGCTGTAACCGATGACATTCCTAATGGCTTATCAGCGGTTTATACCTTTTATCACCCAAGCTATAGAAAACACGGGCTTGGTGTTTTTTCAATTTTAAAACAAATTGAAATTGCAGCTGAACTTAAACGAGAGTTTCTCTACCTTGGTTACCAAATAGAGCAATGCAGTAAAATGAATTACAAAAACCGTTACCATCCCCACCAAATATTGGTCGAAAATCAATGGCAAACCGTAAATAAATAACACTATAGCTTTACATTAGCGCTGCAATTCGGCATTATCTGCGCAGCTTTTTGTTTACGCACTAATTTAGAGGTTCGGCGCCCAATGGCGAAAGAAGAAAATATTGAAATGCAAGGTACTGTTTTAGATACTTTGCCAAATACTATGTTCCGTGTTGAATTGGAAAATGGTCATGTTGTTACTGCTCATATTTCTGGGAAAATGCGTAAAAATTACATTCGTATTTTAACTGGCGATAAAGTCACTGTTGAATTAACACCATATGACTTATCTAAAGGTCGTATTATCTTCCGTGCTAGATAGAAATTAATTATTTCAGTTTTATAAGCGCTTTAGTAATATGTTAGTAAAGCGATTTTATAACTAAGATTTAATTAACGCCAATTAAGTAATGACAAAAAACCGAGCTTGCTCGGTTTTTTTATGTTTGAAAATAACGGTCAGTTTTTTTATTCCAAACAAAAACTAATACCCGCTAAATGAGGCAAGTGATCAATTATAAGTATACCTAAAGTACCAACATCCCTGTCGGTACTGACGTGTTCACATTGATGTGAAGTAATGCTGATACGCTAAAAAAATATAGAGGCTTAAGCATCAAAGCTTAGTGTTCAACTAATTCTTTTTTTGATTCATAGTTAATCACCAACTTGTCTTTCTTCACCGCAACTTTAGCTACGCCACCTTGTGTTAGCTCACCAAAAAGCAATTCGTTTGCTAATGGTTTTTTCAACTGCTCTTGAATCAATCGAGCCATAGGTCGAGCACCCATTGTTTTGTCATAACCTTTAATTGCCATCCACTTCTTAGCATCTTTAGTTACCTCTAACGAAACACCCTTTTCATCAAGTTGAACCTGCAGTTCGACAATAAATTTATCAACAACTTGCTGGATAACTTCATCACCTAAGTGATTAAACCATACTATGTTATCTAAACGATTACGAAACTCAGGCGAAAATACTTTGTTTATTTCGTCCATAGCATCAAGACTATTATCTTGTTGTTTAAAGCCAATAGATTGCTTCACAGTGTGTGCTACGCCCGCATTAGTTGTTAACACTAAAATAATATTTCTAAAATCGGCTTTACGGCCATTATTATCAGTTAAGGTGCCATGGTCCATAACTTGTAATAGTATGTTGTAAACATCTTCATGTGCTTTTTCTATTTCATCTAACAACACAACAGCATGGGGGTTTTTAATCACCGCATCGGTTAATAAGCCGCCCTGTTCATAACCAACGTAACCTGGAGGAGCTCCAATTAAACGACTTATGGCATGCTTTTCCATATATTCAGACATGTCATATCGCAGCAGTTCTACGCCTAGCACTTTAGCTAATTGTTGAGTAACTTCTGTTTTACCAACCCCTGTTGGGCCAGCGAAGATAAATGAACCAATCGGCTTACGTTCATTGCCTAAACCTGCTCGCGACAAGCGAATAACAGAGGTCAATTCGTCAATAGCATGATCTTGGCCAAAAACAACCAATTTTAAATTACGGTCGAGTGTTTTTAAACTATCTATCTCTGATGACGACACTGATTTTTCAGGAATACGTGCCATTTTGGCGATAATATTTTCAATATCGGTATTATCAATCACTTTTTTACGTTTATCTGCAGCGACCAGTTGTTGACGCGCTCCAGCTTCATCAATAACGTCAATAGCTTTATCGGGTAAAAATCGATCATTGATATATTTTGCAGAAAGCTGTGCCGCTGCCCTTAAAGCACTATTAGTGTAACGAACACCATGATGCGCTTCGTATTTATCTTTCAAACCATGCAAAATTTTCGTGGTGTCGTCTACACTGGGTTCAACAACGTCTATTTTTTGAAAACGACGCGCTAATGCACGATCTTTTTCAAAAATACTTTGATACTCTTGATACGTGGTAGAGCCCATGCAACGTAACTTGCCTGATGAAAGTAAAGGCTTTAGCAAGTTTGAAGCATCTAACATGCCACCAGACGCAGCACCCGCACCTATAATGGTGTGAATCTCATCAATAAAGAGAATTGCGTTGCCGTCTTGTTCTAACTCTTTTAATAGGGCTTTAAAGCGTTTTTCAAAATCACCACGGTATTTAGTCCCCGCTAATAATGCGCCCATATCTAGAGAGTAAATAGTGGCATCAGCTAAAAACTCTGGCGCTTTGTCAGAAACCAATAAATTAGCTAAACCTTCAGCTATCGCTGTTTTGCCAACACCTGCTTCACCAACAAATAAAGGGTTGTTTTTGCGACGGCGACTTAGTACCTGTAATGTCCGTTCTAGTTCGTTATCGCGCCCTATTAGTGGGTCTATATTACCTTTTAAGGCTTCTTCATTAAGATTAGTCGCAAAGTTATCAATCGTGCGTGGTTCTTCCTCACCTGCCGGCGCTTGCTCTTCGTTATGACTATTTTCTTGTTCAATTTTAGCAATACCATGAGAAATAAAGTTAACAATATCTAAGCGACTAATATCAGATTTCTTTAAAAAATAAGCCGCTTGTGATTCTTGTTCACTAAATATTGCAACGAGTACATTCGCACCATTAACTTCACTTTTACCCGATGACTGGACATGAAAAACGGCCCGTTGTAATACGCGCTGAAAACCTAGCGTTGGCTGAGTTTCTCTTTCCTCCTCACCGGAAGGAATAACCGGGGTCGTATCGGCGATGAAGGCTAACAGTTCTTTTCTTAAGTTTGCCATATCAGCGCCACAAGCTTTTAAAGCCTCAATGGATGATGGATTATCTAACAACGCCAACAATAAATGTTCAACCGTCATAAATTCATGGCGAGACTCTTTAGCCTGACGAAAAGCCATATTTAACGATACTTCTAAATCTTTATTCAGCATAGGTTACTCCAATTTAAATCTTGCGTTTTTACACTTTTTCCATAGTACATTTAAGCGGATGTTCATTGCTTGTTGCGTAACTCAACACCTGATCAACTTTCGTTTCTGCTACTTCAGCAGTAAAGATGCCACAACGCCCTTTCCCTTTATAATGAATTGCTAACATAATCTCTGTCGCTTGCTCCGAGTTCATGTTAAAAAATTTACACAACACATCAATGACAAAGTCCATTGGAGTATAGTCGTCATTTAATAACACTACTGTATACATTGGGGGTTTCTGAAATTTTTCAACAACCTCATCATCAAGAACGTTTTGATCGTCTATTAACTCTTTCCATTTACTCATAATTCTATATTAGTCTGTCAGTTAAATTTTTGCTTTAAGATTTGAGAAAAATAATAACTAAAAACATCAAAAATCATAATATAAGACTTGACTATTTTTATTTATTACCTACGATTTACTTTGGTGACTGTTTTTTAGTCTCCTAAAGTTAATACTAATACTTTAAAGAGTACTTTAAAGAATGCTTTAGATAAAGCATACCTAATTACCGATGATTTTAGAAGGATGTTGAAGTATGGCTCACGGTACAGTTAAGTGGTTTAATAATGCAAAAGGGTTTGGTTTTATTCGTCCAGAGGATGGTGGTGAAGATATTTTTGCTCATTATTCAACGATTCAAATGGAAGGATACCGTACATTGAAAGCGGGACAGGATGTAAACTACGAATTAAATGGGGGCCCAAAAGGTGACCACGCAGCAAGCATTACGCCATCAGAAATAGAATCAGACAACTAAGTTAAGCTAAGTTAAAATTACTTTGTGGTTTAAAGTAAAAAACACAGCAACTGGGCTGTGTTTTTTTATGGCTAGTTATTTTCAGTAATAAAATTTTTTGACTCTACCTATAACCTATTTCTAGTTTATATATGTGTTCGATTTACATGTGATCAATTTACATCTGAGCAATAATACAATCACCAAATTCAGAACAAGTCACTAATGTCGCATCATCCATTAAACGCTCAAAGTCATAAGTTACTGTCTTAGCGTTAATCGCACCAGACATCCCTTTTAACAATAAGTTAGCGGCTTCTGTCCAGCCCATATGTCGTAACATCATTTCTGCAGATAAAATGACTGAACCAGGGTTAACCTTATTAAGTCCAGCATATTTTGGTGCTGTACCGTGTGTTGCTTCAAAGATAGCGACTTCATCATTTAAATTAGCGCCTGGTGCTATACCAATGCCACCCACTTGTGCCGCTAAGGCATCTGACAAATAATCACCATTTAAATTTAAGGTAGCAATAACGCTATATTCTGCTGGACGTAATAATATTTGCTGTAACATCGCATCGGCAATAACATCTTTAATAATGATTTCTTTACCTGTTTTAGGATTGATAAGGCTACACCAAGGACCACCATTTAATAGATCAGCGCCAAACTCTTCTCGGGCTAATTCATAACCCCATTCTTTAAAAGCTCCTTCAGTAAACTTCATGATATTACCTTTATGTACCAAAGTAACCGACTCTCTGTCGTGATCAATAGCATATTGAATAGCTTTTCTAACTAATCTTTGTGTACCTTCTTTAGAAACAGGCTTGATACCGATACCACAATTTTCTTCGAAACGAATTTTTGTAACACCCATTTCTTCAGTTAAAAATTTGATCATTTTTTTAGCTTGATCACTGCCCGCTTGATATTCGATACCTGCGTAAATATCCTCAGAATTTTCTCTGAAAATCACCATGTCTACTTCACTGGGTTTTTTAACTGGGCTTGGTACGCCAGTAAACCATTGTACCGGTCGCTGGCACACATACAAATCTAGTATTTGTCTCAAGGCAACATTCAATGAACGCATACCACCGCCAACTGGTGTGGTTAGTGGGCCTTTAATACCAACTTTATATTCTTTGAACATGGCTAAGGTTTCATCGGGCAACCAAGTCTCTGAGTCATAAATTTGTGTTGCCTTTTCTCCAGCATACACTTCCATCCAATGAATTTTCCTATCTCCGCCATAAGCTTTATTCACGGCTGCATCAACCACTTTCATCATAGGGGGTGTTACATCGACACCTATGCCATCACCTTCAATAAATGGAATGATGGGGTTGTTAGGTACTTTTAACAAACCTTGCTCTGAAGTAATTTTAGCACCTTCACTAGGAATATTTACATGGTTCGACATATGAGCTCTCCAAAATTTACTGATAAAATAGCCGTTTGCTAATTTCTTAATCTTAAAATAATAGAAAAAGAGCAATGACACTAATACTGAAATCGTGATAATGAAAATCATCAAGATGAATAATTAAAACGCTTGTATAAATAAAATGCAAACTTTTATCAAAAATAAAGCTATAACCCGCAATAAAACTTTCACTTTACTGGTTAAAATTTTGGCAAAAAAAAACTAGGCAAGCGCCTAGTTTTCAAAATTTATTGATAAATTACGCTTAGAGTAAGTTCGATAAAATTGTATTCAATGTCGCACTTGGACGCATGGCTTTTTCGGCTAATTCTCTGTCAGCAAAGTAATAACCATTAATATTCATACTAGGTCCTTGAGCAGCATTAAGCTCTGCAACAATTTTTGCTTCTTGTTTAGTCAGTGCTTGAGCAACAGCAACAAAACTTGATTTCAAGCTTTCATCGCTTGTTTGTTCTGCTAGTGCTTGTGCCCAATACATCGCTAAGTAGAAATGAGAACCACGGTTATCCAATTCTTTAACACGACGTGATGGTGATTTGTTTTCTTGCAAAAATTTAGCCGTTGCTATATCTAAAGTATCCGCTAACACTTTTGCTTTAGTATTGCCCGTTTTGATGCTTAAGTGCTCTAAAGAAGCCGCTAACGCTAAAAACTCACCTAATGAGTCCCAACGTAAGTGATTTTCTTTTTCAAACTGTTGCACGTGCTTAGGCGCTGAACCGCCGGCGCCTGTTTCGAATAAACCACCACCATTCATTAATGGCACAATAGAGAGCATTTTTGCACTCGTGCCAAGCTCTAAAATAGGGAATAAATCCGTTAAATAATCACGTAATACGTTACCGGTAACTGAAATCGTGTCTTCACCTTTAGCGACGCGCGCTAAAGTGTAGTCACAGGCTTTAACCGGTTCCATAATCTGAATATCTAAACCAGTAGTGTCATGATCGGCAAGGTAGGTGTTAACTTTTTTGATCATTTGTGCATCATGACCACGGTTTTCATCTAACCAGAATATAGCTGGAACATTCGTAGCTCTGGCACGAGTTACCGCTAATTTCACCCAATCTTGAATCGGCGCGTCTTTAGCTTGACACATTCTCCAGATATCGCCTTCGCTCACTGCATGTTCTAGTAGCGTTGTGCCGTTATCGTCAACAACACGCATACTACCTTCACCGGACATGGTAAATGTTTTGTCGTGTGAGCCATATTCTTCCGCTTTCTGCGCCATTAAGCCAACATTAGGTACTGAACCCATGGTTGTTGGGTTGAAGGCGCCATTTTCACGACAAAAATCTACAACAGAAGAAAATACACCAGCGTAGTTACGATCGGGGATCATAAATTTGGTTTCTTTTAACGTACCATCTGACGCCCACATCATACCTGATGAACGCAGTGCTGCCGGCATAGAGGCATCAATAATAACATCGCTTGGTACGTGTAAATTGGTAGTACCTTTGTCTGAATCAACCATAGCAAGTTCAGGACGAGTGGCATATACCGCCGCAATATCCGCTTCAATTTCAGCTTTCTTTTCTGCTGATAAACGGCCAATTTTCGCATAAACATCGCCAATACCGTTATTGGCATCAACACCTAATTGATTAAAAGTAGCGCCGTGCTTGGCAAAAACATCTTTGTAAAACACTTTCACAGCATGACCAAACATAATCGGGTCAGACACTTTCATCATAGTGGCTTTCAAATGTAGAGAAAGCAAAACACCTTCAGACTTTGCTTTGTCAGTTTCAGTAGCAAAAAAGTCAACCAGTGCCTTTTTGCTCATCAGTGAGGCATCAATGACCTCTTTATCTAATAACGCCAAATGTTCCTTTAATAAGGTTACATCACCATTATCACTGACAAATTCAATTTTAACATTGGTTGCGCCATCAATGGTTACTGATTTCTCACTACCGTAAAAATCGCCTGATTGCATATGTGCTACATGTGATTTAGTCGTTGGTGACCAAGCGCCCATTGAGTGCGGATTAGTACGCGCATATTGCTTCACTGAGCTAGGCGCGCGACGGTCTGAGTTGCCTTCTCGCAACACAGGGTTTACCGCTGAACCTAGCACTTTAGCGTAAGTAAATTTAATCGACTCTTCAGCTTCATTTTGCGGTTCTTCAGGATAATTAGGTAAATTATAACCTTTGGCTTGCAGTTCTTTAATCGCTGCTTGCAACTGAGGGATAGACGCAGAAATGTTAGGTAACTTAATAATGTTAGCTTCAGGTGTTTTGGCTAATTCGCCTAACTCAGCTAAAGCATCGTCCATACGCTGCTCTGCAGTTAAGTATTTAGGAAAGTTAGCTATAATACGACCGGCAAATGAAATATCGCGAGTTTCAACATCGATAGCAGAAGACGCAGCAAATGCTTTCACGATAGGTAAAAAAGAATGCGTGGCTAAAGCTGGCGCTTCATCGGTAATAGTATAAATAATTTTTGATGTATCTGTGGTCATTTAAAAATCCTTTGCTGATTTGCCATTTATCGATAAAATGAATGGTCATTTGAAATTGAATGGCTCTTCATTTTATCGATAAAAGATATATTTTTCGCGCGAATAGTATCGGAATTCAGAGCGCATTAAAATAGATGAATTATTACTAGTCTATATTTCACAAGGTAAAAATTAGTGACAATAAAACAAAATCAAACAGTTATGAGAAAACACAAACGAAAAAACACAAAGGTACGACCAGTTGATTTTAAGCCAGAAATCGTGCTTTTTAATAAACCGTTTGATGTATTGTGCCAATTTACGGATGATCAAAATCGAAAAACACTAAAAGACTTCATTGATGTTAAAGATGTTTACGCGGCCGGTCGTCTCGATCGAGACAGTGAAGGACTACTTTTATTAACCAATGATGGAAAACTTCAGCATAAACTCGCTAATCCAAGCCAAAAAACAGATAAAACCTACTGGGCGCAAGTTGAAGGTGTACCAACAGAAACCGATATTATGGCACTTCGCCAAGGCGTTGAATTAAAAGATGGCCTAACAAAACCTGCTATAATCGACATAATAGCTCAGCCTAATATTTGGCCCCGTATTCCGGCAATTAGAGAACGCGCAGCGATCCCAACAGCATGGTTAGAGATAACCATACAAGAAGGGAAAAACCGTCAAGTAAGAAGAATGACGGCTCACATCGGTTTTCCAACCCTGAGGTTAATTCGCTATCGTATTGGTGAATGGACCTTAGATGGCATTAATAATGGTCATTATAAAAGAGTCAATCATGGATAGTCTAGTATCAAACACACCCGTAGCAAACCCGCACGGCAGCGAACAATTCAAACCTAACACCACGGTTGCCGTGGTCGTTGCCTGCCAAGATAAATTTCTATTGGTTGAAGAAATAGAGCAGGGTAAAACAGTTTATAATCAACCTGCTGGGCATTTAGAAGCCGATGAAAGCTTAATGACTGCCGCGATACGAGAGTTACAAGAGGAAACAGGATTAAGCCATTCGCCTGATCACCTTTGCGGTATTTACTATTATTATCGGCAATCGTTAAACCTGTATTATTTACGCTTTTGTTTTGTTATTGAGCTTGAATCGCTAGCATCATGCCAACCACAAGATGAGGAAATTATAGCCTGCCATTGGTTTACCTTAGCAGAAATCAAAGCAAAATCAGCGCAATTACGCAGCCCTTTAGTCCTAGAATGTATTGAAGATTACCTTAGCGGTAAAAAAATCCCCTTAAGTCACTTAAAATCTAATCTTTAATCTTTCATCACGCTAAATGACCATGCTATAATTTCGCGCCATTTTCTATTGAAATCTAGTTGTCATGACCTCAAACGAACATGTAAATGTAAACTCAATAACGCCAAACGAAAAATTACCGCAAGATACTAAAGTAATAGTAGGTATGTCGGGGGGTGTTGATTCATCGGTTTCTGCCTATTTATTAAAAGAACAGGGCTATCAAGTCGAAGGCTTGTTCATGAAAAATTGGGAAGAAGATGACGACGATGAGTATTGCGCCGCGGCAGAAGATTTAGCGGATGCACAAAGTGTTTGTCAGAAACTAGGTATTAAGCTTCATACTATCAATTTTGCTACTGAGTACTGGGACAATGTTTTCGAGTATTTTTTAGCTGAATATAAAGCGGGTAGAACACCCAACCCTGATATTATGTGTAATAAAGAAATTAAATTTAAAGCTTTTCTTGAGTTTGCTTGTGAAGACCTAGGTGCTGATTACATCGCTACCGGTCATTATGTACAACGTAAATTTAAAGACGGTAAATGGCAGATGCACCGTGGTTTAGACAGTAACAAAGATCAAAGTTATTTTCTCTACACCTTGAGTCATCAGCAAGTAGGTAGAACACTTTTTCCGGTTGGTCATATTGAAAAACCACAAGTAAGAGCTATCGCTGAACAAGCAGACTTAATCACCCATAACAAAAAAGACAGTACCGGTATTTGTTTTATTGGTGAACGAAAATTTAAAGACTTTCTGGGCAAATATTTACCGGCGCAACCCGGTGTAATAGAAACACCAGAAGGAGAAGCTATTGGTGAACATGACGGTTTAATGTATCACACCCTAGGTCAACGCAAGGGCTTACGTATTGGCGGTCTAGCCAATGCGGGCGACGCGCCATGGTATGTGGTTGACAAAGATCTTGATCGTAACGTATTGGTTGTTGGCCAAGGCCATGATCACCCTCGCCTATTTTCTAAAGGCTTAGTAGCAAATCAATTACATTTAGTTGAGCGAGTTGAATTAACTGCGCCCATAAGTTGTACGGTAAAAACCCGTTACCGACAAGAAGACGTTGCTTGTAATCTTTCACCTATGGCCAATGGTGAATATTTAGTAATGTTTACTGAGCCACAAAGTTCAGTAACACCCGGTCAATCTGTGGTGTTTTATCAAGATGATATTTGCCTAGGTGGCGCTATTATCAACTCCCTTATTCGTTAATATAAGGCATACATGAATAATTTAGAAAAACAAACTATTACCATGGCAGCAGTCTGCCAAGCCTCAGTTTTAGTGCAAAAAATAGCGCGTACTGGCACAGTAGAAGAAGCTGAACTCGCTATCATGCTCAACAGTATTATGGTGACTTCGCCCGAAAGCATTTTGGAGGTTTATAGTAACGATATTGCCCATTTAACATCGGGATTAAAAGCCTTAATTGAGCAGTTAGGTAATCAAACCAGCAAAAAAGATCCAGAACTAACCCGCTATGTGGTCAGCTTATTAGGTTTAGAGCGACGTTTAGCCAATAAAAAAAATCAATTATCGCTACTGGGTGAACGTATTGAACAAAGCCAACGTCAGCTCGCGCATTACGAGATTACCAGTGACACGCTCATTGCTAGTTTAGCCAGTATTTATAGCGACTTACTCAGCCCAATAGGCACGCCTATTCAAGTGGCGGGTGAACCAAGTTTGCTCAAGCAACAAAGTAATCAGCATAAGATCCGCGCCTTACTTCTCGCAGGTGTTCGCTCAAGTGTGTTATGGCGTCAAGTGGGCGGCAAGCGTAGAAATATATTATTTGGGCGCACAAAGCTGGTGGCGTGTGCACAACAATTACTTAAAGAACTTTAAAATTAACTTCAGGAAATTACTATGGAACTTTCAGCATTAAGTGCAATATCACCGGTTGACGGGCGTTATGGCAGTAAAGTTAAATCATTGCGCCCTATTTTTAGCGAATTTGGCTTAATTAAATACCGTGTTACGGTCGAAGTACGTTGGTTACAAAAGTTAGCAGCGACCGCTGAAATTGTTGAAGTTGCGCCTTTTTCTGCTCAAGCTAATACGCTATTAGATGCCATTATTACTGAGTTTTCTGAAGCCGACGCCCAAAGTATTAAAGACATTGAAGCCACTACTAACCATGATGTAAAAGCGGTTGAGTATTTCCTTAAAGAAAAAATTAGTGGTAATGCTGAATTACATGCAATAACAGAGTTTATCCATTTTGCTTGTACTTCAGAAGACATTAACAACCTTTCACATGGCTTAATGTTAACAGATTGTCGCGAACAAGTATTAATGCCCATGATTGACGATATCCTTGGTGATATAAAAGCCTTGGCGATTGAATATAAAAATATTCCCATGATGTGTCGTACCCACGGTCAACCAGCATCTCCTAGTACACTAGGTAAAGAAATGGCCAATGTTTACATGCGTTTAAAGCGTCAACGTGAGCAAATTGCACAAGTTGAAATGCTAGGAAAAATTAACGGTGCTGTAGGTAACTATAATGCCCATTTATCGGCTTACCCTGAAGTTGACTGGCACAATTTTGCTAACGAATTTGTTAACTCATTAGGTTTAAGCTTTAATGCATACACCACGCAAATTGAACCGCATGATTATATAGCAGAGTTATTTGATGCTATTGCACGTTTTAACACCATTTTAATTGATTTTGACCGAGATGTTTGGGGCTATATTGCCATTGGTCACTTTAAACAAAAAACTATTGCCGGTGAAATTGGCTCTTCAACCATGCCACATAAAGTTAACCCGATTGATTTTGAAAATTCAGAAGGTAACTTAGGTATTGCCAATGCTTTATTTACCCATTTAGCCCAGAAGTTACCAATATCTCGCTGGCAACGTGACCTGACCGACTCTACCGTTTTACGTAACTTAGGTGTAGGCTTTGCGCATACCTTAATTGCTTATCAAGCAACACGTAAAGGTATCAGTAAACTACAAGTGAATGAAGCGAACTTATTAGCCGAACTCAACTCAAATTGGGAAGTGCTTGCCGAGCCAATTCAAACCGTTATGCGTCGTTACGGCATTGAAAAGCCTTACGAAAAACTAAAAGAGTTAACCCGTGGCAAACGTGTTGACGGTGATTCTATGCGTGCGTTCATCATGACGTTAGAACTACCAGAAGCAGCAAAAGCACAACTGTGTGAAATGACACCTGCTTCTTACATTGGTCGCGCAGTAACATTTGTTGACGAACTCAACTAGTTACACCTAGCACTTAGTTTTGCTGATATAAAAAAAGGGATCCAATAGGCTCCCTTTTTGTTATTCAGTTTTTAAAAATCAGTCATTAATAGCAATGCAAATAAGGTTTCACTATGAATGTAGACTCGTTAAATTGGGGTGATTTAACTCCAGAAATATTTCTTGCACAATATTGGCAGAAAAAACCATTATTGATCAAACAAGCTTTTGCTAATTTTAAAGACCCAATAAGTGCAGACGAACTGGCGGGATTGGCCATGGAAGCTGAAATACAATCGCGTATCGTCAGCACTAACAGTAAAGACGACTGGCAAGTTGACCATGGCCCTTTTGAAGATTTTTCTCAATATGGTGAGTCTAATTGGACACTATTAGTACAAGCAGTAAACAACTGGTCGCGGCCAACACATAATCTACTTGCGCCCTTTGCTTTTATTCCAAGCTGGCGTATAGATGACGTTATGGTCAGTTTTTCAACCCCTAATGGCGGCGTTGGTGCGCATTTAGATCAATATGACGTTTTTATTATTCAAGGCAGTGGCAAAAGGCGCTGGCAAGTCGGTGCACCCGATAGCAGCTTAGAAAGCTTATTACCTCATGCTGATCTTAAACAAGTTTCAAGCTTTGAAGCGATTATTGATGAAATAACAGAAGCAGGCGACTTACTTTATATTCCACCAAACCACCCACACAAAGGTCTATCAATAGAGAATTCAGTTAATTTTTCTATTGGCTTTCAAGCACCATCAAGCCAAGAACTCTGGTCAAGTTTTGCTGATAAGCTTATTGACAACAATCTTGGTGAACAAAGGTTTAGTGATCCTGCAAGAACCTTATGCCAAACAAGCTTTACTATTACACCCGATGACAAAAAGCAATTAAAAGCCTTTATGCTACAACAGCTTGAGCAAGAAGAATTCTATGAACAATTTATGGGCCAATACCTAACACAGGGTCATCATGCCCTAGAAATTTTAGTACCTGTTAATGACATAGATAAAGATAAACTGCTTGATATACTATCAGAACCCGATATTTCATTTATGCCCGTATCAGGATTAAAGGCCGCCATAATAAATGATGTGCAGCTAACACTTTTTCTCAACGGAGAAAGTTTTCCATTAGAAAAACAAACCCTGGCACTAGCGCAGCAGCTGGCACAACAAAAGCCTTTAAGCACAAGTAAAATGAAAAGGCTCAACACTTGTTTGAAAAACACTCAGCTGTTAACCGATGTTTTAAATAAAGGTTATTGGTATATAGAATAAAGCTTGAGTCATCAACGAAGAGTAGAGTTTAGTAAACAGTGCATTAGTGATTCCAGTCTGTAAAATATAATTTAATGACGCATTTTATTATGCAGGCGCTGCATTTAAATTCTAAGCTTATCGACTAGAAGGTAAGCTTAGAAGATAACCCCAAGCGCAGAGTAATCTGCGCTTTTTATTGCAGTCTTTTTAAATCAGTCACCTTCATCGTTGGCGCTTAAAGTAGAAAACCATTGCAATGTCAGTCTATTGCTAAACCCATAACTCGTCTTTAGCATAAAGCTGATAAAGACCTTCCGCTTTATTGATTAGCAGCTTGGCATATTCGACTTGTTCCTCAACGTCACTTTTTAACAGACTATCAGCCTGTATTTGCCATTTAAAAGTAAAGTGGCGTAATACGTTACGAGCCGGCTCGCTTTCTTCCAACACTAAATGGTCAGTCGGTAAATCGCCACTAATCACCCACACCTTGGTTTTATCTAACAAGTTAATTTTCCATACCGCCATTAAAGGGATCAAATAACGACTTTCAGTGTCGGCAACACTCTCTGTTACTAAGCCTTTCTTTGCAAGATATTTAGTTGCTTTTAAATACTGCTCTCGAATCCAAGCTTGTTGTTGTTCTTGAGTCATTGCTAATTTGTCTGTCATGTTGAGGGTCTTTTTATTAATAAGTTAATAACGGGAAGTTTGTATGGATTAATTCACAGCAAAGTTCAAATTTATTTATAGCTTCACTAGCGAAGCATTTATCTAAATGGTATTGTGCGCAGCGAATTATTACAACCCTAGTTGAAGTAAAATTAATACTTGAACTATTTAAGATCAATGGAGATTTCGATAGTGGCCGTTTTTGATTTAGTAGATTTTGATAACCATGAACAAGTTGTTTATTGCAGTGACGAAGCATCTGGGCTAAAAGCCATTATAGCGGTTCATAGCACAGCCTTAGGGCCAGCAGCTGGCGGTTGTCGTTTTTGGGATTATGCCAGTGATGAAGCCGCACTTAAAGATGTATTACGTTTATCTAAAGGCATGACTTATAAAAATGCCATGGCCGGTTTAAAACTAGGTGGTGGCAAAGGCGTTATCATTGGTGACGCCAAAACACTAAAATCAACCACCTTATTTAAAGCCTATGGCCAAGCGGTTAATAATTTAAATGGTCGTTACTATACCGCTGAAGATATTAATATCACCACCGCCGACATGGCGATTGTTAACCAAAGTACCGATTTTGTTTCTGGTCTTGAAGGTAAAAGTGGTAATCCCGCGCCATTTACCGCCTTAGGAACATTTTTAGGTATCAAAGCAGCCGTTAAATTTAAGTTAGGTAAAGATGATTTAACCGGTATTAAAGTTGCCGTGCAAGGCTTAGGCAGTGTGGGTTATTCACTTTGTGAAAAATTACATGCCGCTGGCGCTGAGCTAATTGTAACTGATATTAATCAGCTTGCTCTCGATAAAGCTGTTGCAGAATTAGGTGCTACTGTTGTTGGTTTAGACGAGATTTATAGTCAAGATGTTGATGTATACTCGCCATGTGCATTAGGTGCGTCAATTAACGATGATAGTATAGCTCAATTAAAAGCCACAATAGTTGCCGGTTGTGCTAATAATCAATTAGCCGAGTCTCGCCATGACAAAATGCTGACAGAAAAAGGGATTTTGTATGCCCCTGATTATGTTATCAATGCCGGTGGTATTATTAATGTTGCTTTAGAAATTTATCCAGAACCCTATTGTGCTGACAGTGCAACAAAGTTAGTGGAAAATATTTACAATACCTTAATGACTGTTTTTGAAACTGCCGCGGATAATAAGATGCCAACGGGTTTAATTGCTGATGAAATGGCACGTAATATTATAGCTAACGGGTCGAAATAGCTTTAAC
This sequence comes from Colwellia sp. MB02u-10, assembly GCF_014077185.1. Classification (NCBI taxonomy): domain Bacteria; kingdom Pseudomonadati; phylum Pseudomonadota; class Gammaproteobacteria; order Alteromonadales; family Colwelliaceae; genus Colwellia; species Colwellia sp. MB02u-10. The sequence continues at coordinate 249,140 of NZ_JACGVK010000135.1, forward strand.
ACCAGTATCTTAGCTATTAGCTTTCAGTATTGAGCTATCAGCTTTCAGTATACAATTAACCTATATAATAAAAGCACCGAGAGGTGCTTTTATTATATAGGCATTAAGTTATGCCATGATCACATGGATAGAATGCATGGCGATATGTCAGCTGATTTTATCAACACTTAGCCAATCAGGTTAAGTGTTGATGCTAACAAATAGGCTACAAGACATTTAATAAAGCCTGCACTGGATGCAAGGTTACCTTGTTATCTAAGCGCTTTATTTGACTACGACATGAATAGCCAGTAACCAATATTTGCTCAGTCGCCAAATCAGCTACTTTATTATGCCAACTCATTTGATACAGTGCTTTCGAGTTATCTAAATTAACTTTTTCATGGCCATAGGTACCTGCCATACCACAACAGCCCACTGACACACTGGATAAAGACAAACCAAAGTGTTGGAATATATGCTGCCACTGCCCTTCACTACCCGCTAATGCGGTTTTTTCCGTGCAATGAGCAAAGAGCTTATAGTCTACAGAACTTTCGCTCTTAAACGCTTGTTCAATCACCCTGCTACTTTGTGATGCAATAATCGCTATTAGCCATTCATGTGCTAATTTGACCTCAAAATCGCCACGATTATTACCTAATACCTGGTTATATTCGTCTCTAAAACATAAGGCTAGTGAGGCGTCTAAACCCACCATAGGTATGTCAAGTTGATGAATTTGATTTAAGAATTCTGCCGTTGATTTAGCCGTTTTAGCAAACTTAGCTAAAAAACCTTTTACGTGTTGTGGCTTACCATTGGGCTTAAAGGGTAATAATATGGGTTCAAAACCAAGCTTTTTCACCAACAACATGAAGTCTTCAACCACTTTGGCATCATAAAACGAGGTAAATGGGTCTTGAACAATTAACAATGACTTCGCACGTTTATCAGCAGACAAGCTTTTAAGTGCTGATAAATCAAAGGCGGTAAATTTATGCTTAGTAACCCTTTGCGCTAATGTCGGTGTTGACAATAAAGGCGTGTCAACATAACCGATAGTCACTTGTGAGAATTTATCGTAAATATTAGACGCCAAAACACTATTGACTATTTTTGGAGCTTTAGCCATGACTGGCGTCATTAATTCTACATTCGCCACTAAGTGATCTTTTAACGGCCTAAAATATCGCGAGTGATAAAGGTTAATAAATCTAGCCCTAAAATCAGGTACATCAACTTTAATAGGACACTGACTCGCGCAAGCTTTACATGCTAAACACCCTTGCATGGCTTCCATCACTTCATGGGAAAAATCCTCGTTTTCAACAGTTTTAAACTGGCTATTGAAACGATTTTTCACCTTGTCTAATAATCTTTTTACCGACCAACTTTGTATGTTTTGCTCCAAGGCTAGCACATCAACACCTTTAGATTCGACTAAGCGCAACCACTCACGCATTAAGCCAGCTCTGCCTTTTGGCGAATGTCTGCGATCTCGTGTTACCTTGCTTGAAGGACACATAGGGCTGTCTACATCATAGTTAAAGCACAAGCCATTACCATTACAGTCAAGCGCAGAACTGAAGGAGTCTTTTACCGTAACAGGTATTTGTCGGTCATAAAAACCACGCTTTGTGTCATCAACAGAAACTAGCTTGTCAGTGGAATGATAAGGCGTACAAATTTTACCCGGGTTCATTTTATTTAAGGGATCAAAAGCGGCTTTGATCTTTCTTAATTCAGTAAATAAAGTCTCACCAAAAAATTCAGGGCCATATTCACTGCGATAACCTTTACCATGCTCGCCCCACATTAAACCACCATATTTAGCGGTTAATGCCACCACCTGATCTGAAATTTCTCTCAGTAAAAGCTCTTGCTCTGGATCGCACATATCCAATGCTGGTCGAACATGTAAAACACCGGCATCAACATGACCAAACATACCATAGTGCAAACCATGGCTATCGAGTAACTGTCTAAATTCAACAATATAGTCAGCTAAATTTTCTGGTGGTACGGCGGTGTCTTCAGCAAACGCTAACGGCTTTTGACTCCCTTTGGTATTACCTAATAAACCGACCGCTTTCTTACGCATACCATATAACTTGCCAATACTGGCTAGATCTGAGGTAACTTGATAACCAATAACACCGGTTTTGTTAGCTATGTCTTTATCAAGCTCCACGCATAAGGCGCTAACTTGCTCGGCAAGACCTTCAACACTCTCGCCGTTATATTCCACCATATTGATGCCGTCCATTACGGCGCCATCAACATCTTGCAACATATCACTAACCAGTTGCCAAACAATATCTTGTTTAGCTAAGTTCAATACTTTACTGTCAATGGTTTCAACTGACGTCGCTTTAGCTTCCACTAGTCTAGGTGAATGACGCAAGGCCGAGTCAAAACTGTCATATTTAATGTTAATCAGCGTTTTAGCTTTAGCTATCGGTGTTAAATTTAGTTTCGCTTCACAAACAAAGGCTAACGAGCCTTCAGAGCCAGTAATAATACGGCTTAAATCGACTATCGATAAGTCATCATTAAAAACATGTTCTAGATCATAGCCGGTGAGGAATCGATTCAAGCGAGGAAATTTTTCTAAAATTAATGCGCGATTATCCCCGCAAGACTTCAGTACTTGTTGCATCAGTTTTGCTTCAGTACTGTCTTGCTGAGCTAATGCCTGTGCTTGAGCAATGGTTTGAGGTTTTGTGTTTAGAAATTCGCCATTCACTAATACGCTTTCAAGTGCTAAAACGTGGTTAGAGGTTTTACCATAAACTAATGAGCCTTGACCTGACGCATCCGTGTTAATCATGCCACCAATAGTGGCTCGGCTGCTGGTAGATAAATCAGGAGAAAAGAAAAAACCATAAGGCTTAAGATAATCATTTAATTGGTCTTTAATCACCCCAGCTTCGACTCGAACCCAATTCTCTTCGACATTTATCTCTAAAATACTATTCATATATTTTGATAAATCAAGCACGATACCTGGCGTTAAACTTTGACCATTAGTACCAGTGCCGCCGCCGCGAGCACTAAACTTTATCGCGTTAAATTGCGCTTCGCTGCCCAGTAGGGTCACCACTTGAATGTCTTGCTTACAGCGTGGATGCAGCACTAATTGTGGCAGTTGTTGATAAATACTATTGTCGGTGGCGTGCGCTAAACGTGCGCTATATTGAAAGTTTATATCACCAGTAAAATGTTTAGTCGCCAAGATTTTGGCAAACTCTTGATATAAAGGAGAAACTAACTCTTGAGGACTTAAGCGAGGTAACATAGGTGAAAAGTCTATTAACAATATTATGTGGCTAATATTATATCACGGCATATTGTCAATTTGATCAGTTAACAAAAAAAGCCTAAGAACTTTTTTATCATCGTCATGATAAAAAGCACCTAGGCTTGATTCAATGTAAAAATAATGTAAACCCGCGCTACTTCAAGTCAACTTCAAGTAGCAGGTTTGTACCCGTATAAAAGGCTATTTATTTTTATTATGCTGTTCGGCTAAATATAACCAGGTGGGTAAAACAGTGTCAGGGTTCAGTGATAAACTTTCAATACCCTTTTCAACTAACCAGGCAGCAAAATCAGGGTGATCTGACGGACCTTGACCACAAATACCGACATATTTTCCACGTGCCTTACAGGCGTTAATCGCCATTTCTAACAAAATTTTAATCGCAGGATCTCGTTCATCAAACAGGTGAGCCACTAAACCAGAGTCTCGGTCTAAACCTAAGGTTAATTGCGTTAAATCATTAGAGCCAATAGAGAAACCATCAAAGTAATCTAAAAATTGATCGGCTAATAAAGCATTCGACGGTAATTCACACATCATAATAATACGCAGTCCATTTTCACCACGTTTTAAACCATGCTCTGCTAGAATATCAATAACAGCAGCGGCCTCGCCAAGGGTGCGAATAAATGGGATCATAATCTCAACATGGGTCATGTCCATATCGTTACGTACGCGTTTAATCGCCTCACATTCAAGCGCAAAACAGTCTCTAAAATCTTTCGATATATAGCGTGAAGCACCACGGTAACCTATCATTGGATTTTCTTCTTCTGGCTCAAAACCTTCGCCACCGACTAAGTTTGCATATTCGTTTGATTTAAAATCAGACATACGCACAATCACTTTTTCTGGCGCATAGGCTGCAGCTAAAGTAGAAATACCTTCAGTTAGCTTAGCAATGTAAAATTCAACGGGGTTGTCATAACCGGCAATAATCTCGCGAATTTCTTCTTGAAGTTCTGCTGGTTGTTCGTCAAAGTTCAAGAGCGCTTTGGGATGAACACCAATCATTTTGTTAATGATAAATTCTAAACGCGCCAAACCAATACCGGCATGTGGCAAACGAGCAAAGGCAAAAGCACGATCCGGGTTACCCACATTCATCATTATTTTCAATGGTAACTCTGGCATTGAATCCACTTCTGAAGTGGTAACGGTAAAGTCCAATTGACCTTGATAAATAAAGCCTGTATCACCTTCAGCACAAGAAACGGTTACTTCGTCACCTGTAGATATTTTATGGGTTGCATCACCGCAACCAACAACCGCTGGAATACCCATTTCACGAGCAATAATCGCGGCATGACAAGTTCTACCACCACGGTTAGTCACAATAGCGGAAGCTCGTTTCATGATAGGCTCCCAATCTGGATCTGTCATATCAGTAACTAGCACATCACCCGGTAAAATTTTATCCATTTCAGCCAGTGAAGATAAAACCTTAGCTTTACCACTACCTATTTTATGACCAATTGAGCGACCTTCACAAATAATGTTGGCGTTAGCTTGTAATTGAAATTGCTCCATCACATTAGCATTTTCACGGCTTTTAACTGTTTCTGGTCGCGCTTGTACAATGTACAATTTACCGTCTAGACCGTCTTTAGCCCATTCAATGTCCATAGCACGGCCATAATGTTTTTCAATCACTACCGCTTGCTTCGCTAATTCTTCAACTTCTTGGTCTGTAAGAGAGAAAGTATCTGATTGCGCTTGGTCAATATCAACAATTTCAACTTGTTTACCGTGTTCTGGATTATCAGCGTAAATCATTTTAATGGCTTTACTACCAATATTGCGCCGTACAACCGCAGGCTTACCTTTTGCTAGTGTTGGCTTATGAACATAAAATTCATCAGGGTTAACCGCGCCCTGCACCACCATTTCGCCTAAACCGTAGCTTGAAGTAATAAAGACTACATCTTCAAAGCCTGATTCAGTATCAATAGAGAACATGACACCACTAGAAGAAATATCACTGCGCACCATACGTTGAATGCCGGCAGAAAGCGCAACACCACGATGGTCATAACCTTGGTGTACACGGTAAGAAATAGCACGGTCATTAAAGAGTGAAGCAAATACGTGTTTAATCGCGATCATTACCGCGTCTAAACCGCGAACATTGAGGAAAGTTTCTTGTTGGCCAGCAAAAGAAGCGTCGGGCATATCTTCAGCGGTTGCTGATGAACGTACGGCAAATGAAGCGTCATTGGCAAAGCCACCGGCAAGTTTTGCATAAGCTTTTTCAATGTCTTGCTGCATATCAGGTAAAAATGGCGTCTCAATAACCCATTGACGAATTTTACCACCACACTCAGCTAAGGCATTAATGTCACCAACATCTAAATCATCTAACAGCTGATAAATTTTATCGTTCAGGCCGCTTTGTTCTAAAAATTCATTAAAAGCAAATGAGGTAGTTGCAAAGCCACCCGGCACTTGCACACCAACATTTGAAAGGTTAGAAATCATTTCACCCAATGATGCATTTTTACCGCCTACGCGATCCACATCATTCATACCTAAATTTTCATACCAAAGCACATATTCTTGCACGACAACATCTCCAACAAATTAATAAAATTTAAGAAAGCAATTTTAAAATAATCTAGTAACCAGTAGAAAAAAAACAGCCTAAAAATAGCTTTCTTAACGCTTTTATCAAAGTATGTTTCATTAAATGGTTTATTTCACGCTGCAGACATTTTACACTGCTAACCTTGAAACTAAAGCACTATTTGCAAGTTTTCACTTGGGACGATGGCATTATCCCCTATTCATCACAGCATAATATATAGGATTGACTATGCGAGCAGCTTTTTATATTTCTGACGGTACAGCGATCACATCTGAAGTTTTTGGTCATGCACTATTGTCACTTTTTCCAATGGAATTTGAGCACGACACCATTTCTTTTGTAGAAACTAGGGAAAAAGCGCTTGAGGCTTGCAAGCGGATAAATAAAGCGGCAAAGCGAACTGGCATACCGCCACTGGTTTTTCATACCTTCGTTAATCCAGATATTCGAGAGATTATCGATGGCTGCGACGGCATTACTTATAATTTTCTCGAACACTTTATTGCGCCGCTTGAAAAACAGCTTGGTCTCCAAGCTAAGCCCAAAGCTCACAGAACACACAGTATTCATGAGAATAGTTATGACTATCGCATCGAGGCGGTTAACTATTCGATGGCAAATGATGATGGTTCAAATGTCACTAACTATGAGCATGCTGACGTAATACTGGTGGGGGTTTCCCGCTCAGGTAAAACACCAACAGCGCTTTACTTAGCCCTACAGTACGGTATCAAAGCAGCAAACTACCCATTTACTGACGATGATATGGACGAACTTAAAATACCCGATTTTTTAAAAATGCATAAAAAGAAACTCTTTGGTTTAACCATAGATGCAGAACGTTTAGTCGATATACGCGATGGTAGAATGGCCAATACTAAATACTCATCAGCGCGGCAATGTCGCATGGAAGTAAGAGAAGTTGAAAAATTATATAAACAAGAAAAAATTCCTTTTTTGAATACCACTAAGCTTTCTATTGAAGAAATAACCGCAAAAATATTGTCGAAAACAGGTCTTCAGCGCTATAAATATTAGCTTAAGAGCATTTAGTTATATAATAAAGGTAGAAAGCGGTTCACTTAACCCACTATTTTCGTTATGTTAGCGCGATATTATTATTGCGCTGCATAGCTATATGCAGGCTAACAAGTATTTGATAGCCCATGACCATAAAAACTGATGAATTTAGAACCACATTAATTGACAATTTAGTTTCTCCTGCTGAACTTGCTCAACAGATCCCACTTGACGATGAAACCGCGAATTTTATTATCAATAGCCGCAAGGATATTGAAGCCATTATCAAAGGTGATGATAAACGCTTACTGGTTATTATTGGCCCTTGTTCTATTCATGATACTGATGCCGCAATAGACTACGCTAAAAAATTAAAAGTCTTGCAAGAAAAATATGCTGATGACTTATTGATTGTTATGCGGGTGTATTTTGAAAAGCCACGCACAACAGTAGGTTGGAAAGGTTTAATCAGCGATCCTGATTTAGATAAATCGTTCCAGGTCGCTAAAGGACTCAACCTAGCACGTAATTTACTACTGCAAATTAATAAATTAGGCTTGGCTGCCGGCACTGAATTTTTAGATATGGTTACTGGCCAATATATTTCTGATTTGATCAGCTGGGGCGCTATTGGCGCACGTACCACAGAAAGCCAAGTACACAGAGAATTAGCTTCTGCGCTTTCTTGCCCTGTTGGTTTTAAAAACGGTACCGATGGCAATATTCAAATTGCGGTTGACGCCATTAAAGCAGCCAGTGTTCCCCATGTACTTTATTCGCCAAATAAAAGTGGTCAAATGTGTATTTATCAAACCCATGGCAACCCTTTTGCTCACGTTATTTTACGTGGTGGTAAAACACCTAACTATCAAGAAGAGTATATCAAGGCCACATGCGAAACATTGACTAAATCAGCATTGGCAGAAAAAGTGATGATCGATTGTAGTCATGGCAACAGCTATAAAGATCATAATAAACAAATCGATGTAGCACAATCACTGGCTGAGCAAATACAAGCCGGCAATCAGTCTATCTTTGGCGTGATGATTGAAAGCTTTTTAGTTGAGGGTAATCAAAAAGTTGTTGCCGAGCAACCGCTTGTTTATGGACAAAGTATTACCGATAAGTGTATTAACCTAGATACCAGTGAAGAAGTGTTAGATGTTTTAGCGAATGCGATTAAAACAAGAATGTTATAACTAGTCTATTATCCGATAACCCAATTCTAGAATAATATAGAGCCTGTAACAGATTTTATTACAGGCTCTAGTTAAATAAAGTGGCTTAAATACTCTCCAGATTTAGTTGACCATTACACATACACCTCACTAAGAGGCAAATAATTGTTGGCTAAAATGTACGAGGAACGAGTGTTAGCCAACTGTTTAGTTGTGCGTTTGGGTGACTTATGTACAATCTTCTTTGTAAGTGAATAGAGCAATTAATGCTTCACTCGCAAAAATAACACCGTACTGAATTACAATTGCCAACATAGCTCCGATGCCTGCTTGAGCATCTGAACCGACACCAAACAACAGCCCTAAAGCTAATAGAAAAACAATAATGCCTGCTGATGCTCTAAGCAAATGACTTAAGCGGCTTTTGTACCGGTTTTCATTAGCAATAGTAAAAATTATAAAATACGGTACTGACATTACCAACACGCCAAAAATGTCAGCGCCCCAATATTCGTAATTTATAGTAACTAGGGCAATTAAAGCTAGCGCTTTAATGTAATTATAAGTTTTCAAATACATCATCCGCATTCCTTTGTATTAACACCCGCTTAAAACGCTTGTTTATTTCGTTTAATTGAGCCAAGCAATTGAAACCATGATTAGAGCATAAAACAATATACCTATTACGTAAGGCACAAGGTAGCCATTGTTATATTTACTTTTTAACTTTTTATATTCACTATAACTAGGCAATTGATATTTAGATAAACCGAAAGAAACTACACGTAATACACATGCTCCAGTTATATACAGAATAAAATCAAAAGCCAAAGCTACAAATAGATTTGGTACGAACTCAAGAAATATACTCACTCGACTCTCCTATCGACAGAAATATAACGCCGCAATAAGCGAAAAATTACTCTTGGCTAAAATGTTTGTGGAACGAAAAACAGCCAACTGTAAATTTTCCGTTTGATTGCCTTGTAATAGATTTAATCACCTACCTTTATTAAACTGCCTTTCGCATGGAATACCATCATGATCACCATCCATTTTAGTGTTAGGACAATGTTCAATGAAATACTTAGCTTCAGCATAAGATTTCATTTGTGAACAATGCTGCCTGCCATCGCACTTAAATTTAGTATTGCGCTGCTGCTTTTTAGCTGTAACTTTTTTGTCGGAAACTTTAGCATGCTAGTTAGCCTCCGATGATGATGAAAAAGCTAAAATACAGCACAGACTTATTAAAATAATGAGCAATGAATTTTTCAATGTACACCTTCCTTGTGAAATCTATAACGCCTCACTAAGAGCACTAAAACTAACAAATATAAACTCATTGAACCGCCACCACTATAACCTTTGCGATGTTCAACGATTGCAATTTTTTCTTCTTTTACTCTTGTTTTAAAGCGAGCAAGTTCTGCATCCAAGTTAACCGTCATATCAGTAACAGCTAACCCAAAACCTTCTAATGATTTTTCAGAAAGAGTGTCATCAATTCCTACAGCAGTAGTTCTTTTTTCAATCTTGTTTATGCCGGGAGCTCTAAAAAGCATCTTTTTGCTTTTTATATCAAAAACAGCCGTATCAACAAATGTTTGAATAGAGTTTTCATTTCCAGGAATGATATACATTCCAACAATTGTCCAATAAAGAAAAGCTGCATTATTTTCTAGTGATTGAGTTACTTGATCATAGGAAACCAAAGCTATAACATCTACATCATAAAGTCTTCCTACTTGTTCTAAAGTCGAAAAGCCTTTATCGCCATTTAAGTATGTACTTGGTATGATTTCGATACGATCAATATAGTCATATTTGAGGAAAGATTTTTTCACTTTTTCTAGAAGTTCAATTTGATCTTTACTATGAATTCCATCACGTTGCCAATTTTTAGATGGAACAAAAGCTAAACCTACTTTGACTGGTAATTTTAAAACTGGTATTTCTGGTTTATGCTCAGCACGGCTTGTTTCATCTGGATATAGAAAGTCCATCAAACTACTCGATTGCGTTTTCTTTCCAGTATTTTGGCTTAGTATCGAGCTACATGAAGCTAAAAAAGCTATCCCTAGTATTACGATTAATATTCTAGATTTCATCGACATTCCTTTTGGTAGTGCTAACGTCCAAATAGCAGGCTAAAAATTGATGGCCAAAACCAGCGAGGCACGAGCAATGGTCAGCTGTTTTGAGTCCTAGTTTATTTTCTTATAGTGCGTGTTTTTAAAACGAACTTACAACAATTAATACAAAAGCCAATATAAAATATTTATAGCTTTCTTTAGAAAAAGCAAAGTTTGGCTTGAACCAATGTTTTAGTGGAGCAACTAATAAAGATGGAGATAAAAGTAGACCACGTAATAATGATAAAACACCAATGGCACCAGCAATAGCACCAAAATCCATTACATTAGTTTGATAAAACTGAACTGCTTGCATAATAATAACAAGAGCCATAAAACTTTTAATTAGGTTTGAGCTGCGTTTGATTTTAATAGCTTGATCTTCCATTGAACTCCAATCCTCTGTAATACATATACGCCTCAATAAGAAGCTAAAAATTATTTACTAATAAAGCGAGGCACGAGCAACAGCAAAGTGTTTTTAGTCCTGTTTTATTGACTTATATACTGCCTAATGGAAACACTGAAATGACCAAAAACATCAAAGTTTGTTGTGTAAAATGAGTAGAATTAAAAACTTATCGCCACTTTACTGCTAACCGTGAATTTGAGCCGTTTATACAAAAACTGATTAAGCGAAAACAGAAGCAGAATTTATAAAACCTAGAGGGAGTTGAGTGATGTGCACTAAATCCATTTAGGCGAAAACTGTGTAACCAGAAATACAAAATATCCTATGCCGCTAAAGTTACCACAAAAACGAATAGAAACAAGCAGAAGCCAACTGTTTATTGTGATCTTCCCCCGATAAAACGGACACATTTTTTATCACGCCGCTGTAGCTTCATATTCCATCGGTGAACAATAGTTTATACCTGAATCCATCCTCATCGCATTGTAGTATTTGTTGATCTAACTGCCAAGCGTTCCCCGTAATTCCTTATCGCTTTTAAAGATATTACCGCGAATAACTTCTGTTTTCAGCATTTAGAAAACAGCTACGACAAGCCATACTTAAAAGTGATATTACAAAACATGTAAAGGCTCAGATATTCGAACAGTGCAGGAGTTATTGCGGCATACAGATTTAACATTGACAGCAATGCTTACCAAAAAGTCATGTCTAAGCAATTATGTGGCCAACGGCAATGATTGCTCTGGAGCCCATCAGGATGAGGAACAATCAGGAATGATAGGATATGCCTACTGCAAGCTCAAACTTGCCGTTACTTACTGAAAAGCTTATGTCTCTTTTGAGAAAAAAGTAATCAACAGAAGTCAATATCATTGGGTGATTGGTAACATAGCGTTACGGATGATGAGTTGATTTTGCATGCACTCTATTTGAGAAACCACCCATAAATAAGCATACCGATAATATTCTCAAGCACGACGAGGTTAACCAACATTTTTCAACACGTTATTATGAAGTACTATGTAGAGTAATTAATTTACTTAATTTACTTAATTAAAGGCTCTACTCAATTTTATATCTTACTGAATAAATTGGCATTCGAAAAAATCAGACTTACTGTAAATTCTGTGCATAAAAAAGCCAGTAATCAAAATGATCACTGGCTTTTTTTATGCTGATTTTTTAAACTACTTTAAAGCTACCTTGCTTATTAATAGAAGTTAGCCTTAAATTCTACACCCCAAAAGCGAGGTTCATTAACAAAACCTGTTAAATTGTTGAAATCGATAGCACCAGTAAGTTTTTCTTCATCTGTAATATTACGACCAAAAACGGCTACTTCGTATTCTGCGCCATCTGCATACCATTCGTAACCAACACGAACACCACCTTCTAATAGTGCATCACCGGTAAACTCTGTTGACTCGTATAAGAAGAAGTTAACTTCGCTACGGTAAGACCAATCAGTGTAAACATAAAGTTGACCTTCACCCATTTCTTTCGTCCAACGGGCTGCTAAGTTTGAAATCCACTCAGGCGATTGTGGTAATGAGTTACCATCAATCAAGGCTAAACCGTCACTATTTAATGGTGAGGTTACCGTACAACCACCGCCACAACCAGGCACAGCAACATTGCTATCTTGCAATTCTGTGTGGTTATAACTTAGGCTCGCGGTTAACGCTAGGTTGGGGGTAATAAAGTATTCAGAATCAAGTTCAAAACCATAACCCACTGATTTATCTGCATTGAGTAAACTTGCTACGTTACCCGTACCACCAACAGCGGTTAGCTGCTGGTCGTTAACAACGTAGTAATATACTGAGCCATCAACGCGAGCGGTATTTTCTAAAAATACTGATTTGAAACCTGTTTCTACAGAATCTACTGTTTCAGAATCTGCTGTCGTTGAATTTGCTGAGAATAATAAGCTACGACCTTGAATGCTTGGCGCACGGTAACCGCGAGCTAAACGTGCATAGACGTTAGTTTCATCATTTAGTGCGTAAGTAGCACTTAAGTCACCACTGACTTGAGAGTCTTGCACATCATTACTTTCAGAAAAACTTGGCGCACCAAATGGTGACTGAACTAGTTGACCATCCCAGTCACGTTTATCATCTGAATAGCGTAAACCACCGTTGATGTTTAACTTATCAGAAATTTCATAATCAAGTGACGCAAAAACTGCCCACGCTGAAGTTTTCATCTGTTGTGTCGCAATACCATCTTGTACACCGCCGCCTAAGGTATTAAAACTTAAATTATTAATCGTTAAATCTTCATCAAATAAGAAATAACCGAATTGATAATCTAACTTACCTAAATCATTACTCGCGATACGTATTTCTTGGGTCAATTGCTTATGATCTGGCATTCTAGCGCCAGTTTCAGAAGGGAAAGCAATTGTCCCTGGTCCACCACCTGTAGGCAAGAATACGGCACCATAACCACCATCAATATCGCCTACTGAAAACATTTCAGCTGACTCATAACCGGTGACAGATGTTAAGGTATGACTACCCATATTGTATTCAATTTTTAAGCTAGCGCCTTTCATATCAACCGTTTGGTTATTACGAACAGCCGCATCTTGAAATACAGTTTCGCGGTCAAAATCATCAATTAAGTCATTGGTGCCAGGTTTAATGATATTGGCTCTGAAAACGCGTGAATCAGCTTGGGCATCACGATAGTGATAGTTAAACAACGCAGAAAAGTCGTCATTTGGTTCCCACAATAGTTGCAAACGACCTGCAGTTTCAGCGTAACCACCTAATTGATCTTTTTGCTCAAAACCGGGGGCTTTGTTGTCAATCCAATCGTCTCGGTCTTGTTGTAGTAATGCGATGCGTGCTGACAAAGTATCGGTTAAGCCGCCACCAACAGCAACACGAAAATCAGTGCTACCAAAACTACCATATGAGCCAGAAATATTGGCATCAAAGTCTTGTGTTGGTTTTTTCGATTCTACTTTCACAATACCTGCTGGGGTATTACGACCAAATAATGTCCCTTGAGGACCACGTAAAACTTCTACGCGTTCAATGTCGAACATTGGCATACCTTTAGTTAAGGCATTTTCTAACACAACGTCATCATAAATCAATGAAACCGGTTGTGATGCTAGCAAATCAAAATCCGTATTACCTAAACCACGAATGTAGAAACGTGGGAACGTACGGCCAAAAGAAGACTCAATTAATAAGCTCGGGACTTTTGCAGACAGTGCTCTAACATCCATACCTGAAGAACCTAATACCTCAAGTTTTTTGGCGGTAAGTGCTGATACTGAAATCGGCACATCTTTTATGTTTTCAGTACGCTTACGAGCGGTTACTTGAATAACTTCAACGCCGACAGCATCAATTTCATTAGCTTTTTCTTGCGCTAGTACAGCGGTAGATGCGCCTGCACCACACGCAAAAATAGCCGCATTGACGCAAAGCGCGAGCGACGTTTTATTAAAAACATTCATTAAGTACTCTCCCAAGAACTGTTTATGTTTTGTGTAAAGATTTTATTAACCTGACATTCTATATTGAGTGTCAGGTTATTAGTGTTGTTTCATAGCTCAAGATCAGACAAAAAGCTTGTACCATAAGGCATTTTATCTAATTTAAATAACTCTGCGATGGTCTGACCAATATCTGCAAAGGTACTACGTTCGCCAATATTAACAGATCGTATCTGTTTGTGGAATGCAATAACAGGTACATATTCCCGCGTATGGTCATTACCATGCCAAGTTGGGTCACAACCATGATCTGCGGTTAAAAAAAGCACATCATCTTCATTCATAGCCGCAACCACTTCAGGTAAACGCTGATCAAAATTCTCTAATGCCAAAGCGTAACCTATCGGATCACGGCGATGACCGTAGTCTTGGTCAAAATTGACTAAATTAGTAAATATCAGGCTATTGTCTTGTGCCGTATTGATATGTGAAATTGTCGCATCTAATAAAGCGTCAATACCCGTGGCTTTAGTTTTTTCACTAATACCTTGGTGTGCATAAATATCAGCAATTTTACCCACACTGATGACATAGCCACCCGCTTGGGTAAAGGTGTCTAATACCGTGGGTGCTGGCGGTAAAATAGAATAGTCGCGTCGATTACCCGTACGGGTAAAGTCTTCAGGGCTGCTGCCAATAAAAGGTCTGGCGATAATACGGCCAACATTTCTGTCAGCAAGTAACTCGCGCACTGTTTCACAATACTTATAGAGGTTATCCAAGCCAAAGTGTTCTTCATGAGCCGCCACCTGAAACACACTGTCAGCAGAGGTATAGCAAATAGGTAAGCCAGTGTTAATATGCGCTTGCCCAAGTTGGTTAATAATATCGGTACCTGATGCATGGCAATCGCCTAAAATACCTTTATAGCCAGTGGTTTGATTGATTTTTTCAATCAAACCACTGGGGAAGGCGTTACCATTTTTTGGAAAGTAGTCCCAATCAAATAATACTGGCACTCCCATCATTTCCCAATGGCCACTTGGCGTATCTTTACCTGTACTAATCTCAGCCGCATAACCATACGCACCCTGTACAGGTGCTTGCTTTGCCACAGGAAAACTAGATTTTCCCGCTTCAAAAGCGGCTTGAACTAAGCCCATTTTTGCTAAATTAGGTAATTTAATTTCACGTTTTTCGTGCTGATAAAAATGTCGTGATAGGTTAGCAAAAGTATTGGCACTGATATCGCCAAAGTCTGCCGCATCGGGTGCATGCCCAATACCAAAACCGTCGATTACTAAAACTATTGCTCTTGCCATTTTAATTTCCTGTTATTAGATCGTTGCATTTTAACAAATTATTCAAATTTATCCTCGTTTATAGCGATAAATTTCATGACCAAATGGTCAGCATGTGATACTTTACCAAGCAATAAATTATAGACAATAGATATTTTATAAATATTTAAGGCACATAATACCTTTTTTTGCCTAAATTTTAATGAATTTCAGCATAATTAGTTCATAATATGAATGCGTTGACCTATCCACAACAGCATCGTAATAAATAATAACTTAACCCTTTTTTAATCACATTTTAAGGCTCCCTGTTTTGCAAACCAATAAACCGACGATTATTGCGGTAACCGGTGCTTCGGCATCTGGTAAATCACTTTTTGCGCAAACTATTTACGATGAACTGTTACCTGAGCTAGGGTCAAGTGGTATTGCTATTATCAAAGAAGATGCTTACTACAAGCATCAATCCCATCTCTCGATGGCAGAACGTATAAAAACAAATTATGATCACCCTAACGCTTTTGAACATAGTTTGTTGTCGCAACATTTAAGCCAGTTAAGTGCAAATAAAAGTGTTGATATACCCACCTATTGCTATAAAACACATACCCGATTAGATGAAACTCAACATTTATCACCAACACCCATCATTTTAATTGAAGGTATTCTTTTATTTGCCGATGAAGAACTGAGAGACAAATTTAATATTAAAATATATATTGATACCCCGCTCGATATTTGCCTAGTGCGCAGAATAAAGCGAGATACCCTTGAACGTTCTCGCAGCATAGCGTCAATCACCGAACAATACTTAACAACCGTTCGACCTATGTACCACCAGCATATAGAGCCAAATAAACCTTATGCCGATATTGTGGTGACTCGTGGTGGTAAAAATAGAATGGCAATAGAAATGCTAAAAGCAAAAATTCGTCAACTCATGCAGAGACGTCTTTAAATTTGAATGATTTGAATGATTTGAACGAGCAATAAAATTAAAAATTGATGTCATTAAAATAAGTATAATAACGATAACAAAACAATTTATGAGGTAATTATGGAATTAGGTGCACTTAGAGGCGTCATTGGCATTTTCGCGTTATTGGCAGTGGCGGTCTTTTTCTCTAAAGATCGCAGCGCCATTAATTGGCGAACCGTAGGTTTTGCCTTTGCATTACAGATATTACTCGGTGCATTTGTACTTTATGTGCCCTTTGGTAAAGATGTTTTAGGCTCTATAACCAATGGCGTTCAACAGGTTATTAACAGTGCACAAGCCGGCATAAATTTCTTGTTTGGTGGCTTAGGCACCGATGCCATGTTTGATAACGGCGTTGGCTTTGTTTTTGCGATTCGTGTACTACCGGTTATTATCTTTTTCTCATCACTTATCGCCGTACTTTACTACCTTAATATTATGCAATGGGTAGTAAAAATTATCGGCGGTGGCTTACAAAAATTATTAAAAACTTCAAAACCTGAGTCATTATCTGCCACGGCTAATATATTTGTTGGCCAAACAGAGGCTCCCTTAGTTATTCGCCCTTATATCGCCAAAATGAGTCAATCAGAGCTTTTCGCCATTATGGTTGGTGGTTTAGCCTCGGTTGCAGGTTCAATACTAGCTGGCTATGCTGGCTTAGGCGTGAAACTTGAATACTTAATTGCCGCATCGTTTATGGCAGCACCCGGTGGCTTGCTGATGGCAAAACTACTCATGCCTGAAACAGAGGTCATTAACAATGATTACAGCGATGTAGAGTTGGCTGAAGCAGAAGCTAAACCGGTTAATGTTATTGATGCTGCTGCAACAGGAGCTGCTTCAGGTTTAAAGCTGGCGGTTAACGTTGGCGCCATGTTGCTTGCCTTTATCGCCATTATTGCATTACTTAATGCCATGGTGTCAGGCTTTGGTAGCATATTAGGCTTTGAAGGCGTAACCATTGAATGGCTACTGGGCTATATTTTTGCCCCCTTTGCCTATCTTATTGGCGTGCCATTTGACGAAATGTTGCAAGCAGGTAGTTTTATTGGCCAAAAAATTGTCGTTAATGAATTCTTTGCCTACGTAAATTTTGTTGAAATTAAAGATACCCTTTCCCCAACAACCCAAGCAATTATTACCTTTGCTTTATGCGGCTTCGCTAACTTATCTTCCATTGCCATTTTATTGGGGGGTATCGGCTCAATGGCACCTAATCGTCGCCCTGACATTGCACGATTAGGTATGAAAGCCATGTTAGCCGCGACTATGGCTAACTTAATGAGCGCCGCTATTGCTGGGGTTTTTGTCAGTTTATAATCAACTAAAAGCTGTAAAGGATTAGCTTTCAGTTTTAAGCTGTCAGTTATTTGGGGTTAGTTATCAATTATTAGTTATTAGTGGGCAATTTTGGTTTTGAGGTGAAGATGAGTACTATTGAACAATACGCACAGCGTGCACTTAACATGATGGATTTAACCAGTTTAACTGACCTTGAAAGTGCCGATGATATTATTCAGCTTTGCCAAAAGGCTAAATCACCTTGTGGTAACACTGCTGCTATCTGTATCTTCCCGCGTTTTGTGCCCTTAGCAAAAAAAACCTTAGCGGCACAAGGTACGCCTGAGATAAAAATTGCTACCGTGACTAACTTTCCGCACGGTAACGACGATATTGATATTGCTGTCGCTGAAACTAAAGCCGCTGTTGCCTATGGAGCAGATGAAGTCGATGTTGTATTTCCTTACCACGCCTTAATAAAGGGTAATGACAAGGTGGGCTTTGAACTCGTAAAAGCCTGCAAACAAGCTTGTGGCAATAACACAAAACTGAAGGTTATCATTGAAACCGGTGAGCTTAAAACTGACCAGCTTATTACTCAAGCGAGTGAAATTTGTATAGCTGCCGGCGCTGACTTTATTAAAACCTCAACCGGTAAAGTTGCAGTAAATGCCACACCTAAAGCAGCTGAATTGATGCTAAAGGTCATTAAAGCTAAAAATACTCAAGTAGGTTTTAAACCTGCTGGCGGCGTAAAAAACGCTGAAGATGCTGCGGTTTATCTTGATTTAGCGGCTAATATTTTAGGTGCAGACTGGGCGACAAAAGCTCACTTTAGATTTGGCGCCAGCAGCCTATTAACCAACTTACTTAATACCTTAGGCTCGAGTAATAAAACGGCTGAGCCAACAAGCTATTAAGCACATTGCACCCAACAGATTACATAGCCCCCAACAACCATAAGTAGGATATCAATATAGCGATGGCGCAATTATATTTTTATTATTCAACCATGAATGCCGGTAAGTCGACACACTTATTACAATCTTCGTATAATTACCGTGAACGTGGTTTAAACACATTGCTGTTCACCGCACAAATTGATGATAGGTTTGCCAAAGGCAAAGTCTCATCTCGATTAGGTATCCATGCTGACGCCTTATTATTTGATGATAAATCAAACATTTTTGAACAAGTAAAATGCCAAATAAGTAGTAGCAAAATTGCTTGTATATTAATTGATGAAGCCCAGTTTTTAACTACACAACAAGTTAGGCAATTAACCGATATTGTCGATGAATTAAAAGTGCCTGTTTTAGCTTACGGTATTCGTACCGATTTTCTCGGTGAAACCTTTGTTGGTAGTGCAGCGCTTCTCGCCTGGGCCGATAAATTAGTAGAGTTAAAAACCATTTGTCATTGCGGGAAAAAAGCAAATTTTGTTATGCGCTGTGATGAACATGGCAATGCGGTTAAAGGTGGCAAACAAATAGAAGTGGGTGGTAATGAGCGTTATGAGTCTTTATGTCGTCGGCACTTTAAAGCTCTTGTTTGGCATTAACTAAACAACTACCCTATTTACATTAAACATAACTCATAAAAAGGAATGCCATGGCATTCCTTTTTTCTTGTACTTATTTCAATAACGCTAATTTATTAACACTAAGCGGAAATGGTTTGATAAATAACCGGTTGTTGCTCAGCCTGCTTGTCATCAATCACTAAAGCCCCTTGATACTGTAAACTAGCTAGTAGTGCAGAGCTTTCATCTTTAGCATGCACTCGAGCCACCACATCACCACGGTTAACTAAGGTGCCAATGGGTAATACTCTGTCAAAACCAACACTATGGTCAATTTGCTGACCATTTGCTGTGCGTCCACCTTTTAAGCCCACCACAGCCAAACCAATATCACGGGTTTGCATACCATTGATATAACCGTGATCTAGTGCAATAACATCCTTAATACATGCGGCGCGTTGCATTGAACGCCAAGGATCTTCCATAAAGTCACTTGGACCACCCAAGGCATGGATCATTTTACTGAATATTTCAGCTGCAGCGCCAGAGGCCAGTGCATGGTTAATTTTTACTAATGCGGCATCTTCATTATCCACCACTTTTGCGCTAACTAACATAGCTTTAGCTAATGCAACCACCACGGCATGCAAACGAGGTTCACGCAGCGAGCCCGTTAAATATTTAACCGTTTCGGCCATTTCCAAGGCATTACCCGCGGTTGCACCTAACACTTGGTTCATATCAGTGATAATAGCTTGTGTCGGCACACCAGCACCATTAGCCACATTAACAATACTTTGCGCTAGCGCTTTAGCATCAGCAATATTTGACATCATAGCGCCGTTACCCACTTTGACGTCCATGACTAAAGTATCAAGCCCTGCTGCTAATTTTTTTGACAATATAGACCCAGTGATCAGGGGTATAGATTCCACCGTGGCAGTAATATCGCGTATGCCATATAGGCGTTTATCGGCAGGCGCTAAATTATCCGTTTGAGAGATAATCGCCATACCCAAGTCTTTTACAATCGCTTTAAATTCAGCAATACTGGGTTGAACATTAAAGCCGGCAATACTTTCTAGTTTATCTGCTGTTCCGCCGGTGTGGCCCAAACCACGCCCTGCAATCATAGGAACATAAGCACCACAAGCGGCCACAATAGCCGCTAACATAAAGCTGACCTTGTCGCCAACACCACCGGTTGAATGTTTATCAACCACTGGGCCGTCTAATTCTGGCCACGACAACACATCACCTGAATTTTTCATCGCCATGGTAAAGTCGATAATTTCACGGGTTTGCATGCCCTTTTGAAAAATTGCCATGGCCATTGAACCGGCTTGAGCATCATTAAAATCTAAGTTAACTAAACCATCAACAAAGCTTTGAATTTGTGCTTGCGAGAGTGAACCACCATCACGTTTGGAGCGAATTATTTCTTGCGGTAATAACATGAACTAAAATCCTTATTTTTCAAGTAAATCTTTGGGCGTAAAAGCATCAGGTAATAATTCATTAACTGTCCATTGCTTTTGAGCATTGTTGTGATTAACCGCCATAACAAGTGCATCGGGCGCTAAAAATTCAACAATAACCTGTCGACAAGCACCACAAGGTGGCGTCAATTTTTCTTGATTAGTATAAATGACGATGGCTGAAAAGGCTTTTTCACCTGAAATAACCCCTTGGGCTAAACAATTACGTTCAGCACAAACGGTTAGGCCGTAAGAAGCATTCTCTACATTGCAACCTTTAACTATTTTACCGCTAGCTGTTAACGCTGCCGCACCCACATGAAAATTACTATAGGGTGCATAGGCGCTTTCAAAGCCCTCTTTCGCTGCATTAATCAGTCTTGATATTACATTACTTTCAATATTTGACATTATAAAAACCTTTATCTGACCAGGTGGTCAACTTATACACTATCGTAGTAAATCAGTAGAAGAAATGCAACTGAAAAAACGTTAAATAAAATCTATTACAGCCTATTGTAATCAACTTATTTATAGCAGATTATTTAACGGTAGATTAAAAGATAAAAAAAAAGCCAACATTACTGCTGGCTTTGTTAGTAAGGTTTATGAATAATTAGAAGGTATATTTAACACCAATCTTCATAGACCATGCAGACTCACGATCTTGGAATCTAGCAGGCGTCTCTCCTGCAGAAATATTTGCACTTTCGTACACGTATTGACCGTCATCATTAATGCTGTAATCGAGTAATTCTGTTGCAGATTGACCATATGGTAATTGGTAAACTCGTGCAGCACCTTCATCAAAAATAGCTAATGCGTTTTTAATATCAACATAGAACAAACCTTTATGCCCAGCTAAGAAACCTGGAATTTCTTGTTCAAAGCGTAAATCCATCGTCGTTGTCCAAGGCGCTGTATAAGCATTCTTGTCAAGATAGCCACCATCAGAGCTAATACCCGCTGTTGCTAACTCGGCCATAATTTCGTCGTAGCTTAAGCCATTATCAAAATCGACCGCACCGTCACTCGCACCTGTTGGAATATAGGGTAAGTTAGCAGTAGTAAGATCTAAATTTCCTGATAAACCGTCACGATTGTTATAACCTAACAAGTAACTAAATGGTCTACCTGATTTACGCTCCCAAAACATATGCATACCTGTGTTATAACCTTCAAACATTTCAGTATTATATGAAAGGTTGAACGTTAAACGATGTTTAACTTGATATGCTGATGTACCTATACCAGGATTCTCAGGGTCAACTACTGGGTTAAAGTTATATGCAGTGTTTGACGAAGTGCCTGTGGCATCTACACGGTTGCGAATGGTTGAATGGGTATATGAAAAGTTAGCTTTAATACCGCTCTGCCAGTTCTTTGCAATACTCAGTGTTTCAATTATCGTATGACCACCAGACGTATTGGTTAATAATACATCACGGGCATCTCTGTCAGCGATGGCAAAAGTGTAAATCGGACGACCTTCAACAGTTAAACCATTATTACCTTTTGAGGTATCTAATGTGCGCGAAAGATCAGACCAAGCCATATCTTTTTGAATGTCTTTGTAAAGCACTTCACCACTAATACGCCAATCGTCACCTAAACCTATGTCACTTAAATTAGCAACATAATCTGCGGCTAAACTATATTGCCACGTAGTAGGTATTTCAAAATTTGGATCAATGGCATCAATGTTAGAGTTTGGTCCACCTAACTCAGATTGTGCAATTTGATCTTGTGCATGCTGCGGAATACCGCTTGGGTCTGCATCTTGTAAAAAGGTGTTTGCTGCAATGTCATCACCAAAACTGCGGTATAACGCAATTCTAGAACCGTCATTACTGAACGCATTTGAGATGAATACATTGGGACGACCACCACTAAATAGACCAGCGCCACCACGGATAGTCAACTCATCAGTTGCGCTCCAAGTAAAGCCAAAACGTGGTAAAATGATGTCTAAACCGTCAAGGTTTTCATTATTTGCATAAGCATAGCGCTCGAAGAAGCTTTCATTAAAGTTTGGTGCCTCATCATTGACCGTTGATTCATAACGTAAACCATAAGTTACGTTAAGTGAATCATTCACATCCCAACTATCTTCAATATAAAAAGCGTGATTTTCAAGCGCAAATTCAGCGGCGGCATCATCACGGTTTAAACTTGGATTATTTTGGTATTCGAACCAGTTAGCTTTACCCGCTTCAAAATCATCAATACTATCAAAATACCAAGAACCTAAAAAGTGTTGCATAAAGAGGTTATAAACATCTACTTTTTCGTATTCCCAACCAAATGAAATCGCATGGTCTTCATACAAATAATCACCACTAATACGAACTTGTAAGGTCTCATTGGTTAACTGGTTTGCGTGGCGACTGTCATCAGCGCCCAACATAATTTCGCCGCCATTAACGGTGTCAATTTTAACTTCACCAAATTCATAGCCACCTAGAGATACTTGACCGTTAACAGATTCTTTTTTCGAGACCTTAACTTCTGTTGAAAAGTCTTGATTCCAGTTTGAAAATACTTGAGCAACATAAGTGTCAAACTCGTTAGAGCGATTATACCAATGAGAAGATAAATACAAGTCATCAGAATTACCACTACCCTGATTGCCAGCGCTATTACTAGAGCCATGAGCATAGGTAAAAGTCGCGCGATGATCTTCATTAATATTCCAATCTAACTTTAATGAATATTTTTCATCTTCTAGTGGAATAGAGTTATTCCAACTACCGGCATCATAACCATATTTATCTTGAGCAATATTGACCACACGATCAACTTCTGCTTGCGACACTTGGCTAACCTTGTTGGCTACATTTGAATCTGACGGGCCTTTGTCTACCGAACTGGGTGATTCAAAAGTTTCGTATGACGCGAAGAAGAAGAGTTTGTCTTTAATAATTGGACCGCCGAAAGTTGCCCCCCAAGTCTCTTCATCAAATTTTAAATCAATTTTATCGCCATCATCTGTTTCAGGTGTTCCTGCCCAAGCATCTTTAGCTTGCTCAATAAACATAGAACCATGAAACTCGTTAGTACCCGACTTAGTCACTACACTAACTTTACCACCAGAAAAACCACCTTCTTTAGCGGTAAATGGCGCGATAGCAACACTGATTTGAGCAATTGAATCAAAAGCAATCGGAGAACGTTCTGTTGGGTAACCGTTACCAGCTAAACCAAAGTCATCGTTAAGGTTCACACCGTCAACCGCTAAGCTGTTATATTTAGGGTTACTACCTGCTAAAGATAAGGTATTGCCATCATTACTAACAACGGCCATTGGATTTTGTCGAACAATGTCTTTTAAGTCACGGTTAAATGCGGCTGATTTAGTTAAATCATCACCACTAAAAACACTTGATGAGCCTTTTGACGGGTCAAAGAATGTTGAAGAACCTGTTACCGCAATACGCTCAATATTAGTATCTTCTAATACTTCACTGATTCGAAATACATCACCTAAAGTTATGTAAATACCTTTAAGTGTTTTGTCGGCATAAATATCAGAGTCGATCGTGACTGTGTATGGACCACCAACACGTAAACCTTGTGCAGAGAAATTACCCGTCTCGTTAACTTTTAAAGTTTTACGAGTGCCTGAAGGTTCGTGAACAATAGTAATCGTTGCATCAGTAACAACACTGCCATTGTTGGTTAGAATGTTACCGCGCATTGACGATGACGTATCATCAGCCATTGCCGATGTTGACAATCCAAGCGCAAGTACAATTGCGCCAGTAATCCGTGAGAGACGATGATTTTTCATCATATTATTCCTTGGTGTAAGTTAAAATTTTATTTGTTAAGTGTTTTATTAAATGTTTATGTAAGTTTTACTGAGCTCATTTCAAGCTATTTATTATTTTTTTAATGCTAACTCGGTGAAATTAAAACAGAGTTTTCTTACATTTTCATTACAATATTTGACAGGGTAATTGCTGTGAATTAACATTTTTTAACTTCACAAAACAGAAAAACAAAGCGAATGCTATTAAAGCTATAAATAACAACAACCTAACCATATTATTAAAACAGGCCCAAAAAAAGCTTATAACTATAATCACATTAAATAAGATTAAATATAACAAAACATGATAAAAACAAACCATTTGGTCAAGATAAAATAAAGTATGATTTTAGCTAAGTTAATAAAGGCTTGTATTAACTTAGCTAAATTAACCATAGGTAAACTATTTTTAAAAATATCAAAAAATGCTGATAAGATAAGGCTAACTATTTGAAACAGTGTCTTAACACTATATTTAAATTAAACTGACCAGCTTTTAACTCCTCAGCATGAGTTTATTGATATATGTACCAAATAAAATCCGCAAAACAGTTAATAGTGTTAATAGTTAACATAGTAATTTTTTATCGGCTGAGTATAAGCTAACAACTGTAATATTAACCTAATAAAATAGTGTTAATGAATATAAAAATATAAAGAGAAAGGTCATTCGCGTGAACAACAATACCAGCAATGAAAAGCAAGGAAGTATTCGGGCCCGAAGTGAAGCTGTTATTTTAGCGGCAGCACAAAAAGAGTTTATTCTCCAAGGTTTTAAAGGTGCTACCGTTCAATCTATTGCCGATAGCGCAAATCTGCCTAAAGCAAACGTATTATATTATTTCAAAAATAAAGAAAATATTTATCATGCGGTATTACAGTTAACCCTAGATACTTGGGATCAAGGTATTGGTGAACTTGATATTAACGACGGTCCTGTTGTGGCGATTGAAAAATTTATTGCTTCAAAAGTAAAAATGTCTTTTGAACACCCTCAGGCATCAAAAATTTATGCCATGGAAATCATACAAGGGGCGTTGCATTTAAAAGAATTTTCTCGCACTTATTTACGCCAATGGGTAAGAGAAAAAGCTAAAGTATTTCAAGTGTGGATCGATAGCGGTGAAATGAAAAATGTTGACCCGGTAAAACTTATTTTCTTAATTTGGTCTTCAACTCAACATTATGCTGATTTTGAACAACAAATATTAACCATTATGAATCGTGCCGATTACGAAGAAGACGATATAACCCAAGTAACCGAGTTTTTAACTGATTTTATCTTACGGGGTTGCGGCTTAAAATAGGAATTTATATGCGAGTATTAAGCTATCTAGTAACAACTATGTTGTTAGTCTATTCAGGTATTGCTATGTCACAAACGTCAAATAGTTCAAGCTTACGCATTGCTACTTTTAATGTCAGCATGGAAGCATTAAATTACTTACCTTCAGCATTAGGCAAAGCACAAAAGCCCACAGGACATGAGTTAGCAGTAGCGTTAGCAGAAAATCATCAACAAATTAAAAATATTGCTGAAATTATTCAACGCGTAAATCCTGATATTATTTTATTGAATGAATTTGACGGTAATGACCCTAAACATCAATCACTAAAACGCTTTTTAAGCGATTATTTAGCAAAAAGTCAGCAAGGTAATACGGCGGTTAACTACCCCTATTTTTATCAAGGCCCGGTTAATACGGGTGTTGCTTCTGGTGATGACTTAAATAATGACAACAAAGTAGGTGAATTGCCCAATGATGCCTATGGTTATGGGCTTTTTTCAGGGCATTTCGCCATGGCATTGTTATCTAAATATCCTATTATTGAAGACGAAATCAGAACATTTCAACTGTTTAAATGGCGCGATATGCCAAACGCCTTAATACCCATAAATCCTGACTCAAAAACACCTTGGTATAATAAACAAGCCTGGAGTAATTTTAGACTATCATCTAAATCTCACTGGGATATACCACTGAAGGTCAATGGTAATGAACTGCACATTTTGGCAAGTCATCCTACCCCTCCGGTATTTGATGGGCCAGAAGACAGAAACGGTAAACGAAACTTTGATGAAATACGTTTTTGGACTGATTACCTAACCCCGAGTGCTGCCAGTTATATTTATGACGACAATAAGCACTTTGGGGGTTTAGCTCAAGATAAAGCTTTTGTTATCTTAGGTGATTTAAATGCCGATGCTATAGAGGGTAGTGCAATAAAATCGGGCATTGAGCGCTTAATTAATCATCCCCGTGTTATTGATGCCAAGCCAAATAGCGAAGGTGGAAAGTTACAGCGAAATAATAATGCCAATGCAAAATATCACACAGCATTTTGGGGCATGCGAGCTGATTATGTTTTGCCTGCAAAAGCACAATTTAACGTACTTGGCTCAGGTATATTTTGGCCAAAAGAAAATGAAGCTGAGTTTCGTTTAATTAAAGACCGTGCTGCCTCATCAGATCACCGACTTGTTTGGGTGGACCTAGCGTTTAAAAATCCAATTAATAAATAACTGTTCTACATCGACTGAGTTAAATTCGACAGCGTTAAATTCCACTCGTTTAAGCAGTTATATTTACCAATAATATTTAACGGAAATCAATATGAAAAAATTTATTCCAACCTTATTAACCAGCTTGATGATCTTATCTTGTGGTCAGCTACAAGCATCTGATGATGCTAAAAAAAGCACTATTGCAGACAGTAGCCCGAAAAATATCATTATGATTATTGGTGATGGTATGGGCCCAGCATATACCAGTGCCTATCGTTATTTTCATGACGACCCTAATACAGCTGAAATAGAACAAACAGTTTTTGACCGTCACTTTGTCGGTAATAGCAGTACCTACCCAGCCGCTGAGTCAGGTTACATTACCGACTCAGCAGCTAGCGCTACCGCATTATCAACCGGTATTAAAAGCTATAATGGCGCTATTGGCGTCAATGTTAACAAACAGCCCGTTGAAACCGTTTTGGAATATGCCAAACAAAGTGGCAAAAAAACCGGTGTTGTCCTTACCTTACAAATTAATCACGCCACCCCTGCTGCTTATTTAGCTCATAATGTTCATCGCTATAATTACAATGCTATTGCCGACAGTTACATTGATGACGGCATCAAAGCCGACTTATATTTTGGTGGTGGCTGGAAATACTTTATCCGTAAAGATAGAAATATTGTTGATGAATTTATACAATCAGGTTTCCACTACATTGATAAATATAGTGAAATAGGCAATATCCCAGCAAATAAACCCGTATTAGGTTTATTTGCTAAAACCGGTTTACCTTGGGCCTTGGATGATACTAACAAGCACCGTTTATCCATGATGACACAAGCGGCAACAAAGCAATTAGAAAATGATAACGGCTACTTCATGTTAATTGAAGGTAGCCAAATTGACTATGGCGGACACGCTCGAGATATTGCCGCCGCTATGCATGAAATGGACGATTTAGCCAAAACCTTAGAATACCTTGAAACTTATGTTAAAGAACATCCAGATACCTTAGTGGTGATCACAGCAGATCATAGTACTGGAGGCTTAAGTATTGGTAAAAAAACTGAACGTTCTAACGCTAATATCAACAGTAAATATTTATGGAAGCCTGAATTTTTACGCAGCATGACCGTGTCACCAGAAACAATAGCAAAACGTTTTATGGATAAGGAATTATCTCTGACACAACTGGGTGAATTGCTGTCATTTAAAATAACAGCCTCAAACATGGAAAATTTACAACAAGCTAAACTTGCTGATCACCAGATTGTTAAGCAATTTAAATTATTAGCTGCTGATGTGAAAAAAAGTAAAAGAAAACCTAGACCATACCAGTCTGTACTTAATGTTATTACCAAAATTATTGATGTAAAAACCAACACAGGTTGGGGTTCAATTAGTCCTTCAGGTACACATACCGGTATCGATGTGCCTGTATTTGCCTTTGGCAAAGGCAGTGAAATGTTTTCAGGTTTTCAAGACAACACTGACATTGCCAAGAAAATTTTCACCCTATTAGGTAAAAAATAAAACAGCGCTATACCTACAAAATAGTAGAACAAAGCAAAGCAAAACAAAAAAAGCCGAGTAATTTATAACTTACTCGGCCTTTTTGTTTACCTTGTCCCGTCCTGAAATGTCTTTTACCTGCAAGCGTACATTAGAACCTGTTGTGTAGAGGTGTCATAAAAAATGAGAATCGCGTCACGAGGTGAGAAAAATTAACATCATATGTGACTACGTATAATGTGTGAGACTACCAAGCACTAAACGAGATTGGCTTCTAATGATCACTTTTGTCACAGGCTGTGCGAAAACTCCCAGCGTAAATTTTTTATGCGACGCTACGTAAATTAACAGGTGGTTTGTTATCAAACGTACTACAGAATTTAATCTACAGCGTATTTTTTCGTTGATATTATCTAATTACACCAGTTCAAAATAGTTTTCACACAGACTGGCCACTTTGCAGACATAAAATTGAAGTATCAGTTCTATATTTTAATGACTACTTTGTCTTATAAAGCTGACATTTTCTAAAAAAGAGTACTAGTTTAAATAATGAAATAACCAGAAATAACCAGAAATAATAAACAAAAAAACACCAAGTAGTCTTTCTACTACATAAAAATCCTGTGAAATGTTCATTACATTTACACCAAGTTAACGGAGGCGAAATGTCTCAATACTTAGAGTAAAAAAATTCAAATATTATGGGTATCAACTGAGCTAGAAAAGAGCAATATGATCGCGCAAGCCTTTTAGATCTAATGAAGATGTGTCTACATGAGTTCCGAACGGTTTCTCTTACTACAATCTTCACTAACAAGGCGAACGGCAATGGTAAACGAACAGCTTTCCATAGGGGGCGTTGTTTTTAATGTTGTGAAAACAGTTGAAAAAAAGGCCAGGAAAATTTGACTTTTGCTCTTTAATTGATTTAAAAATAACGTTCATTCTAGTTGTCATCTTAGTGTTTTTTTGTTTTTTTTTCTCAACTGTAGCTATAATCAAAGTAACAGAATAAAAAGAGTAATCTATGGACAGAAACTCAAAACAGGGTGTATCAGATAAAGCAATACAAACTGTTTGTATTGGCGGTGTGTATATCATAGATAAACGAATTGGTTATGACAGAAGACTTAAAAAATACAAATGCCAAAAAAAGTATGACCGTAGACTCAGTAAATGGGCCAAAAGTATTAACCGACGTAATCTATCTATTTATATTGTTATTTAAAACGTAAGTGATCAATGTAAACCCCATAGTTAGGTGGAATTAAAGCGAAGACATACAATTAATAATTTCGAATATTAAATAAAAATGCAAATATTTACTTCGCCAATGTGCACTATCGAGACATGATCATTTTTGCCACAGGCTGTGTGAAAACTCTCAAAGTAAATTTTTTATGCGACGCTACGTGAATTAACAGGTGGTTTTATTACCTCAAACGTACTACAGAATTTAATCTATGGAGCCTTTTTACGTTGATATTATCCAATTACGCAAGTTTGAAATAATTTTCACACAGGCTGGCCACATTGCGGACATTGACTTCAACTAGCAAAAATTTAGTTTGGATTAGGTTTTGTATCCGTAACTGAGTAAACATAGTTAACTAAAGAAAACGAGCAAAAGACAAATTTATTTCGCTCGGACCCTGTAACAAAATCTGTTACAGGGTCTTCGCTCGATTAAGTCACATCAAAAAGAGCCTGTAACAGATTTTGTGTAACTGCCAGGTTTAAATAACATCTTTCAAACGGTCTTCAAATTCAATCATAAAACGATTCAAGGCCGTTTTCCAGTTTCTTATCGGCATCGTCCACTTTTTAGATGCTTGTTCAATCGCTAAATAGATAACTTTTTTAGCCGAATCATCATGCGGAAATAGTTTACGCTTTTTAATGGCCTTACGGATAACACTGTTCAG